>NZ_SNWA01000001.1:1559305-1871166 GCF_004361815.1 Paraburkholderia sp. BL10I2N1 | reverse complement strand
TAGATCCAGCCAGGCGTGAACGGTGGCTCGTACGCAAAGAAATCCGCCTGCTCGACCACGTCGCCATGCGCGCCCAGCTGTTTGCGTGCGGCGGCGACCGCGCCCAGTGCGAAGTCGATCGCGCGAACCTGCCAGCCCTGCCGGGCAAGCAACAGCGCCTCCCAGGCGTTGCCGCAGCCTGGAATGAGCACCGGCGCGCCGACGTGCCGCGCCGCAAACGACTGGAACGCCGCCGGCACGCCAGCCTGATCCCACGGCGTGTAACCGCGTTCGAACCGCTCGTCCCAGAATGCCGGCGAGTTGGGGTCGCGCGTGGCGAAGTCTGGCGCGGCCGGGGCGGATGGCGCTGGTGGCCTTGAAGGCCGGGTCGGATCATTCATCGATATGTCTCACTGCGTTTCGCGACGTCTCGCGGTCTTTCGCCGCACTTTGCCGCGTGTCGCCAGTTTTCCTGAGCCTAGCCGCCGTAAAGCATGACCAGCCACAACCGCGCGAGCACCGCGCCGACGCCCGCGGCAATGCCGAACATCAGCAAGCCCTGCAAGAGCCGGTTGGTCCGCTTCTGCTCCAGCAGGATGAGACGCATGATGTCGTCGTTGTGCCCGTGCTGCAGGGCGTCGTGGCGGGACGCCAGCATGTGATGGATAAGGCGCGGCAGCTGCGGCAGCGTCTTGCTCCATTGCGGTGCCTCAATCTTAAGCCGCTCGTACCAGCCGGAAAGGCCGATCTGCTCGTTCATCCAGCGTTCGAGGTAAGGCTTCGCTGTCTTCCACAGATCCAGTTCCGGATCCAGCGAGCGGCCAAGGCCTTCAACGTTCAGCATCGTCTTTTGCAGCAGCACCAGTTGCGGCTGAATCTCGACATTGAAACGGCGCGACGTCGAGAACAGGCGCAGCAACACCTGCCCCAGCGAAATATCCTTCAGCGCCCGGTCGAAGTAGGGTTCGCAGACCGCCCGGATTGCACTCTCCAGTTCTTCGACGCGCGTGGTCGCCGGCACCCAGCCGGACTCCAGGTGCAGGGTCGCGACACGGTGATAGTCGCGCTTGAAAAAGGCAAGGAAGTTCTGCGCCAGATAGTTTTTGTCGAAATCCGACAACGCACCGATGATGCCGAAATCCAGCGCGATATACCGTCCGAAATGCACCGGATCAAGACTCACCTGGATGTTGCCCGGGTGCATGTCGGCGTGAAAGAAGCCGTCGCGAAACACCTGCGTGAAGAAGATCTCGACACCTTCACGCGCCAGCTTTGGAATATCGACCCCCGCGGTCCGCAGCGTCTCGACCTGGCTGATCGGCACACCGACCATCCGCTCCATCACGAGCACGCTGGGCGTGCAGAACTCCCAGTACATCTCGGGCACGAGCAGCAGATCGAGGCCGACAAAGTTGCGGCGCAACTGGCTGCCGTTCGCGGCCTCGCGCATCAGGTCGAGTTCGTCGTGCAGATACTTGTCGAATTCGCCGACCACTTCGCGCGGCTTCAGACGCTTGCCGTCGGCCCACAAACGCTCTGCCCACATCGCAAGATCGCGCATCAGCGCGAGGTCCGAGTCGATCACCGGCAGCATGTTCGGCCGCAGCACCTTCACCGCGACGGCCTTACCGACGTGCTGCCCGGTTTTCACCTTCGCAAAATGCACCTGCGCAATCGACGCGCTCGCCACCGGGACCCGCTCGAAATCGTCGAACAGCACGCCGACCGGCGCACCGAGCGCCTTTTCGACAATCGCAATGGCGACGTCGGAATCGAACGGCGGCACCTGGTCCTGCAGCTTCGCGAGTTCGTTGGCGATATCGACGGGCAACAGATCGCGCCGCGTCGACAGCACCTGGCCGAACTTCACGAAAATCGGGCCCAGGCTTTCGAGCGCAAGACGCAACCGGACGCCAGGTGGCTGATCGAAGCGTCGTCCAATCGTGGTGATACGCAGCAACAGCCGCACGCGGCGATCGTTGATGCGGCTCAGCATCATCTCGTCGAGACCGAAGCGGATGACAGTAAAGAATATTTTTAGAAAGCGCAGAAAACGCATGGTCAAGCCCGGTGACTAGCGCGTGCCGCGCGACATGGCGGCGCCGCCCGACGCATCGGCGCCGCGGGCTTCAACCTTCTGTTCAAGACGTTCGACGCGTTTCTCGACGCGAGCGAGCGCATCGCGTGCACGCGCCAGTTCGGCGTTGAAATCTTCCAGCGCCGCACGCCGAACCAGTTGCGGATTTTCATCGAGCAGATACTCGGCGACCGAGTCGAGCAGATTGCGCCCCGTCCGCCGCGCGTGGTCGCCGGCTGAGCGCGCCAGCGCCGCGAGCCGCGAAGCCGGTGCATCGCCTACCAGCCGCGCGAGATCCTCTTCCGGCTCCCAGCGCAGATGCTCGGCAAGCCTGGCGATGACCGTAGCGAATTCGGCGTCGCCTTCGATCTTCACATGCTTCATGACCGCGGCCTGGCCGCCTTGCAGGAAGGCCGGCAACGCCTCGCCCGGCACCGAGACTGTGACGTCGAACTGCTGGGCCTCACGTTCCTCGATGGCGGCGAGACAGCCGTCGGGCTGGACCATGAGCATCAGGGTGACGGGAGGACAGGAGAGTCGTGCGGTTTTGCCAGCGTAGGGAGCGAGGCGCTCGCGTGCCCACGATTCGCGGGCGAGCAGATGGTTGACGGCGGCAGCGAAGGGCTTGGCGGCGAGGGTCATCGGAAGTGGAAAGAAAAACCCGCGCCGGCGATGTGCCTGCGCGGGTTCCTATTGTAACGTCCGTTCGCTGGATGACTGTCTATGCCGGACAGCCAGCGATCACGGTTCAGTGCTGTGCGACCTGCTGGATACCGGCGAGTAGCCAGCCTTCGCCGGTGCGTGTCGACTTCGACAGGTTCCAGATTTCCGCGAACGGCTCGGCCGCTGCACCGGCCGTTTCGCGGATCAGGCCCGAGAAACGCACGCTCGCCAGATATTCAGTGCCGCGGTCTTCGACGCCCAGCAGTTCGGCGTTCAGTTGCACGACGTCCGTCTGGTTCTCCTCTGCACCGCGCGAAGAGAGGTCCACCTTTACCTCGGCGAACATTTCCGGCGTGGTGAATTCGCGGATGTCCTCCATGTTGCCGACGTCCCAGGCGGCCTGCAGACGCACGAAGTAAACCTTCGCGTTGCGCACGAAGGCTTCCGCGTCGAAGTTCGCGGGCACGGCTGGCGCCGCGGCGATGTCCGGCGTGGTCAGCGGATTACCCTGCGGAGCGAGATACGGGCCCGACGGCGGCGCCGTGAAACTCGGCTCCTGAGAGTAGCCGGTGCCGCCCGCGTTGAGCGTCGGCGAACCGGCGCTGCCTGCGTACGCCGGCATGCCGGCGTTGCGCCTGCGCGCGACGAACTTGCGGATCAGCCAGATCACCACCATGGCAATCAGCGCAATCACGATGAAGTTGGCCATCGCGCCGGCGAACGCTTCGCCAAGGCCGAAATGCGAAAGCAACGCCGCAATACCGAGACCGGCAGCGAGGCCCGCGATCGGTCCGAGCCAGCGCGAACGCGCGGGAGCAGGCGTGGGCGCGGCGGCCGGCGTCGGCTTCGGCTGCGCAGGCTGCGCGGATTGCTGGGTGGGTTGTGCGGGTTGGGCAGGCGGCGTCGTTTGACGTTGCGCCGTAGTTGACTGCCGACCAAAGCTTCGGCCACCGCCCATGCGGCGCGCTTCCGCATCAAGAGAAGCGAGCGTGCCCGCCATGATCAGGCCGACCATGGCTAACAGTCCGATTCTCCTTGCCCATGACCTCGAATTCTTACGGGAAGATAACAAACTTGAATCGGACATTTTGCACTTTCCTTTAAAAACAATAATTTAGGACGCTAGTATTTCGTCCCCACATGTAAAGCTACCACACCAGCTGACAAATTGTAATATTTGACGCCATCGAGGCCAGCTTTTTCCATCATCGTTTTTAAAGTTTCCTGGTCCGGGTGCATGCGGATCGATTCGGCCAGATAGCGGTAGCTTTCGGCGTCCTTCGCAAAGTGGTCACCAAGCCATGGCAGCACCTTGAATGAATATACGTCGTAAGCCTTCTTAAGTGGGTCCCACACTTTCGAGAACTCGAGCACCAGGAGCCGCCCGGCGGGCTTCAGCACACGGCGCATTTCCGCCAGCGCGATGTCCTTGTGCGTCATGTTGCGCAGGCCGAAGGCGACGGTCACCACATCGAAGTAGTTGTCCGGGAACGGGATCTTTTCGGCGTCGCACAGGAGTGCGGGCGTGATGATGCCCTTGTCGATCAGACGATCGCGGCCCACACGCAGCATGGATTCGTTGATGTCGGTATGCCAGACCTCGCCCGTCGGGCCGGCTTGCTTCGCGAAGGCTTTCGACAGGTCGCCCGTGCCGCCTGCGATGTCGAGCACCTTGAAGCCCGGACGCACATTCGCCTGGGCGATCGTGAAAATCTTCCACGCCCGGTGCAACCCGCCCGACATCAGATCGTTCATCAGGTCGTAGTTGGTGGCGACAGAGTGGAACACACCCGCCACCTTCTTCGCTTTTTCCTGTTCGTCGACTGTCTGAAAGCCGAAGTGGGTTTTGCTCATCGCGCTCGTCCTTTCGCGTATTCTTTGTTGCGCCGCAATGTCGCGGCAGTCAGGGCCGCATCGTACCAGTGGAATGCAGATTCAGTGGCAATGTCCGTGCCCGTCGCGGTGCGCCGCGCCGGAGGCAGACATCGGCGCGTCGCGATCGACGCCTGCCGCCTTAAGTTTGTCGAGATACTCGCGCCAGAGTTCATCCTGATGGATGGCGATGTCGTACAGCAGATCCCAGGAGTAAAGGCCGGTCGAATGGCCATCAGAGAAGGTCGGCTGCAGCGCGTAGTTACCCACGCCTTCCAGCGACACGATCGTCACGTCCCGCTTGCCGGTCTGCAGCGTTTCCTGACCTGGACCGTGCCCGCGCACTTCGGCAGATGGCGAATAGACGCGCAGCAATTCGAACGGCACGCGGTAGCTGTTGCCGTCGGCATATTGAAGTTCGAGCACGCGCGACAGCGCGTGGACGACCACGCCGGTCGGGACCGGCGTCTCGGGAGTAAGTCCGCTCATGATGACCTCAGGCCAAAGCCTGTTCTATTTCGTTGCGCACCGCTTCGCGCAGTAGCGTTGCCTGCGCGCGGCGCGAAGACAGCAGCACCTCGGACACCGTGCGTTGACGGGGTGCCCAGATCGGCAGCGGGAAATGGGCGTCGTTGGAAAAACGCGGAATCACGTGCCAATGCACGTGCGGCACCTGGTTGCCAAGACTCGCGAGATTCACCTTGACCGGTTGCATCACGCGCCGCATCGCTCGCTCTACTGCGTAGACGACCCGCATCACGCGGTCGCGCTCGCCCGCGGCGAGATCCGAAAACTCGGCGACGTGCGCGTTCCAGATCACCCGGCAAAAGCCCGGGTAATCGTGTTCGTCGGCGAGGACGACACGCAGTGTGTCATCCTGCCAGAGCACATCACCGCCATCCTCACGGCAAAATACACAACCCATCATCATCCCCGAATGGATACGTCGGCCGTGCCATTAAACCAGCACGCGCTCGATTCCGCCATTGTTCGCACGCTGGACGTAATCGGCCATCCAGTCCTCGCCCAGCACATGACGCGCCATTTCGACGACGATGTAATCGGCTTCGGTGCCCGCGTCTTCGTTGTAGCGCGACAGGCCTTGCAGGCAGGATGGGCAGCTCGTCAGGATCTTGACGACCGGTGCGCCGTTCGCACCGCCCGCGCCATTGGGCCGGGAACCATCGCCCGCCTTCATCGCCAGGCCATCGGGCGCACCAGCGGCACCCGCAGACGCATTCGCCGGATTGATGGCATTCGCGCGGGCCTCTGCAACGAGCGGGATACCGCGCAGCTTCGCTGCGCCCTTACGTATCTCCTCTTCCTTGCGGAAGCGGACCTGAGTCGAGATGTCCGGACGCGTCACCGCAAGCGTGCCCGATTCGCCACAGCAGCGATCATTCTTCTCGATCCGGTAGCCGTCGTGCTCCGCGCCCATCAGCTCGTTGACGAGCTTCACCGGGTCCATCGTCTTGATCGGCGTGTGGCAGGGGTCGTGATACATGTAGCGCGTCCCACTCACGCCTTCCAGCTTCATGCCCTTCTCAAGCAGAAATTCGTGGATATCGATGATCCGGCAGCCCGGGAAAATCTTTTCGAATTCGTAGCCGGCGAGCTGGTCGTAACACGTGCCGCACGACACCACGACCGTCTTGATGTCGAGGTAATTCAGCGTGTTCGCCACGCGATGGAACAGCACGCGGTTATCCGTAACGATCTTCTCGGCCTTGTCGAATTGCCCCGAACCGCGCTGCGGATAACCACAGCACAGATAGCCCGGCGGCAGCACGGTTTGCACGCCTGCCTCCCAGAGCATTGCCTGTGTCGCGAGACCGACCTGCGAGAAGAGACGCTCCGAGCCGCAGCCCGGGAAGTAGAACACCGCTTCCGAATCGGACGTGGTCGTCTTCGGGTTGCGGATGATCGGCACGATCTTGTTGTCTTCGATGTCGAGCAGTGCGCGCGCCGTCTTCTTCGGCAGATTGCCCGGCATCTTCTTGTTCATGAAGTGGATCACCTGCTCGACAACCGGCGGCTTGCCGGTGGTCGCGGGTGGGTGGGCCGTCTGCTTCTTCGCGAACTTCTTCAGCACGTCATTGCCGAGGCGTTGCACCTTGTAGCCCACGCCCATCATCGCGGTGCGCGCAAGGTTGATGGTCTGCGGATTGGTCGCATTGAGGAAGAACATGCCGGCCGCGTTGCCCGGATTGAACTTCTTCTTGCCCATTTTGCGCAGCAGGTTGCGCATGTTCATCGTGACATCGCCGAAGTCGATCTTCACCGGACACGGCGTCACGCACTTGTGACAGACCGTGCAGTGGTCGGCGACATCGTTGAATTCGTCCCAGTGCTTGATCGATACACCGCGGCGCGTCTGTTCTTCGTACAGAAACGCCTCGACCAGCAGCGACGTGGCGAGAATCTTGTTGCGCGGGCTGTACAGCAGGTTCGCGCGCGGCACGTGGGTGGCGCACACCGGCTTGCACTTGCCGCAGCGCAGACAGTCTTTCACCGAATCGGCGATAGCGCCGATATCGGACTGCTGCATGATGAGCGATTCGTAACCCATCAGCCCAAAGCTCGGCGTGTACGCATTGCGCAGATCGGCGCCCGCGAGCAGCTTGCCTGCATTGAAGCGCCCTTGCGGGTCGACGCGCTGCTTGTACGCACGGAATTCAGCGATTTCTTCCTCGGTCAGGAACTCGAGCTTCGTGATGCCGATGCCGTGCTCGCCGGAAATCACCCCGTCGAGCGAGCGCGCGAGCTTCATGATGCGCGCGACCGCCGTGTGAGCGTCCTGCAGCATCTCGTAGTTGTCGGAGTTGACGGGGATGTTCGTGTGAACATTGCCGTCGCCCGCGTGCATGTGCAACGCGACGAACACGCGGCCACGCAGCACCTGCTTGTGGATCGCCTGCGCCTCGTCGAGGATCAGCTTGAATTCGCCGCCGTTGAAGATCAGCCGAAGCTCGGCGCGAATCTCCTGCTTCCACGACACCCGCACCGTACGGTCCTGCGTCACGTGGAAAACCGTTGCTTCCGGCTGCGCATCGACGCGGTCCGCGAATTTCTCCGCGAGCGCCTCGTAGCCGAGCTGGACCAGATAATGCTGCGCCTCGCGCAGCGACAGATCCAGCTTGTCGCGCAGGAATTCCCAGCGCGCGCGCACGTTTTTCAGCAGATCGAGCGCCTGCTGCACGCGATCTTCGAGGAGCTCCGCGCTCGGGATTTCATTTGCGTCGTCGCTCTTGCCGAGCGGCAGCTTGCCGCCCTTGAAGAACGCTTCGAGCGCGTCGATCAACTGCAGCTTGTTCTTGATCGACAGCTCGATGTTGATGCGCTCGATGCCATCCGTGTATTCGCCCATCCGGTTGAGCGGAATCACGACGTCTTCGTTGATCTTGAACGCGTTAGTGTGCTTCGCGATCGCAGCGGTGCGGCTGCGGTCGAGCCAGAAGCGCTTGCGCGCCTCGGCGCTGACGGCAACGAAGCCTTCGCCGCTCTTGCCGTTGGCCATGCGCACGACTTCGGACGTCGCGTGCGCAACCGCATCCGCATCGTTACCGACGATGTCGCCGATCAGCACCATCTTCGGAAACGCATTGCGCTTCGACTTGGTCGCGTAGCCGACCGCGCGCAGATAGCGCTCGTCGAGGTGTTCGAGGCCCGCGAGAATCGCGCCGCCCTGCTTCGACGTTTCGAACAGGTAGTCCTTGATTTCGACGATGCTCGGAATCGCATCGCGCGCCTGGCCGAAAAATTCGAGGCAAACGGTACGCGTGTGAGCCGGCATTTTGTGCAGCACCCAGCGCGCGGACGTGATGAGGCCGTCGCAGCCTTCCTTCTGGATACCGGGCAGGCCGGCCAGGAATTTATCCGTGACGTCCTTGCCGAGACCTTCCTTGCGGAAGCGCTTGCCCTCGATGTCGAGCCATTCCGTGCGCAGGAGCTTTTCGCCCGGCGCGTACTCGCCGTCAAACCACTTCAGTTCGAAGCGCGCGACCGGAATATCGTGAATCTTGCCCATGTTGTGGTCGAGGCGCGTGACTTCGAGCCAGTTCCCTTCCGGGTCGACCATGCGCCACCAGGCGAGGTTATCGAGCGCGGTGCCCCACAGCACAGCCTTCTTGCCGCCTGCATTCATCGCGACGTTACCGCCGATGCAGGATGCGTCGAGCGAAGTCGGGTCGACCGCGAACACATAGCCGGCCTGTTCGGCCGCTTCCGTGACGCGCCGCGTAACAACGCCCGCGCCTGAGAAAATCGTCGCCACCTTGCGCGGGACGCCCGGCAGTTCCGTGAGTTCGACCGCGCCGAGCTGTTCGAGCTTTTCGGTGTTGATGACGGCCGCGAACGGCGTGAGCGGCACAGCACCCCCCGTATAGCCCGTGCCGCCGCCGCGCGGAATCACCGTCAGTCCGAGTTCGAAGCAGGCCTTGATCAGGCCGGCGATCTCAGCCTCGGTATCCGGTGTCAGCACGACGAACGGGTACTCGACACGCCAGTCGGTCGCATCCGTGACATGCGAGACACGCGACAGCCCATCGAAACGGATGTTGTCCTTTTGTGTCCGGCGGCCCAGCACCTTCGTCGCGCGGCGGCGCAGGTCGGCGGTCTTGTCGAACTCGCTGGCGAAATCCGCAACCGCGCGGCGCGCCGCGGCGACCAGCGTCTCGACTCTCGCCGCCCGATCCACGCCGGCTTCGTCGCCATGCTCGACGAGATCGGCGCGGCGGCGCTTCTCGATCTCCGCCAGACGGTGGTTGAGTGCCTCGATCAGCAGCGCGCGGCGCTTCGGATTGTCGAGCAGGTCGTCCTGCAGGTACGGATTGCGGCGCACGACCCAGATATCGCCGAGCACTTCGTAAAGCATCCGTGCCGAGCGGCCGGTGCGGCGCTCGGCGCGCAGTTCGGCCAGCGCGGCCCACGCTTCGTCGCCGAGCAGGCGGATGACGATTTCGCGATCGGAAAACGACGTGTAGTTATAGGGAATTTCGCGCAGGCGCGGTTCGAGATCGAGGGACACCGCGGCGGCGGCGCCGTGCGGATCGAAGACTTGAGGTGCGTTCATGTTTGGACGACTCGGTGGGTCAGCGAAGCGCGCTCAAAGGTGAGGCGCCTGCCGACGGTGCGCGTGGGGCGCAATTCTGGAAATTTTGTTGGTGAGCGAAGCACGAACGACGGGCGACACACATCGGCTGCCTCGCGGCGCTCAGCAGCTACACGATCGTGCATGCCGGACGTGCCGCTGCGCCGCGGGACGGGACTCACGCGGTGCGGGCATCAAATGGTCGATCCGGGGCTGCCAGTGCATCTTCCGATCCTTGTTCCAAAATGGGATTCTAACGCATGATCCGGGTGCGCGCCGGAGGTCGGATCGCGCTGCAACCGCCCTCCCGACGGATAAAGCACTGGTACGGACCATCCATTTCGTAGACGCGAAAGCCAACCGGACGGTCGGCCAAACGAACAGGCAAAAGCCGGGCAAAGGCGCTGCAAAGGTATGGCTGCGGCCAGAGCGGAGGCGGTTGGCGCTATCATTAACCTTTTCCGTCCCGCAAAGCGCTTCGTGCGCCTCCCGCATGGCCTCCCACGACTACCTCAAGAAAACCCTGACCGCCCGCGTCTATGACGTGGCTCGCGAGACGGAGCTCGAACATGCTCCGAATCTGTCGGCGCGGCTACGCAATCCGGTGTACCTGAAGCGCGAGGACAATCAGCCGGTTTTCTCGTTCAAGCTGCGCGGCGCCTACAACAAGATGGTGAATCTGCCGGCCGACGCGCTGCAGCGCGGCGTGATCACCGCGTCGGCGGGCAACCATGCGCAGGGTGTGGCGCTGTCGGCGGCACGGCTTGGCGTGAAGGCGATCATCGTGGTGCCGGTGACGACGCCGCAGGTGAAGGTCGACGCGGTGCGCGCCCACGGCGGCCCGACGGTCGAAGTCGTGCAGGCCGGCGAATCGTATAGCGACGCCTACGCGCATGCCGTGAAGCTTCAGGAGGAGCGCGGCCTCGCCTTCGTCCACCCGTTCGACGATCCGTACGTGATCGCCGGCCAGGGCACCGTGGCGATGGAAATCCTGAGCCAGCATCAGGGCCCGATCCACGCGATCTTCGTGCCGATCGGCGGCGGCGGCTTCGCGGCGGGCGTGGCCGCTTACGTCAAGGCGGTGCGGCCCGAGATCAGGGTGATCGGCGTGCAGACCGAGGATTCCTGCGCGATGGCGCAGTCGCTGAAAGCCGGGGAGCGCATCGCGCTGACCGAGGTGGGCCTCTTTTCGGACGGCACCGCGGTGAAGCTGGTCGGCGAGGAAACCTTCCGCCTGTGCCGCGCGTATCTCGACGAAGTGCTGCTGGTGAATACCGACGCCCTGTGCGCCGCGATCAAGGACGTCTTCCAGGACACCCGCAGCGTGCTCGAACCGGCGGGCGCGCTGGCGGTGGCGGGCGCCAAGCAGTACACGGAACGCGAAGGGATCGAAAACCAGACGCTGATCGCGGTCACCTCGGGCGCGAACATGAATTTCGACCGGATGCGCTTTGTCGCCGAGCGTGCCGAAGTGGGCGAGGCCCGCGAAGCGGTGTTCGCCGTGACGATCCCCGAAGAGCGCGGCAGCTTCAGGCGCTTCTGCGATGTGGTCGGCACCCGCAGCGTCACCGAATTCAACTACCGGATCGCCGATGCGCGTTCGGCGCACATCTTTGTGGGCGTACAGATCCGCAATCGCGGCGAATCGGCGGAGATCGCGAAGGCGTTCGAGGCGCACGGCTTCGCCACTGTCGACCTGACGAACGACGAACTGTCGAAGCAGCACATCCGCTACATGGTGGGGGGCCGTTCGCCGCTCGCGCACGACGAGCGGCTGTTCCGCTTCGAATTCCCGGAGCGGCCGGGCGCGCTGATGAAGTTCCTGTCGTCGATGGCGCCGGACTGGAATATCAGCCTGTTCCACTACCGCAACCAGGGCGCGGACTACAGCTCGATCCTGGTCGGCATTCAGGTGCCCGGCACGGAAGACGGCGAATTCGCCCGCTTTCTCACGACGCTCGGCTATCCGTACTGGGAAGAAAGCGCGAATCCGGTCTACCGGCTGTTCCTCGCCTGACGCGTCCGGACTGAACCTATGGCTTTTTCGCTTGAAGACAAGCTGGTCGTGGCGATCTCATCGCGCGCGCTGTTCGACTTCGAGGAAGAAAACCGCGTGTATGAAACAGGCGACCTGCAGGCGTACGAAGCCTTGCAGCGCGAGCGCCTGAATGTGCCGGCGCGCCCGGGCGTCGCGTTTGCGCTGATCCGCAAGCTGCTCGCGCTGAACGCGGGCGCGCATCGCGTGGAAGTCGTGATCCTGTCGCGCAGCGATCCGATCAGTGGGTTGCGCGCGTTCAGTTCCTGCCGCGAGCATGGCCTCGCAATCGAGCGCGGCGTGTTCACTCGGGGACGTGCGCCGTTCAGCTACCTGAAGCCGCTGAACGCGGCGCTGTTTTTGTCCGCCAACCAGGAAGACGTGCGCGACGCATTGGCGGCCGGGTTTCCCGCCGCGCGCGTGTTGCCGGAATCGGCGAAAATGGCGAGCAAGTATCCGGACGAAATCCGCATTGCCTTCGACGGCGACGCCGTGCTGTTTTCCGACGAAGCCGAACGCATTTTTCAGCAGGAAGGCCTGGGTGCATTCGTCGGTCACGAGACCGACAACAAGCATCTGCCGCTTGCCGACGGTCCGTTAAAGCCGCTGCTCGAAGCGCTGCACCGTCTGCAGAAGCTCGCGGACGAAGCCGCCCCGATGCACATCCGGACCGCGCTGGTCACCGCGCGATCGGCACCGGCGCACGAGCGGGCGATCAGGACACTGATGGCCTGGAACATCGAAATCGACGAAGCGATGTTCCTCGGCGGACTCGACAAGGGAGATTTCCTGCGCGAGTTCGAACCGGACTTTTTCTTCGACGACCAAATTCGCCACTGCGAATCGGCCCGTGTCGTTACGGCGACCGGGCACGTCGTAAGTGGCATCGTGAACGCATCATGACACCCGAACAATCGCCGCTTGGCAAACCCGCCGCTTACACCGAACAGTACGACGCGTCACTGCTCTTTCCGATCGCACGCAGCAATGCGCGCGAGGCGATCGGCATCGGAGCGCGGCTGCCGTTTTTTGGCACTGACATCTGGAATGCTTACGAGCTTTCGTGGCTGAACGCGCGGGGCAAGCCGCAGATTGCCGTGGCGACTTTTTTTGTGCCTGCGGATTCACCGAATATCGTCGAGTCCAAGTCGTTCAAGCTTTATCTTGGGTCGTTCGCGCAGACTCCGTTTGAATCGATCGATGTCGTGCGGGAGACCATCAAGCGCGACGTTTCCGCTGCGAGCGGGGCGAGTGTTTCCGTGCATCTCGCACCGCCGGCCGAGTTTGGCAAGTTGGCGCTCGAGGAGTTTGACGGGTTGTCACTGGACCGGCTCGATCTCGATACGGATGTTTATCACCCTGATCCTTCTCTTTTGACCGCGGCGTTCGATGAGGCTCCGGTTGAAGAGACCCTGTTCTCCAATCTCCTCAAGTCGAATTGCCCGGTGACCGGGCAGCCCGATTGGGGCAGCGTGCAGATTCATTACGTCGGGCCGCAGATCGATCAGGCAGGACTGCTGCGGTACATTATTTCCTATCGGAATCACACCGGGTTTCATGAGCAGTGTGTGGAGAGGATTTTTGTCGATGTCTTGAAGGCATGTCAGCCTGTGAAGCTCGCGGTTTATGCGCGGTATACGCGCCGCGGGGGGCTTGATATCAATCCGTTTCGGACTAACTTTAATTTGCCTATGCCGGATAATTTGCGCACTGCGCGGCAATAAGGTTCTGGTTTTTTGCCGTCCCTTGATTTGCACCAAATGCAAATCAAGGGACGGCAACGCAAAAAACAAAAAATCAAGCTTTGCCAGCCGGCACCTTATACGCCACGCAATCAACCTCAACCTTGCAATCAATCACCATACTGGAAACAACACAAGCCCGCGCAGGCGGATTCTCCCCAAAGTACTCCCGAAAAACCTTATTGAAGGAAGCAAAATCGCGAGGATCATCGAGCCAGACACCGCATCGAACGACGTGCTCAGCCCCATACCCTGCTTCCTTGAGGATAGCGAACACATTCTGAATCGCCTTGTGCGATTGCTCAACAATGCCACCGTTAATCACTTCGCCGTTTTCCATCGGCGTCTGACCAGACACGAACAGCCAGCCATCCGCTTCGACGGCACGTGCAAAAGGCATATGCTGCCCGCCAGTACCCTTACCACCTTCTACGCCATATCGCTTCATCAGTTCACTCCTCGAAATTCAACCCAGACCGTCAACGCACGACAGTCAACAAAAACAAAAGCAGAAAAATCAGAACGCTCCGTGCGCGTCGCCTCGCGATGCTGCCCCGCGCGCAACGAAATGCCCGGCGCGCTCGCCAGTCGGCTGCCCGTCACGGTACGACAGCACGCCATTCACCCACACCGCATCGATACCTTCCGCCGCTTGCTGGGGCTTCTCGAAGGTCGCTGCGTCGCGCACCCGCGCCGGATCGAACAGCACCAGATCGGCGTGATAACCCACATGCACTTCGCCGCGCTGTGTTAGCCCGAAGCGCCGCGCTGACAACCCCGTCATCTTGCGCACGGCCTCTTCCAGCGGAATCAGGCCCGCATCGCGTGCATAGTGCCCAAGCACGCGCGGAAACGCACCCCACAAGCGCGGATGCGGCAACGGATCGTTCGGCAGGCCATCCGAGCCGACCATCGTCGCCGGGTGCGACAGGATGCGCCGCACGTCGTCCTCCGACATGTTGTGATACACCGCGCCCGCCGGTTGCAACCGCTTGCCCGCCTCCTGCTGCGTTACGCCCCACTCTGCCGCGATGTCCTTCACCAGCATGCCCGCCATCTCCGGATGCGGCTCGGACCAGGTGATCGTGATGTCGATGTCGCCCGTCACCTGCTTCACGTCGAGTGTCGACGAACTGCGGTTGTACGGATAGCAATCGCAGCCGATCGGCTGCAAACGACGCGCACCCTCAAGCGAATCCAGCACCTCGGCGCTGCGCCCCCAGTTCGACGGCCCCGCGCATTTCAGATGCGAGATGATCACCGGCACGCGAGCATGCCGGCCAACGCGATAAGCCTCGTCCATCGCATCGAGAATCGCGTCGAACTCGGTACGCATGTGCGTCGTGTATAGCGCACCGGCCAAAGCCAGCGGTTCCGCCAGCGCCATCACTTCCTCTGTCGGCGACGCATACGCCGAGCCGTACGCAAGCCCGCTGCTCAGCCCAAGCGCGCCATTCGACAGCGCCTCTTCAAGCTGCACACGCATACCGTCGATTTCCGTCGACGTCGCAGCGCGGTCCAGCCGGTCCATGTGGTTGTTGCGCAGCGCCGTATGCCCGATCAGCGCGGCAACGTTCACCGCCGGCCGCGCCGCGTTCACCGCTTCCACATACGCCGCGAACGTCGGATACCTGAACGCGTCGCGCTCGCCAAGCAGGTTCATCGGATCGGGTGGATCGCCCTTGAGCGCCACCGGCGAAGCGCTGATCCCGCAATTGCCGACGATCACCGTCGTCACGCCCTGCGTGATCTTCGGCAGCATTTGCGGCGAGCGGATCACATGGGTGTCGTCGTGCGTGTGGACATCGATGAAACCCGGCGCAAGCGCGCGGCCGTTCGCCTCGATCACCTCTTCGGCCAGCCAGTTCGACAGGTTGCCGATCGCGACGATCTTGCCGTCGCGCACCGCGACGTCACGCTCGACCGGCGGCGCGCCCGTGCCATCGTAAAGCTGCGCGCCGACGATCAGCGTATCGGCGGCTTCGGGATGCGAATGCATGGATCAATCTCCTAGCGGTTGTCGTTCGCCGCCACCACGGTGGGTGTCGAGCGCGTGTTTCATGCGGCGCAGCAGTTCGCGGCTCTCGTCGCCCTGACTGACGGCAAGCTCGGTAACAAGCACATCGAGCGCCATCATCATCGCGTAACGCGACGACGACGGCTTGTAGATGAAATCGGTTTCGAAGGCGACGATCGGAATCACCCAGTCGGCCAGCTTCGCGAGCGGTGAAGCGGGTGCAGTCAGCGCAATCAGCGTCGCACCGTAGCCGCGCGCGATGCGGCAGTTCTCCACCATCTCCGGCACGCGTCCGGTGGTCGACAGCGCGAGCACCACGGAGTCGCGCGACACCGTGCTCGCCACCATGCGCTGCAGCAAACTATCCTGATAGCTCGCCACCGGACGGCCCAGACGCACGAGGCGAAAACGCATTTCATCCGCGAGCGCGGTGGAGCCGCCGCCCATGCCGAACACATAGATCATCCGCGCGTCGCGCAGCACGGCTGCGGCTCCGGCGACCGGTGCCTGGCAGAGCAGTTGATGGTTATGCGCGAGGGCCATCTGCAGTTCATCGAAAACGCGGGTGGCGAGCGGTTCGGGCGCATCCGCGGGCTTGCCGGGTTGCAGGAAGCGCTGCCCGACCGCTGCGGCCTGGGCAAGGCGCAACTTCAGTTCACGGACGTCACGGCAACCGACCGCCTTTGCAAAGCGCGTGACCGTCGCGATGCTGACGCCAGCCTGCTGGGCCAGCGCCCCGATGCTCGCGCGCGACGCGCCGGTCAGATCGTCGAGGATCAACGCCGCCACCTTCCGCTCCGCCGAACGCAACTCCGGCGCGCACTCGGCAATGCGGGCGACGATATCGAAAGTGAGCGGTTCGGCAGTGGAATTCATGAAGAACTGTGTGAACGGCAAACGGTGCCGTTATATCGCATGTTCCGTGGCAAAACCGGGAACGGCCGGGGAACGACCTGGAAGCCCCCCGATGACTACCGGGCTGGGATCCAGCTTGGTATTAAATAACATTTCTTGAAACATCCTACTTTCTGTAACATAGGAAAGTCAACTTCGATTCGATTTAACTGGACGATGGAGTGGAAGTACATGAAAGTTACAAACTATCAGGGCGCAACGATTGATCCTTATAGCAAGGGCTTGGGCATGGTTCCGGGCGCCAGTATCCAGCTAACGGACGCCGCACGCCTTGAGTGGAATCTGCTGAATGAAGACGTGAGCCTGCCGGCTGCCGTGCTGTATGCCGATCGCATCGAGCACAAC
Source organism: Paraburkholderia sp. BL10I2N1 (assembly GCF_004361815.1). Classification (NCBI taxonomy): domain Bacteria; kingdom Pseudomonadati; phylum Pseudomonadota; class Betaproteobacteria; order Burkholderiales; family Burkholderiaceae; genus Paraburkholderia; species Paraburkholderia sp. BL10I2N1. The sequence continues at coordinate 1,854,432 of NZ_SNWA01000001.1, read as the reverse complement.
CTGAAATGGATGCAGGCGTTCGTCGCGGAATACGGCGTCAAACTCGCGCCGCACGGCAAGACGACGATGGCGCCGCAACTGTTCCGCCGTCAGCTGGAAACGGGGGCCTGGGGCATCACCCTTGCCACCGCGCATCAGGTACGCGCGGCTTATCACGGCGGCGTCAAGCGCGTGCTGATGGCAAACCAGCTGGTCGGTCGGCGCAACATGCTGATGGTCGCCGAACTGCTGAGCGACCCGGAGTTCGAGTTCTTCTGCCTCGTGGATTCGGCGGAAGGCGTCGAGCAACTGGGCGAATTCTTCGGCTCGGTGCGCAAGGAGTTGCAGGTGCTGCTCGAACTCGGCGTGCCGGGCGGCCGCACCGGCGTGCGTGACAACGCGCAACGCAATGCGGTGCTCGAAGCAATCGCACGCTATCCCGAGGCGTTGAAGCTTGCCGGCGTCGAACTCTACGAAGGCGTGTTGAAAGAGGAAGGTGAAGTCCGCGAATTTCTGCGCGGCGCGGTCGACATCACGCGCACGCTCGCAAGCGAGGGCCGTTTCGCTCGCACGCCGGCGATCCTGTCTGGCGCGGGCTCGGCCTGGTACGACGTGGTCGCGGAAGAATTCGCGAAGGCGACGAAGGCAGGCGAGGTCGAAATCGTGCTGCGCCCCGGCTGCTATCTGACGCACGACGTCGGCATCTACAAGAAAGCGCAGACGGAGATCTTCGCCCGCAACCCCGTCGCAAAGAAAATGGGCGAAGGGTTACTGCCAGCACTGCAACTGTGGGCCTACGTGCAGTCGATTCCCGAGCCGGACCGCGCGATCATCGGTCTCGGCAAGCGCGATTCAGCCTTCGATGCCGGCATGCCGGAACCGGCCAGGCACTACCGCCCGGGCACCGAAGCACCGCGCGACATCGCTGCGAGCGAAGGCTGGGAAATCTTCGGCTTGATGGATCAGCACGCGTATCTGCGAATCCCCGCTGGGGCGGACCTGAAGGTCGGCGACATGATCGCGTTCGATATCTCGCATCCGTGCCTGACGTTCGACAAATGGCGTCAGCTGCTGGTGCTCGATCCGTCGTATCGCGTCACCGAAGTCATCGAGACATTCTTCTGACGCGGTTTCGGGCGCATCGCGCACCTGAACAAAACGCCGGGACTGCCCGGCGTTTTCTTCTAGCGTGTCACGCTTTCCAGCAGTTTGGCAGGCAGCGTGGCGGCCACTTCCCCGATGCGCGCTTCGAGCATCGTCAACGCGCTGGACAGGGCAGCGAGTGCGTCATCCGGCAGGCTCGCCATGGTCTCGTGCAGGAACGCGTTGCGGCGCGGCATACTCGCCTCGATTGCCGCGCGGCCTTCCTCGGTCAGCTTGACGTTAGTGATGCGGTTGTCGCGCTCGTCCATGCTGCGCGCAATCCATCCCATCCCTTCGAGCGTTTTCAGCTGCCGTGTCAGCGCGCCCGGGTCGACACGCAGACGCTCCACCAGCCTCTTTTGCGACATCTCCCCGCTTTGCCCGTACAGGGCCAGCAAAATGCGCCACCGTGGCATCGGATGGCCGACCTGCGCCTCGAACGCCGACATGAACGCCCGGTATGTGCGGCCGAATTGCTGAACGATGGCGACGCGGTCCTGTTCTTCCATGATGTGTCGATGATACGAAGGTCGAAAAGTCAGTCGGCGTGCACAACCGGCTCGATGCGGCGCTGCAGCTTGATGGGCGGTACACGACGGCTTTGCCAGACCGAGACGACCGCCACCACTGCTGCAAGCGCAAGGCCCATGTGAATCGACGCAACCAGCGCCTCGCGCGCCGCTTCGAGCAGCAGTGCGCCGTCGTGACCGGTGTGGGACAACTGGCTGACCAGCGTCGACTGGGCGTCGCGATTGATCAGGATCTGCGGGTCGCTCAGATCGACGAACCACTGCGTCGCACTCGCGCGCTCGAGCGCGCTGCGCACGCCGCTCGCGTACATATGGCCGATCAGCGTGCCGGTGAGCGCCGTCCCGATCATCCCGCCGATCATCCGCAGCGATTGCAACAGCGCGGTCGCGATGCCGAGATGTTCTCGGCCAGCGGTCTGCTGCGCGAAGATGGTCAGGTTCGGCATGACGAAACCGAGACCGAGACCACCGAGGATCATGAACGTCATCAGGAGCCCGCGCGGCATCGAGCGGGTCGCGATGACCACGCCGAGACAGGCCACCGCGAGCAGCGAAAAGCCGACGTACAGCATCAGATTCGGATTGCGCAGCCGCGACACGAGCCGGCCATTGGCGATGCTGCCGATCGTGATGAACACGACGAGCGGCGTAATGACGAGCCCCGCTTCTTTCGGCGCCATGCCGAAGCCGCCCTGAAACAACAGCGGCGCATAGAAGAGTAGCGAGAACATCGTGAAACCGCCGAGCACGGCCAGCGTGAACAGCGCGGCAAGGCTTTTGTTGCGGAACATGTCGACGGGAAGAATCGGCTGCGGGAAGCGTTTCTCCCAGTTCCACAGCGCCCAGGCCGACGCCACGCTGACACCCAGCAGGCCCAGCGCTAAAACACTCACGCCATGCTTCGGCAGCCTTTCGACGAACAGTTGCAGACAGCCGAGCGACACCGCGATCAGCAGGGCACCTGGCCAGTCGAGCTTCATCTTGCCTTCGTGTTCGACGTGCCGCAGATGCGGCAGGAAGCGCCACACGAAAAACAGCGACAGCAAGCCGACCGGCAGATTGACGTAGAACACCGAGCGCCAGCCGTAGTACTGCGTGAGAAAGCCGCCCAGCGACGGCCCCACGGCATTCGCGATGCCGAACGCGGAACTCATCAGTACCTGCCAGCGCAGACGAACCACGGAATCGGGAAACAGATCGGGAATGCACGCGAACGCGGTGCCCACCAGCATGCCGCCGCCGATCCCCTGCAGCCCGCGCGCGAGCACGAGAAACAGCATGTTGTTCGCCATGCCGCACAGCACGGAAGCAGCGGTGAACACAACGATCGACGCGATCACGAACGGCTTTCGACCGTAGTAGTCGCCGAGTCGGCCGAAGATTGGCACCGTGATTACCGAGGTGAGCAGATAGGACGTCGCGACCCAAGCGTAAAGCTCGAAGCCTTTGAGTTCGGAGACAATGGTCGGCAGCGCGGTGCCGACGACTGTTTGGTCAAGCGCGACCAGCATCGTCACAAAGGACACGCCGAGCATCGCCATCAGCGATTCCCGGAAAGGTAAGACTTGCCCACTCGAATGGTGAGCAGCGGTATGAACGGCCATTTTTGTAGGCGCAATGGTTGACGCGTCAACGAATAGGGAATCATACCACGCAGCAAGGCTCTAAACTGGCTCAGCCGGCGCCGCTAGCGCCTCATTCATCGACCGATCGACCCGTAGTCATGGAGCTCCATGGAATCCATTCCCCTTGCCGCACAGGAACTGTCGACCGAGGATCTGAAAGCGCTGCGCCGCGCGAAACACGAACTCGAAAGTCCGGCGTTGACGATGAAGCTGGCGAGCATCGTCGGCGCGCCGCTCGAGAAGCTGCTCGCGAAAATGCCGGCCATCGCCAGCGAGAAGGTGAATGACGCCACCCAGGCGGCACTGCGCAAGTGTCTGCAGATTGCGTTGCGCACGCTCGGGCGCAACAACGGCGGGGAGGCAATCGCTGCACCGGACAAACCGAGCAACCTGCTGCACAAGTTCGCCGTGGCAACCACCGGCGCGGCGGGCGGCGCGTTCGGCCTGTTTGCGCTGCCAGTCGAGTTGCCCGTGACGACCACGCTGATGTTCCGTTCGATCTGCGATATCGCGCGCAGCGAAGGCGAGGACCTGTCGAGCGTCGATACACAACTGCAGTGCCTGACCGTACTCGGGATGGGCGGCGCGTCGAAGGCCGACGACGACGCCGACCTCGGCTACTTCATCGTGCGCGGCGCACTGGCTCAGGCGGTATCGAGAGCGACCTCGGAAATCACCACAAAGGGCGTGACGGCGCACGGCTCGGCGGCGCTCCTGCGGTTACTCAACGCGATCGCAGCGCGCTTCTCGGTGCAGGTGAGCGAACAGATCGCGGCGAAGTCGATTCCGGCGATCGGCGCCGTGCTGGGCGCGATGGTCAATACCGTATTCATCGACCATTTCCAGCAGGTGGCGCACGGCCATTTCACCGTGCGTCGGCTCGAGCGCCACTATGGGCAGCCTGCGGTCGAATCCGCCTATAAGGCAATCGACGTTTCGCTCGACGGCTGAGACGCACACGGCGCCGCAACCTGATTGACGAAGGCGGCAGCGCCATCGAGTGCCTCGCGGGACTCGGGAATGAATGGTGCAAAGATCTGCCAGGCGTGCGGCATGTTGTGCCAGATCTCGAACTCGACTGACACGCCAGCTGCACGCGCGCGCTCCGCCACGCGGCGCGCATCGTCGAGCAGCACCTCGGTGCTACCCGCCTGCACGAAAAGCGGCGGCAGACCGTGAAGGCCAGCATACAGCGGCGATGCGTACGGATGCGTGGCGGGCGTGTCGCCTAGATAGACCTGGGCGGCGCGGGCGATTGCCGGGCCGCTGAACATCGGGTCGACACCGTCGTTGGTGCGAATGGTCTCGCCGGTCGCGGCGAGATCAGTCCATGGCGAGAACAGCAGGCCACCCGCGGGCAAGGCATCGCCCGCGTCGCGCAACGCGACAAGCGTGGCCAGTGCAAGTCCGCCGCCCGCCGAATCCCCCGCGATCACGATTGATTCAGCGGGCGTGCCTGCGGCGAGTAGCTGGCGGTATGCGGCAACCGAGTCGTCGAGTGCCGCGGGAAAGCGGTGCTCCGGTGCAAGGCGGTAATCGAGCGAGAAGGTACGGACATTGGCTCGCCGTGCCAGCTCGAATACCAGCGAACGATGAGAGCGCGGCGAACAGAAGTAGTAGCCGCCGCCATGGAAATAGAGAATGGTCCGCGCGGGCGCCGGCCGCTTCGGGGCGGCGAGCGGTTCGAGCCATTCACCGCGCAGCGGCGCATCATCGATGCCATATTGCTCCCGCAACACCCAACCGCGCGGTACGCGAGGCGACCAGATCCGCTTCGCCGTCGTCTCGCGGGCATGTTCCACGCTGATCGTGGTGCTGAGTGTCTGCGGATAGAACCGCCTGCGCAGGAACCAGCACGCAAACGCACTTTGCCAGCTCATCGGGGCAACCTCCACGAACGGTAACCAGTCTGTCATGTTACGTTCGATTGCCCTCGAACTGATGATCGGCAGCTTCTAATCCGTGTCGCGCGCCTGGGTCGAACAGCCGACGGCCTCCCCGATCCAGTAGTCCGCCGTGATCCTCCGGCCGGTTGGCCCGTCAGGTCAGTTTGCCGGCAAAACCTGACCGCGAATCTCGCCGCTCGGATTTTCCGCGGTATGGATGTTGAAATACCACTGGCCAGCCATCAGATCCGTCACCTGCTGATCGGTCAACGTCGCGGATCCCTTGATCGGGCTCGCCAGTGCGCCCTTGCCGATCGGTACCTGAACCTTTGCATTCTGACCGACCGGGGCGGGACCGTGAAAATGCGCCATCGTCACCGGACCCGACAGGCCCTCGTAGGTGATAGTCCATTGCAGCGACTTCGTCGACGTATCGAAAGTGGCGTTCAGATCGCCGTGCCCGTGACTCACCCGCGGCGGCACTTCGCTCGAAGGTTCCAGATCCGCCTTCAGCGCGACGGTATCCGCGAATGCCGCCCCTGATGCGAGCGCCCACAGCACGAAAGCCAGATTCAGCTTGCGAATCGCAATCATTTTGTTCTCCTGGTCTCTTGGTATGGCAACGCACGTTAAGCGATCGACAGCAGCGCTCGCGCGGAGCCGTCACATATTAGTGCAAAATCCCCGCTGCCGTTCGCCGCTTCTCTCCGCCTCGCGGCCCATCGCTCAAGCATCCTTGCGTATATGCCAAGAGTTAATTGCGCGATTCGATCTCAATTTTTGCGCGCAGATTATGTACGCTTCTACAAGCGAGAAGCGACTCCTTCATCGAAGGATGTCTCCAAACCTTTAACGCGGCTTCGGCCGCGTTTTTTTTCGTCCTGACTTCTCTTTCACCGCGCGTTTTTCCCTCTGTCGAGGCTGAGTCGAGCAACTCCACATCGTCGATGTGTGCCAGCCGGTAGCGAATTTGCGCTTTGCCAGGCGCGCTACCTCGCTATGCCATCAGCGCGGACTGCTCCTCGATGCCGTCGAGCAGCGCTTCGCATTTCGCCACTAGCGATAGCCCCTCGGCGCGCAGTTGCCCGGGGGACCAGTCGTTCATGCCGCGACGGTACGCTTCAAGGAGTTCGATCAGCGGCGGATACTGCAGCACGCCCGCCGCACCCGCGACCCGGTGATGCCACGCCCTCAGGGCATCGACGTTGCCGTTTTCGACGCCCGCAAGCAGTGGCGGCAACGCGCGCAGATCGTCCCGGACCGCCAGTACAAACGCGGCCAGCAGCCCCTTGACGGTCGATTCGCTGCCCCAGAGTCGTTCCATATGACGAAGGTCGACAGGAACGAATGCGCGAGTGTCTGCAACTGACGTACCGCGTGAGGTGGACGCCGTCGTGGCTCCCGCCGTCGGTTGGCCGCCGGTATGGGCTGGCGCACCCGGCTGCCGCGCACTGTCGCCGCCGAACCACCTGGCCAGGTGGTCGCGCAACGTTGCAAGGCGCGTCGGCTTCACCAGGCAATCGTCCATGCCTGCTTCGCGGCATAGCCGCAGATCCTCCGGCGCCGTATTCGCCGTGATGCCGAGGATCGGGAGACGGGGCACCCCATCGTGCCGCTCCCGTTCACGCTCGCTTTCCCGCTCACGGATCTGACGCGCGAGCTCGTAGCCGGACAGATTCGGCATATGGCAGTCCGTGATGAGAAAGCCGTAGCGGGTGCGGCCGAGCGCGACGAGCGCCTCCGCGCCATCGTTCACCACGTCGCATGCGAAACCCAGCAGCGCCAGTTGATGGCGGATCAGCTCCTGATTGACGGGGTGATCTTCCGCAACTAGCACCAGCCGCCCACCGGCGATTGCGCGCTCGCGATCCGGCGCGGCCAGACCTGATTCAAGCTTGCCGACCGTGCGCACCGGGATGGCGGGCAGGCCGCTCAGTGCGGCAGCACAGGCAGCACCGAGGCCTCGCCAGGAAATCGGGTTCACGCTTAGACGGACAGTCTCGTCCACGACGCGATAACCCGTCATCTTCGGCTTTTCCGTCAGACGGATCACGCGGCTGAGCTGCAGGGCCTCGGTAGGTATCTCCAGCCCGTCGGCTACAAAAATCAGATCCGAGCCGGCAAGTGCCGCATGGGGGCCGCGCCTCAATACATCCGGCGATACGAAGCGCAACCGGATACCGAGCGCCTGCCCAAAATGCACGAGCGCCTGCGCGACATGCGCATCGCCGGTCACGACGACGCCATAGCTGCCACGCAACCGGCCAGCGGTATGGTGCCGCGCCTCGACAGGCATTGCGAGCCGGATGGCGATGCGCGTCCCCTCGCCCGGCTGACTCTGCAACTCCATGGTGCCGCCCATCAGGTCGACCAGCTTGCGGCAGATCGTGAGCCCGAGGCCCGTGCCGCCAAAGCGCCGCGTGGTCGATGACTCCGCCTGCACGAAAGGCTCGAACAGCTGTGCCTGGACGTGCGGCTCGATGCCGATGCCGGTGTCCTCGACGGAGATGGTGACGGTCTGGACCGCCTCGGTCTGTCCGTCGAGCGCCACGCGCACGTCAACCGCGCCGGCCGGCGTGAATTTGATTGCATTGCCGAGCAGGTTGAACAGGATCTGACGCAACCGCACGCTGTCGCCGCGCAGCGACGCCGCGATGCCCGGTTCGACATCGACGCGCACCTTCAACCCCTTTTCATGCGCTTGACCCGCGAGCAAACCCACAGCGTTATCGACGAGGTCGCGCACGTCGATCGGCTCCGATTCGATCGTCAGGCGCCCCGCTTCGATCTTCGAGTAGTCGAGCAGATCATCGAGAATCTGCAGCAGCGCGCCTGCGGACTCGTGAATCATGCGCAGCATTTCACCCTGATCCGCATTGAGCGGCGTCCGCTCCAGCACCTCGAGCAAACCGAGTACGCCGTTCATCGGTGTGCGGATTTCGTGACTCATCATCGCAAGGAAGTCGTCCTTCGCGCGCGATGCCGCCTCGGCGAAGTCGCGCGCACGTGCCAGCTCTTCGGCACGGGCGTGCTCGACGCTCGCGTCGACGCAATAGCCGCTCCACACGACGGCGCCGTCAGGCTCCCTGCGCGGCACCAGTTCCGCGCGCACCCAGCGGAAGCCGGATGCCCCGCCGTCGACGCGAAAATCGACGTGCGCCGGTTCCACCGAAGCTGCCGAGCGCTCGAGCTCTGCCATAACGAGCGGCAGGTCTTCGGCGTGCACCCAGCTGAAATCGACGCCAGGGTTTCTCAGGGCGCCGAAGTCGCCACCCAGCAGGCTTCGCCTGTCGCCGCCAATGCAAAGGAATGAATACGCGCCATCGGGATCGCGGCGCAGCTGGAACACCACGGCAGGCAAAAACCGGGTCATTTCATACAGACGACGCTCCGTATCGCGCACAACCACTTCTGTGGATATTGCGGAAACATCGGCAGAGATATCCACCACGGCGCCAAGCATATACGGCGGCATGCCGTCGATCCCGGCGCACATGCACGAGCAGAACACGCCGCGGTGAACCTCTCCTGCGTTCCCCGAGAACTCCAGTTCCACCTGTTGCCACTGCCCGCTTTCCAAAGTCCGCCGTGTAATGAGGTCAAGATTCTTGCTATTCAATGCGCCCCACGCCTGTACCTCGAGACTCGTTCGCCCGATGACAGCCTCCCGCGGCAGGCCGGTTGATTCCTCGTACGCGCGGTTGACGGCGATGTAGCGCCCATCGAGATCCTTCGCGACAAGCGGGTACGGCACGCTTTCCATTGATTGCCAGAATTTCAACTGCCCGGCGAATTCCCGTCTTGTGGACTCGCACCAGCCCACCTCGCTTCGCAGCGGCGCACAAGCTCGCAGCGCTTTGGCCGCCAATCGCTTACCCAGGCTCAGCACGTCTGCCCTCCTCATGTATTTATGTCGGCATGAAGTCACAGCGCCGCTCAACGCAGTCTTGAAGGGGGGTTGTATCACCACTCACGTCATTCGCATATCTAAATTAAAGTGAGATAGAGATACGCACCAGTTCCTACCACTGTGCACACCCAAAGTATGGGGCGCAACGTTGATCTGACTAATCGGAACATTCTTAAATCGTCCCATCTTCCTTGACCCACCTACCCAGAGTTTCCAAGGACGCCTGACACTGCAACTCAGGTCAAACCGATCTGACGCGCGTAGTCAGCGAGTTCGATCTCCGTTTCAAGCCCGAGCTTGCGCATCGCGCTGCGCTTTTGCGTACTGATGGTTTTGCCACTGCGATCGAGATTCTGCGCAATCTGGCGGATGGTCATTCCATGCGCATACATCTGAAACACCTTCCATTCCTGGGCACTCAGAACGCCCACCTTGACGTTCGACATCCGGTCCACTGCGCTCAAGGCCCTGCATGCATGCCCGGAAAGATAGATCGTGCCTGAGAAGGCACATTCGATTGCCTCGGTCAGTGAACCTGCAACGTCGCGTTTGTCGACTATCGCCGTTACCCCCAGATGCATCAACCCCATCAGCGTGCGCGCGTGATGGATCATCGTGAGCACCACCACGGATGGATAGCGCCCGCCACGCAGCACCCTGCGCAATAACAACGCCGCGGTACCCTCGCCGTTCATGCCTGTCATGCCGATGTCGGAAACGATCACGTCGCAAGGCCGACTGTCGAGCAGTTCGGCTAGCGCCTGCGCACTGGCCGCCTCGCCGACCAGCGATATGTGCGGCGCCGCCTGTAACAGGCTGCCGACGCCCCGGAGCACGCAACTGTGGTCGTCCGCAATGATGACGCGAATAGTGTCTTTCATCCCGTTGTGCTCGTGTGATTGCGCGTCCCGGCTCGGCCCACCAGCGGCCCCGGCCCAGTCCGTGTCTCGCGGTTCCCCGATCGCGGCTGGATATCGACCGAGGCGCCGAGGCGCCGGGTCAGCGCATGTTCTGCGAGAGAGCGTCGGTTACCACGCCGTGGTCCACTGCGAAGCGGAACAGTTCGACATCGCTATGCAGTGCGAGCTTTTTCATCGCCGTGCATTTCTGCGCGCTGATGGTCTTGACGCTGCGCCCCAGCTGCGCGGCGATTTCCGTCACACCGAGCCCGGCGGCGTAGTGTGTGAATACCTCCATCTCCCGCCGCGAGAGCAACTGGCGAACCTGATCGAGACGCCGCTCCCGCGATGCGTCCGCCAGTTGCGTTCGCACCGCCGGACCGAGATAGCTCTCGCGCGCAAGCGCCGTGACGATCGCAACGTGAATCAGGTCAATACGATCGCGTTTGCTGATCACCGCATTCGCGCCGAAAGCAACCGTCTTCTGCAATGCGTCGGCTTCGCACTCCATGGTGAGAACCACCAGCGCGAGCTGCGGGAAGCGCGCCCTGAAGCGTCCGACCGCCTCGATTCCGTCTCCGTGTGCGCCGCCTGGCATATGCAGATCCATCACGACCAGATCGCACGCAACACGTTCCGCCTCGGCAAAGAGTTCATTCGAATCCGATGCGCGGCCGACGATTTCCATGTTTGGAAAACCCGACAGCAGGTTTTCCATCGCAAGCAGGATAAGGGGATGGTCGTCCGCGATGAGGGCGCGTATCGGTGGTATCGGTGGTATTGGTGATATCTGTGCAGCGACACCGTGACAGGCAGTCATGAATCTCTTCTCCGCAGGTCTTGCACGCCGATGGCCCTTTCGCGGGGCAGTCGACCTGACATGACGAGAATCAGGTATTTGCTAACCGACAGACATAAGATTGCTCTGAAATGGCTTCAGTCTCGTTGTGCTCTCACGATTGGCGCCGTGATCGAATGTGGTTTCAACCCATGCCGTGTGCGCGTACGAACGCGAAGAGACCCGGATCGTTGTTCACGCCGAGCTTCGCCATCGCATCGCGCTTTTGCCGGCTGACGGTTCGCACGTTACGGTCGAGTTTGCGCGCGATCTCGCTGATCGTCAGACCGCGCATAAACATACCGAGCACTTCGGTTTCTCGCGGCGACAATCGCGGCACGGATGCGAGGGCGGTCGCCCCGGTGCCCGCCTGCGCGAGCGTGTCGCGAATCGACTTGCTGACGTAGGTTCGGCCGAGTCCCGCAGCGCGGACCGCTGCGGCCAGTTCTTCCATCGACTCGATCTTGTTGAGTACGCCAGGCACCCCGTCGGCCATGATCGAGCGCAGGATGCCCGCGTTCGTGAGACCCGTCAGCACGACGATACGCACCGAAGGCCATTCGCGGCGGACGCGCCGTATGAGACGCAGACCGTCTTCGCCAAAGGCTCCCGGCTCCGGCATTGTCAGATCGGTAATGAGCACGTCGCAGGCCGTGGTACCAAGCAGTGCGATCAGCGACGTGGGACCGGAGGCCTCCCCCACGACGGTAATGCCGTCGTGCAGCTCAAGCGCCGCGCGCACGCCGATCAGGACGAAAGGATGGTCGTCCGCCAGGACGACTCGAAGGTTGACCATGTTCTCTCCATATCGGTGCCGGTATGCAGCGCGTCAGGGAACGCACTGCGAGGAAGCCTGCCCGCCGCGTCGCTCTGGGAGCCGCGGCAGGAGAGGCGCGCCTAATCAGACCACCGCGTGCAAAGACCAGGAATTGGAGATTTCTGAATCGGATGAGAAATGGCCATTCGGCCAGGGACGCCCTTGCGGGAACGAATGCACGCTCATGCACCGGCCCGCACCACGCACCTCGCGATCACGGCGCGCGGAAAGACCGGCAGCGCAATCAGCGCGCACAGGCTGCCCATCGCCCAGACAGCCGGCCAGGAGCCGACCGACAGAACCAGCGGAATCGCGAGGGGCGTCAGAAACATCGTCATGAACACGCACGTGTTGCCGATCGCCAGCGCGGTGCCGGCGCGATGGGTACCTGCAAGCGTCGCAAGCTCCGTATAAGCCACACCATGCCATGCCGACGCACAGACGCCGCCCAGCACGATCATCGCTGCGAACGCGACCGCCATCAGCGGATGCGGCGCCGGCACACCCGCGACAAGCAGCGCGAGCGGCGCGAAAGCCAGCGCGATAATCAGGCTGCACGCACGCATGTAGGCGCGGCGGTTGCCCCGACGGTCCGTCCAGTGTCCGCTCCAGACGCGCATCACCGCCGCACCGGTCTGCACCGCCGCCATGGTCACGCTGGTGATCAACACGCCCGCATGACTGAAGTCATGCAGGAAGACGGTGGCAAACGTAATCACCGACAACTGCGGTACGCACAGCACGCCCATTCCCAGCGCCATGCGCCAGATAGCGATGTCGAGCAGTGGCGAGCTAGCTGGCTCGCCCGCTAGCAACGCGTCGGCAGTCGCAGCACCCGCTGCACGCTCGGCGGCCGGGGGCTCGGGCTCATGCAACCAGAGCCATGCGAACGCAGCCGTGAGCGCGCACAGGCCGGCCAGCACGCTGTACACCATCGTAAAGCCGTGCCACGCCGCCAGCGCCGGCAACGCCATCGCCCCGAGGCCCCCGCCCGCGGGCACTGCCGTTTGCCGGATGCTCATCGCAAGGCCGCGCTCACCTTCCCGGAACCACGCCATCACCGCCCGGCCACTCGAGCCGTTGACGCTGCCGCCGAGCACGCCGACCAGCAACAACCCCACCGCCAGCGCTACGACGCCCGGCGCATGCGCGGCGCCAGGTGAAACGAACGCAGCCATCGCGGCGAGCGCTGCCGCCGTCAATCCCAGACCCAGCAGCAGGACGCGCCGGTCACCCCAGCGATCGGTCAGCAAACCCCACGGCAACTCGCTAACCGCAATGCCCAGCCCGAGCATGCCTAACAGCATGCCGAGTTCGTGGTTGCCGACGTGATAGCCCGAACGGATAAACACAGCGGTCGTCGGAATGCCGGAAAAAGCCGCGGAAAAACTCGCATTCGCCGCAAAGCCGACACCCAGCACCTTCCACCGATGGCTGGGTCCGCGCGGCTCACGCGCGGCCTGCAACAAACTGCTGCCCATATGACCTCCCCAAGCGATCGAATCGAGGTGATGCTACGGCTGGACCATGTATCGGAAAAGCTGGAAAATAAGATGACTTCCATCGGAGATTCCGAATCATGAGCCAGCGCGGATTCGATCTGGGCCAGTTGCGCACTTTCGTTGCCGTCGCGGAAGCCGGCACGGTTTCGGCGGCAGCGGAGCGGGTGTTCCTGTCTCAGTCGTCGGTAAGCGAACAGCTGAAAAAGCTCGAGGAACGCGCCGGCCAGCCGCTTTTCGTGCGCAGCAAGCAGGGCGTCACCGCGACGCCCGCCGGTACGAAGCTGCTGGAACACGCACGCCGGATCATCGCGATGAGCGAGGCAGCGTTCGAAGACCTGCAGGGGCGGTCGCTCGACGGCGAACTGCGCATCGCAATCACCGACTACTATCGCCCGCACGAAATCGCACGTGTGCTGAAGAGCTTTTCGGAGCAGCATCCGCGTCTGCGTCTGCATGTGACGGTGCTGCCGAGCGCGGTGATCGACAGCGACGCCGGCGACGGCGCGACGTTCGACATCGGTCTTTCGTTGCGGATCGCCACGCAGGACAGCCGTCGCGCGGCCGCAGGCAGCGGACGGTTGAAGGGTTCAGTGATCCGGCGCGAAAAGCTGGTGTGGGTCACGTCGGCAGACGCCGACCCGCGCATCTCGACGCCGTATCCGCTCGTGCTGCTACCGGGCACTTGCCAGTTGCAGCGCTTTGTCGTGAAGCTGCTCGACGAACGCAAGGTGCCGTATCTGATTTCACATTCCGCATCGGGCGTAGCGGGGCTTCAGCTCGCGCTGAAGGCGGGCCTCGGAATCTCGTGTCTGAACGAGTCGTCGATCGGTGCGGGTCTCGCGGCGTGTCCGCCGACGGTGCGCCTGCCGGTGCTACCGGCCGTGGAGTTTCATCTGCTGCCGGGCCGGATCGGCGAGACCGAACTCGTCACCAACGCGCGTGCCGCGCTCACCCGGCTTTTCAGCTAGCGCGGGCGCTGCCGCGCGGAAGTCGACCCGGCACGCCGCCGGGAACGGGCGCACTGAGCGGGAGTCCGTTGCAATCAGGACGCCGCGGGCACCGGAAGACGCGCCGCGCCACGCGGACGCTCCTTCAGGCGGGCGTGCGCGCTGGCCGCCGACCCTGCGTCGGTGCGGAACACCGCGACCGCCGCTGTCAGACGCCGCGCCTGATCTTCAAGCGAACTGGCAGCAGCCGCAGCCTGTTCGACGAGCGCCGCGTTCTGCTGCGTCACCTCGTCCATCTGGGCGACGGCCAGATTGACCTGATCGATACCGGTGCTCTGCTCCGACGCCGCCGCGGCAATTTCGCTCATGATTGCGCTGACGCGGGCGATCGCGTTGACGATCTCCGTCATCGTCGTACCCGAGCGTTGGACCAGGTCCTCGCCCTCGACGACGCGCGCCGTGGAATGGCTGATCAAGCCTTTGATCTCCTTCGCCGCAGCGGCGCTGCGCTGGGCGAGCGAGCGCACTTCGCTCGCGACGACCGCGAAGCCGCGTCCCTGCTCGCCGGCACGGGCCGCTTCGACTGCCGCATTGAGCGCGAGAATGTTCGTCTGGAACGCAATGCCTTCGATCACGCCGATGATGTCGCCGATCTTGCGCGAGTCGCTGACGATCTGACTCATCGTGCCCACCACCTGCTGCGTCAGGTCGCCACCCTGCGCCGCGAGTGTCGATGCACCCTGCGCGAGCGAGCTGGCCTGCTTCGCGTTTTCGGCCGTCTGCTTGACCGTCGAAGTGAGTTCCTCGATGCTCGCAGCGGTTTCTTCGAGCGAGGCTGCCTGCTCTTCGGTGCGTTGCGACAGGTCGGTGTTGCCCGAGGCGATTTCGCTGACGCCGGTATCGATTGACTCCGTGCCGCTGCGCACCGTGTTGACCGTCGCGATCAGCGAGTCCTGCATCTTGCGCAGGGCGGCCGCGAGGCGACCCATTTCGTTGTCGCCGTTCACCGCGACGCGGCCCGTCAGGTCGCCGTCCGCAATGCGCTGGAACTGCGCGATCGTGGCGTTGACCGGATGTACGATGGCCCGCACCAGCGCGACCCGGCCGAACCACGCGAAGAGCAGCGTCAGCAACATGCCCACCGCGACGGCAATGCTGACCACGTTGAAGCGGTCCTGCGCGTCCTCATAGCGTTGTTCGCCATGGTCGAGCTGCAGCTTCTCCAGCACGAGCATGGCTTTTTCATAGCCGTTGTACAGCGCCGGCAGCTTGTGCGCCTGCAGTTGCTGGAAGGCAGTCTTGTCGCCGGACTTCAACGCCGCGAGCGCCGGATCGACCCCTTCGTGCAGGAACGCGTCGCGCTTGTCCTGCATGTCCTTGATGAGGCGCTGCTCATCCGGGTCCGTACCCGCGCGGCCCAGATAGTGGGCAAGGCGATCGTTCGACAGTTTCAGATACTGGTCAAAGCGCTTCAGCACCGCATTCGCACCGTCCTGGTCGTTCAGGTCGACCAGCGATGCATACGTCGCAAGCGCCAGCCGAAGACGCAGCAACTGTCCGGCGCTGCCTTCGAGATCCGCGACCGCGGGCGTATCGACCGTGTACATCTGCTGCAGCGATTCGTTGCTGGCGCGCAGCGACAACAGGCCGGCTGCCGCGCCGATGAGCAGCACGACCCCGAAGAAGGCGATCATCAGGCTCAGGTACGCGCGAATCGACAGGTTCTTCAACATGCTTTCGTCTCCATGGTGCCGCCCGGCAGGTTCGGGCGCGCAGGTGCGCGGCGCCGAGATCGCCGCGCTGCATCCCGGCTGCCCTGCGCCGTCCGCCTTTTGTGTTAAGCGGACGCAACATGACTGGTTGTCGGCGCGTTCGCAAAAAACTTTACGGGTCGCGAACTTACCCATACTCCGCGGTCGTCTCGTCGCGAGCAGGTTCGTCCTGAAAACTTTCTGCGTTTGCGGTTTCTGTCAGGTGAGATCGAACTCGATGCTGCCGATGCCCTCAATCGCGCCGCGCACCCTGCCCGGTCCCTCGGGAAAGTACATTCCGGTGTACGAGCCCGTGGTCAGCATCGAACGCGCGGGAATCGTCTGCCCACCCTGCAACGCCCGCCCAACGAGCCACACGATCAGCCGGCGCGGATCGCCCGCCGGATTGCTCGCGCGTCCGCTGAAGATTTCCTGCTCGCCGCTATAAAAGCGGACCTCAGGTGCAACGAAGTCGAAGCGGCGGTCGTAACGAACCGTGTCGCCGGTCACGAGCGCTCCGTTGTTCTGCAGGTCCGCCAGCTGCGCGAGCTTGTCTACCTGCGGCCACGCCTTGAAGCGGCTGTCGACCACCTCGACCACGACGGACATCGTGTCGATCGCATCGAGAATATCGTCGGTGCGTTCGGCAAACGTGCGGTCGATGTCGGTGGCAAAGCTGAACGCGATCTCCAGTTCGAGTCCGGTGCGCGCATAGTCGGCCCGATGCACGCCGTTGGCGGCGCCGAACACCTTCGATGCGGGCAGCGGCGCGCATTGCGGCTCATCGGTTGGCGACTTCGCGCCGATCTTGTAGCCCGCGCCGCCGCCGAGGCCGGCGATGGTGAGGCGCTGCACGAGATACCCGTCAGCGGGGCTGACAGGTTTCAGCTCCTCAGGGAGGCTGTCGATCAGCGTGTGCGTGCGACGCGCTTCGATAAAGCGCGCCGCGAGAGATTCCATCGATGTCATGGTGATACGCCTCCTTGCTGGCGAGGAAATCGATTGCAGCCTGCGCGCCGCCCGGACGATGTGGCGCGCCTGCCTTGATGAGACCCGCTTCGCTGCCCGCGAGCGAGCCGGGCAGCGTGGGAACGTTGAAGTTTCCCCATATTCTTTACCGCCGCACGTAATTTTGAATTTTGCATACAATAACCATCTCATTTGACGATTGCAAACGTTTTTCGGGCGAGGTCTTTGCGCCGCGCGCGGACGCTTCTCCATCGGCGCTCTTGGCTCCTGTGCACGCGATGCGTCGTCCTTGCGCGGCGGCGCGTCCGGGCTTGTCCGCGCCGCCGCGTTAGCGGAAAGTAGCGAAGCATCGCTTTTCGCGTCCTTTCCCTGGAGCCCACGCGCATGGCCGAGGTGGTGTCCGCACTGATCGTGTTCGTCCTGCTTCTGGCGGGCACCGGCGTCGGCGTTCTCGTCCGGCCGATGCTGCCCGAAGAGCACAAGGCGCACGAAACCGTACAGCTGATTCAGTTGGTGATCGGCATGCTGGTGACGTTCGCGGCGCTCGTGCTCGGTCTGATGACCGCCTCCGCCAAGGCCAGCTTCGACACCGCCAGTAACGATTTCCGCGCCTACGCCGCCGACCTGATCCAGCTGAACGTCAGACTGCGTGACTACGGTCCGGATACGGATCGGGCACGCACTCTGCTGCGCGCATACACCGCCGCCGCCATTGCGTCGACGTGGCCCCAGGAGCCGCTTCCTCCCGGTAACGACTACCCCAAAGACATCTCGCAGGGTGGCAACCCTGAGCAGTTGGAGAGCGTCACCCTCGGAGACATGCTCGATATGATCGAACGCGAGATACGCGGGCTCAGCTCGCACGACGCGTTTAACCAGCGTCTGGCCGATGACAGTCTCGCGCAATTCCTCGCCCTGAGGCAGGCTCGCTGGAAGCTGATCGAGGAAGCGCACAGCTCGATTTCGCAACCGTTCTTCAAGACCTTGACCTTCTGGCTGTTCGTGATCTTCCTGTCGTTCGGTCTGATCGCGCCGCGCAATGCGCTCGCAATGGTGACGATCACACTCGGTGCACTGTCAATTGCTTCGGCGGTCTATGTAATCGTCGATCTCGATACGCCGTTTACCGGACCGATCGTCATCTCAAGTCAGCCGATGCGCGATGCGCTGATGCATCTGAACCGCTAGCTTGTACACGACGTTCCAGCGTAACGGGCGTCGCCCGGTTAGCCGGAGCGGCAGCAGCTGCGCGAGACTTCACATCTCGTCGTGACGAGAACAAGGCAGGAACGAAACATGCTTTGTTAAAGATAACGAAGGTTCTGTCGATATACAGACAGGGGGCAGCCCAATGCGGTTGAGCATCAAAAATTTCAGCCAACAGCTGTGTTTGTGCGCTCGGGAGCGTACAGACCGCGACGCGTCGCACGAGCACATTGGAGACGCGTGGACAGACAAAAGTCTGCGCCCGATACAACGCCAGTTGTTGCTATTTCGCCAAACATTAACACCAGCGGCCAGTTCGGACCTATAGTTAAAGTGCTTTCTTAAGTTTGGTGTGCGGTGCGGGGAGGTAGCCATGAAACGCAGAACAGCGCGGCAACTTGTTCATCTGCTTTCCGACATGCGGCATTCAGCCCATTGCCGGATGCTCAGGGCGGCGGCGGCCAGCGAAGAACTGGATCGCGTCCTGAATGAAAAAGAGCAGGAACCTGTGGACCCACAAGAAGATTCACGCAGTACGCGTCAGGATGTGTTTGCTGGAGCCCAACATGAAAAACTCCAATGAGCTGTCCCTGCGCCGACAGGTCGAGAAATGGCTTGCACCGGGGCCAACGATTCCGGTTCATGTGACCCAGTTCAGCCGCACACGGCGGGGTCGCAGACGTTACGTGTGTGTCGAGACGTCGTTGCCCGCCGGGTCACGCGCCCTGTTTTTCTTCAGGCATGCAGACGGTCAGTGGTGTGTGTTTCCGCCCGCCGCCGACAGTCCGGAACTTCGCTTCACCTAAGCCCTTCGGCCCACATCCGCTGATACACCAGCAGGTCCAGTGACGGTGCCTTGCCAGCGAGGCTGGTGAGCATCGTATGGACCTGCGCGCGATGATGCGTCTGGTGATTGAACCAGTGCGCAAGCCCGGGCGCCACTGCCTGCACCTTTACCTCCGGTGACGACACCCTCCGATCGCTGATCACGCCATCCAGCGCCGCCTCATCGAGCGATACGACGTACGCGGTAATGCGCCGGTCTTCCTGCTCGCGCGCGCGGCACAGTTCGCCGGCTTCAGCAGATCGATGTGCCATCCGAGTACGGTGAACTCGCGGCTTGGGTGGAGCGGCTCGGCCGCATAGGCGAGAGCGGGAAACGGATATAAAAGAAAAACCCCGCTGTGGAGCGGGGCTGATCTTTACACTTTTCGGTTACGAGAAGTCAGAACGGAATATCGTCATCCATCTCGTCGAACCCGCCGCCTGCCGGCGCGCTCGGACGGCTCGACCCACCGCCGCCCGCACCGCCACGCGGAGCACCGCCGCCCGCAGCAGCACGACCGCCGCCACCGCCGCTACGTTCCGACGGCTCACGGCTATAACCGCCGTCGTCACCGCCGCCGCCCATCGAACCGCCGCGGCCACCCAGCATTTGCATCTGCTCAGCGACGATCTCCGTCGAGTACCGGTCCGTACCGTCCTGCGCCTGCCACTTGCGCGTGCGGATGCGGCCTTCGATGTACACCGACGAACCTTTCTTGAGGTACTCGTTCACGATTTCCGCGAGGCGGCCAAAGAACGACACGCGATGCCATTCCGTCGCTTCCTTCATTTCGCCTGATGTCTTGTCCTTGTAGCGGTCAGTCGTCGCGAGACGGATGTTGGCCACAGCGTCGCCGCTCGGCAGATAACGGACCTCGGGATCGGCTCCGAGATTGCCGACGAGAATGACCTTGTTCACGGATGCCATGAGTTTCTCCAGTTGATTCCGTTTCAGGCGGGGCGGCAGCGCATGTTTTCATCGTAGGGTCCGGCTGACCGAAGATCGAAAACTGCGCGGCAGCCATCCGCCGGGTAAGTTCTGCTACGCCTTGCGTGGCGGCTGCTTCATGTTTGCGGCGATTATAAGCCAGCACAACACCAGCGCCGAACACGCGAAAAACACGGCGCTTTGTCCGTCCACTTTCAGCAGCCATCCGCCCAGCATGCCGCCCATTGCAAGCCCGATCGACTGGGTGGTGTTATACACGCCGGCGGCCGCGCCCTTGCGTGTGCCCGGAGCAAGCTTCGACACCAGCGACGGCTGCGACGCCTCGAGCACGTTAAAGCCGAGGAAGTAGACGAAAAGGATCGCCGCCACACTCAGAATGGTATGGGGCGCGAGGCCCAGCAACAACTGGCCGATCAGGATAAGCGCGATCGCACCGAGTAATACCGCTTTCATCTTGCCGCGCTTTTCAGCCGCGATAATGGCCGGCACCATCATGACGAACGCAAGCCCCATCACCGGCAGATAAACCTTCCAGTGCGAGGCGACCGGCAAGCCGCCCGCCTCGAGAATGCGCGGCACGACGAGGAACAACGCGGTTTGCGTGGCGTGCAGCACGAGCACACCGAAGTTCAGGCGCAACAGTTCGACGTTATGCAGCACTTCCGCAAACGGCGCGCGTACGTGCACGGGCCTCGGCGCATCAGGCACGACCCACAGCACGACGCCGACGGCGAGGATCGAAAACACGCCGACGAGCGCGAACAGCCCGCTCATGCCGACCCAGTGGAACACGATCGGCGCGCCGACGATCGCCACGGCAAACGACACGCCGATACTTCCGCCGACCATCGCCATGGCCTTCGTGCGATGCTCTTCGGCGGTCAGATCGGCGATAAACGCGATCACCGCCGACGACACCGCGCCCATCCCCTGAATCACGCGCCCGACGATGATCCATGTCATGTCGTGCGCACCCGCCGCGACGAAACTGCCGAGCGCGAAAATCAGCAGGCCGGTAGCGATCACCGGCTTGCGGCCAGCCTTGTCAGACACCCAGCCGTAGAAAATGTAGAGCAGCGATTGCGTGACGCCATACGCACCCAGCGCGATACCGACGAGCAGCACGTTGTCGCCGCCGGGAATCGTTTTCGCGTAGATCGAAAACACCGGCATGATCATGAAGAGACCCAGCATGCGCAGCGCGAAAATCCCTGCGAGCGACACGGTCGCGCGCAGTTCAGGCGCGCTCATGCGTGAAGATGTGGCGGACGGATTGGACATCGGGAACGATATTCGAATGAACGGGTGGCGTAACGCGGGCGGCCTGCAGCATACGGCGCGGCGCTTCGAACAGCGCGACGCTGCTGCCTTGCAGTCGCGGGAAACATCCCCAGATGGGAGGCCTGAAACCCGTTCGCCGCGGCGCCTGACCGCGGTGTTTACAACCTGCCTCGCGCCTTTCGGACGCTGTCGGGAAGCTGTAACGACGGTCTCGAAAAGTCGTTATAGTAGCAGGTTTAGCCTTCTTCACTTTCCGCCAGGTTCATGGAACAAATCCGTATCCGTGGGGCACGCACCCACAACCTGAAGAACGTCAATCTCGACTTGCCGCGTCACAAGCTCATCGTGATTACCGGCCTGTCCGGCTCAGGCAAATCATCGCTGGCCTTCGATACGCTCTATGCGGAAGGACAGCGGCGCTACGTCGAAAGTCTGTCTGCCTACGCGCGGCAATTCCTGCAACTGATGGAAAAGCCCGACGTCGACCTGATCGAGGGGCTGTCGCCTGCCATTTCGATCGAGCAGAAGGCCACGTCGCACAATCCGCGCTCCACGGTGGGTACCGTCACCGAAATTCACGACTACCTGCGCCTGCTGTACGCGCGGGTCGGCACGCCGTACTGCCCCGACCACGAAATTCCGCTCGAGGTGCAAAGCGTCTCGCAGATGGTGGATGCCGCGCTCGCGCTGCCGGAGGAAACGAAGCTGATGATCCTTGCGCCGGTTGTGGCGAACCGCAAGGGTGAGCACGTCGAGCTGTTCGAGGAGATGCAGGCGCAGGGTTTCATCCGCTTTCGCGTGAGCTCGGGCGGCGGCACGGCAAACGAAGGTGTCGCGAAGATCTACGAAGTGGATTCGCTGCCGAAGCTGAAGAAGAACGACAAGCACACGATCGACGTCGTCGTCGACCGTCTGAAAGTGCGCCCCGACATGAAGCAGCGTCTCGCCGAATCGTTCGAAACGGCGTTGCGCCTCGCCGACGGTCGCGCGATCGCGCTCGAAATGGATACCAGCAAGGAACATCTGTTCAGCTCGAAGTTCGCCTGCCCGATCTGTTCATATTCACTGCAGGAACTGGAGCCGCGACTCTTCTCGTTCAACAACCCGATGGGCGCGTGTCCGGAATGTGACGGTCTCGGACAGATCACCTTCTTCGATCCGAAGCGGGTGGTTGCGCATCCATCGCTGTCGCTGGCGGCCGGCGCGGTCAAAGGCTGGGACCGGCGCAACCAGTTTTACTTCCAGATGTTGCAGAGCCTCGCCGCGTTCTACGAGTTCGACATCGACGTCGCCTTCGAAGACCTGCCGGAAAAGATCCGCAAGATCCTGCTGTTCGGTTCGGGCAAAGAGACCATTCCATTCTCGTACATGAACGAGCGCGGGCGCACATCGATTCGCGAGCACGTGTTCGAAGGGATCATCCCGAATCTGGAGCGCCGCTATCGCGAGACGGACTCGGTCGCGGTGCGCGAGGAACTGGCCAAATACCAGAACAACCAGGCATGCCCCGCCTGCGAAGGCACGCGCCTGCGTCGTGAGGCGCGTTTCGTGCGCATCAGCGCCGACGGTGACGCGCGCGGCATTTTCGAAGTGAGCGGCTGGCCGTTGCGCGACACGCTCGGCTATTTCCAGACATTGCGGCTCGAAGGCGCCAAGCGCGAGATCGCCGACAAGGTCATCAAGGAAATCGTCGCGCGCCTGATGTTCCTGAATAACGTCGGGCTGGATTACCTGTCGCTCGAACGGAGCGCGGAAACGCTGTCGGGCGGCGAGGCGCAGCGCATCCGTCTCGCGTCGCAGATCGGCTCCGGACTAACCGGCGTGATGTACGTCCTCGACGAACCGTCGATCGGCTTGCACCAGCGCGACAACGACCGGCTGATTTCGACGCTCAAGCATCTGCGCGACCTGGGCAACTCGGTGATCGTCGTCGAGCACGACGAGGACATGATCCGCATGGCCGACTACGTGGTCGACATGGGTCCGGGCGCCGGTGAACACGGTGGCATGGTGATCGCCGAAGGCACACCCAGACAGGTGCAGGCCGACCCGGCGTCGATGACCGGGCAGTACATGTCGGGCGCCCGGCGAATCGAGTATCCGGACGACCGCAAGCAACCCGACGAACGGCGGCTGCGCATCGTCGAGGCGTACGGCAACAATCTGAAGCACGTCACCCTCGACCTGCCGGTGGGCCTCCTGACCTGCGTCACAGGCGTATCCGGCTCCGGCAAGTCGACGCTGATCAACGACACGCTGTATCACGCGGTCTCCCGTCACCTCTATGGCTCGGCCGCCGAACCGGCGCCGCACGAGGCCATCGAAGGCCTCGAACATTTCGACAAGGTCATCAACGTCGACCAGTCGCCGATTGGCCGAACGCCGCGCTCGAACCCTGCCACCTATACGGGACTCTTCACGCCGATCCGTGAACTGTTCGCGGGTGTACCGGCCGCCAAGGAGCGTGGCTACGACCCGGGGCGCTTTTCGTTCAATGTGAAGGGCGGGCGCTGCGAAGCGTGTCAGGGCGACGGCGTGCTGAAGGTCGAGATGCACTTTCTGCCGGACGTGTACGTGCCGTGCGACGTCTGTCACGGCAAGCGCTACAACCGCGAAACGCTCGACGTTCAATACAAGGGCAAGAACATCAGCGAAGTACTCGACATGACGGTCGAAAACGCATACGAGTTCTTCAAGCCGGTGCCGGTGGTGGCGCGCAAGCTGAAAACACTGCTGGATGTGGGTCTCGGCTACATCCGGCTGGGGCAGTCGGCGACGACGCTGTCGGGCGGGGAGGCCCAGCGCGTCAAACTTTCGCTGGAACTGAGCAAGCGTGATACCGGTCGCACGCTGTATATCCTCGACGAACCGACGACTGGTCTGCACTTCCACGATATCGCGTTGCTGCTGGAAGTGATTCACCGGTTACGCGATCAGGGCAATACGGTCGTCATCATCGAGCATAATCTCGACGTGATCAAAACCGCCGATTGGGTGATCGATCTCGGGCCGGAAGGTGGCGCGGGCGGCGGACAGATCATTGCCCAGGGCACGCCGGAGCAGGTGACGAGGTCGAGGGCAAGTTTTACCGGAAAGTATCTGGCGCCGCTGCTCAAGCGTCAGGCGGCCGCAACAAAATAAAGCCTGCGAATCACCATAGGTAGAAGACGGGAAAGCCATGACCAAGCGAAATGAGGCGTCCGAAAAAGGGCAGGTGCAGGATCTGCGCGCGCGCCCGGTCAGGCTGACGAGCGATATGAGCCTGCCGAAGCTGTCTGCCGTGGAGATCGGCAGCTACGCGGTCGCGCTCCTGGCAATGTGGGCCGTGCTGGAACTGGGGCTTCTGGGCGCGCTGCTCGCGGGCATGCTCGTCTACCAGCTTGTCCATACGATATCGCCGCTCATCGAGCGGCGCGTGTCGAGCCATTGGGCACGGTGGATATCGGTCGTGCTGCTGTCGGCCGTGATCGTCGGCGGGCTGACGGGCCTTACGATCGGCATCATCGAACATTTCGAGCAGGACGTGCCGAGCGTGCAGAAACTACTCGAACAGATGATGCAACTGGTCGACCAGGCCCGCGGCCGGATTCCGCCTGCTGTCGCCGACTATCTGCCGGTCGACACCGAGCAGATGAAGACCAAGGCGACCATGCTGATGCATGAGCACGCGAATATGCTGCAACAGGGCGGCAAGAGCGCTGCACGCATCTTCGGGCATGTCGTAATCGGGATGATCATCGGGGCGATCATCGCGGTCGGTGCCCAGCGGCAGATGCAGCGCTTGCCGCTGTCGACCGCGTTTGTGACGCGCGTTGCGAGGTTTGCCGATGCGTTCCGGCGCATTGTCTTTGCGCAGATCAAGATTTCGACAATCAATGCGACGTTTACTGGCTTGTTCCTGCTGCTGGTTCTGCCGCTGTTTCATCAGCGGCTGCCATTGTCGAAGACGCTTGTGCTCGTAACGTTCATTGTCGGCTTGCTACCGGTGATCGGGAATCTGATCTCCAATACGCTGATCGTTGCGATTGCCTTATCGGTAAGCTTTACGGCTGCTGTCATGTCGCTTGTGTTTTTGATCCTGATTCACAAGCTTGAGTATTTTCTCAATGCACGGATTATTGGCGGTCAGATCGAGGCTCGCGCCTGGGAATTGCTCGTCGCCATGCTTGTGATGGAAGCTGCTTTTGGCATTACCGGCGTGATCGCTGCTCCAATTTTTTATGCCTACATCAAGCGGGAGCTGATTTATCTTCGGTTGGTGTGAGGCGGTGGCCTTTTTCTGGCGGCCTGCTTTTGTTTTTTGGCCTTTCCTTGATTTGTTAGTGGTTTATTAGCGTCGCCCCTGTGCGGGGCAATGCTCTCAACTTAAGCCTCAAAGAGCTTGTAAACGAGGCATTGGCCCTGTAAACTTCATTCAATAACTCCCTGATAAATCAACGATATGAACTCAAATACCAGCGTCCTCGCGGCTTCTGTCTGAGTTCTCCGATTTCCTGTTCGACCCGGCGCTCGCCGATCGCGTGCGTCGTTCTCCCCGCGCCTTTACCCGCAATCGCATACTGACCTTGCCGCGCATGGCCGCGCTGATGATGTCGGGCATGTGTGCCAGCGTGCAGGCCGAACTCGACGCGCTGTTTGGCGCACTGGACGAGCGCGGCGGCCGTACCCGCGCGGTCAGCGCACAGGCTTTCAGCAAGGCGCGTCGGGGACTGTCGGCCGAGCTGTTCGAACTGGCCCGCGCTCACCTGATTTCGCTGGCCCAACCCCATATCGATTCGATGCGCTGGAACGGCCTGAGGCTGGTCGCCGCCGACGGTAGCCGCCTGCGTGTAGGCACGCGTCGCGGCCATGAACTGCGCGCCGATCACTTCGCGTTTGCGCTGTTCCTGCCCGGGCCCGAGCTGACGCTGTACGCCGCGCTCCATCCCGCCGACGGCGCCGAGCGGCAGATGCTGTTCGAAGCGCTGGACGTGCTGCAGCCGCATACCGATCTGCTGCTGCTCGATCGGGGCTATATCGGCAACACGATGGTGGCCACGCTGGCGCAGCGCGAGATCCCGTTCTGCATGCGCGTCGATGCACGCAACTGGAAGTGCGTTGCCGACTTTACCCGCAGCGGTAAAGCCGAGCGCATCGTGACGCTGGATGCGCCCGGCGAGCAGGATGCCCGCGACTATGAACTGGCGCGTACGCCGAGCACCGTGCGCCTGATACGGGACGTCACGCCCAGCGGTCGCGTGCGTGTGCTGATGACCTCGCTGCTCGACGGCCAGCGGTATCCGGCTGCGTGTTTCGGGGCGCTCTATCATCAGCGCTGGCGCGTCGAGGAAGCGTTCAAACGCCTCAAGCACCGGCTGCGACTGGAGGCCGTGACAGGGCTCGATTACCTGGCATTGCAGCAGGACCTCGGCGCAAAAATCCTCGCTGACAACCTGTGCACACTGCTCAGCGACCTTGATGCCTCGCACGACGATGAATGTGCCAGCCGTCCTAACCGGGTGTACGCACTGGGCGCACTCAAGCCCATCCTCGGCGCGTGCCTTCTGCGCGTCCGCCACTGTCTGGATGGCCTCGCCACGGTACTTGCGCTCATCCACCAGAACCGATGCCGCATCCAGCACGCACGCTCCTATCCTCGACCGCCCAGAAAAGCCAAGCCCCATTTCCATCTCGCGTACAAGCTCGCTTGATCGAATGGGGCTTAAGTTGAGAGCATTGCCCCGCACAGGGGCAACGCTAATAGACCACAAGCAAATCAAGGAAAGGCCAACGTACCAGACAAAACAACCAACCCCTAAAGCCCGCGCAGCAATTATCGAAACACCACCGTCTTACTGCCATTCAAAACAATCCGATGCTCGACGTGCCACTTAACCGCCCGCGCGAGCGTCACACACTCGACATCACGCCCGATAGCCGTAAGCTGCTCCGGCGTCATACTATGATCAACGCGCTCGACTTCCTGCTCAATGATGGGACCTTCATCGAGATCCGTAGTCACATAGTGCGCAGTCGCACCAATCAACTTAACACCACGATCAAAAGCCTGATAGTACGGCTTGGCTCCCTTGAAGCTAGGCAGGAACGAGTGGTGAATATTGATCGCCCGCCCCTTCAGCCGGTCGCACAACTGCGGTGAAAGAATCTGCATATAGCGTGCAAGCACCACCAGATCCGCCTTGTGCTCATCGATCACTTCAAGCACCCGCGCCTCCTGGGCAGCCTTCGCATCCGGCGTCGACGCGGTCAGCGGAAAGTGGTGAAATGGTATGTCATAGCTGGCAGCCAGCTGATAAAACTCCTTGTGATTTGAAATGATTGCGGGAATCTCGATTCCCAACTGCCCAGTGCGATAGCGGAACAGCAGGTCGTTCAGGCAGTGACCGATCTTCGACACCATGATCACCACACGCGGCTTCACTGACGCGTCGTGCAACTCCCAGCGCATACCGAACTGCTCCGCCAGCGGATCGAACGATTCACGCAACACGTCCAGCCCAGGATCGCCGCCGACCTGCTGGAAATGCACACGCATGAAAAACTCGCCAGTATGGCTGTCGCCAAACTGCGCGGAGTCGAGAATGTTGCTGCCGCGCTCGAACAGAAAGCCGGACACCGCATGGACGATGCCGGGCCGGTCGGCGCACGACAGCTTGAGAATAAAGCTGTGTTCGGTCGACATGACCTGGGTAACTCCCTTCTTCAATCCGTAATCAGTTCAATTCAATTCAGCTCAGGGTGACCGTGCAGCGCACGCCGCCGGACGCTAGAAAACCGGCGGCACAAACAATGCCTCAATACCCGCACAGGCTTCCTCGTCGATCCAGCGCCGACGCAGCAGGCAATCGAGCGTCGCAAGGCTCGCATCGACCGTCATTGCGGATTCTTCGATCCAGCGCGCCACTTCGTCGATGCGCGCGAGCCGGTGTTCGCCCACTTCGCCATCCTGATTGCGCGGCGCGAAATCGACCGGCAACGCAAGGTCGTAGATGAAAATCTGCTCGGCCTGCGTGCCCTCGGGGATCGACTGCAACACATGAGCCGTGCGCCCCGCCACCGCGCGAGCGGCAATTTCTTCCGGAATGCCGGCTTCTTCCCAACACTCCTTGATGATGGTCGCCTCGATACCGAAGCCCCAACCGATGCCACCTGCGACCACGTTATCCAACATGCCCGGATCGGTCGCCTTCGTGTCGCTGCGGCGAGCTATCCACAATTGCGGCGCGCGATCG
Source organism: Paraburkholderia sp. BL10I2N1 (assembly GCF_004361815.1). Lineage (NCBI taxonomy): Bacteria > Pseudomonadati > Pseudomonadota > Betaproteobacteria > Burkholderiales > Burkholderiaceae > Paraburkholderia > Paraburkholderia sp. BL10I2N1. Next base: position 1,826,143 of record NZ_SNWA01000001.1, on the reverse strand, counting down.
TCATATTCTACGACGCCGTTCAGGTGCACCGCGTACGTCGTCGTGCCAAAGAAGCGCGATGCCGCGCGCTCGATGTACGCGAGCGGCGGTGCATCGAACGCATTGCGGATCGCATAGGTCTCGTCGCGCCAGCCGGGAATCCGGCCATCCGCCGCGAGCGCGCCGATCACGGCGCCCAGTGCCGCGCTGCGCAGATCCACCGTATCGAACCGCGCCGACAGCGTCACGCCCGCACCGTCGATATCGAATACATCGGGCCATCGCGTGAGCAGCGGCACGTCGCTCGCGCGGATCCAGCCAACCTGCTGCGCGTCGATCCAGAACGGCTCGTGCGCGCGTGCGTCGAAGCGGCGCGCCGCGCTGATACAAGGCAAAGTCATGGCCGCTCTCCCGCTTCAGTCGCGCAACGCAACGCGAATGCCGATCGCGATGAAGGTCGCGCCCGCGAGGCGGTCGAGCCACACGCCAAGCCGCGGGCGGCGTCGCAGCCAACTTCCGATCATGCCCGCACAGACACCGAACAGCGAAAATATGACGACCGTCTGCAGCATGAACAACAGGCCCAGTTCTAGCATCTGCAACGTGACGCCCTGCGCGCCGTGCGGGTCGACGAACTGCGGCAGGAACACGATAAAAAAGAGCGTCACCTTCGGATTCATCATGTTGCCGAGCACGCTCTGCCGGAACACCGACAGGAGCGGCTGCGGCGGACGCTCATGGGCCGTCGCGAGCCCCTGGCTGCGCAGCGCCTTGATGCCGATCCAGATCAGGTACGCGGCGCCCGCCAGCTTGATCGCCTGAAACGCCATGGGCGACGAACGCAGCAATACGGCCACGCCGAGCGCTGCGAGCGTCGTGTGAAACGTTACGCCCGCGGCAAAACCGAGTGCGGCCACGAAGCCGGCGGCGCGCCCCTGCGAGATGCCGCGCGCGAGAACCTGCAGGTTGTCCGGGCCAGGCGCCAGCGTGATCGCGATCGACGTCGCAAGAAAAAGGACGAAATTGGGCATCGTTCGAAGTCTCCGTTCTGGATGTGCGCAGCGTGCGTCAGTGGCCGCCGAATTCGGTGACCGTGTAGAGCGGCAGGCCCGCCTCGCGCAACAGACGCGCGCCGCCCAGTTCCGGCAGATCGATGATCGCCGCGCCCTCCACCACCACCGCACCAAGACGCTCCAGCAGTTTCTTGCCGGCCATCATCGTGCCGCCGGTCGCGATCAGGTCGTCGACGATCACGACGCGGTCGCCCGGCCCGCATGCGTCTTCATGGACCTCCACCGTCGCCGAACCGTATTCGAGCTGATACGACTCGGATACCGTCTTGTAGGGCAGCTTGCCGAGCTTGCGGATCGGGATGAAACCAAGGTTCAGTTCGTAAGCGAGAATCGGCCCGATGATGAAGCCACGCGCGTCGAGGCCCGCGACATAGTCGAGCTTCGCATCGATGTAGCGCAGCACGAACAGGTCGATCAGCACTCGCATCGCTTTCGGATGCTGCAGCAGCGGCGTGATGTCGCGAAACTGCACGCCTGGCTGCGGCCAGTCAGGCACCGTCCGGATCTGGCTTCTCACGAACCCGGCCGCGTCGAGCGGCGCGCTGACGGGCGCGTTGAGCGACGCATTGGCAGGCGCATTGGACATGATGTCTCCCGGTAATCCAGTTTGATGGCCGCAGTGTGGCCGTTCAGTGTAGTCCGGCGGCAGCTGGCCGCCCGGCAGTTCGGCGGGTCAGGCGAGCGCTGCGCCCGCGCGCCGATGTTTCGACAGCCGCTCTTCCGCCTCGGCCAGCGCCTCGGGCAGCCCGCGCAGCACGACGATGTCGTTCGCACGCAGACGCGTTTCGGGGTCGGGCTCGACGCCGCGAATCCCGTGCCGGCGAATCGCCGTCACCTCGACGCCCAGTTCGAACAGGCCAAGCTCCGCGAGCGTGCGACCGACCGCGTCGGCCTTTTCGTCGACCGGCACCGATTGTAGCCGCACCTGCTCGGGACCGTCGTCATCTTCCATGTCGTCGGCGCCGTGGAAATAACCGCGCAGCATGCTGTAACGCGCATCGCGCATTTCCTCGACGCGCCGCACGACGCGCCGCATCGGCACGCCCATCAGCACGAGCGTGTGCGATGCCAGCATCAGGCTGCCTTCGATAATCTCCGGGATCACTTCGGTCGCGCCCGCTGCAAGCAGTTTCTCGAGCTCGGCATCGTCGACGGTGCGCACGATCACGGGCAGCGTCGGTTCGAGTTCGTGGATGTTATGCAGCACGCGCAGCGCGGACGGCGTGTTCGCGTAGGTGATCGCCACCGTCGCGCAACGATGGATACCGGCCGCCAGCAACGACTCGCGCCGCCCGGCATCGCCGAACACCACCGACTCGCCGGCCGCCGCGGCAGCCGCTACGCGATCGGGGTCGAGGTCGAGCGCGACGTACGAAAGACCTTCCTGTTCAAGCATGCGCGCGAGGTTCTGCCCGGCACGGCCGTAACCGCAGATGATCACGTGGCCGCTCTGCTTCAGGCTCTGCGTCGCGATGCGCGTCATCTGCAAGGATTGCTGCATCCATTCTGTCGACGATAGCCTCAGCACGATGCGATCCGCGTTCTGGATCAGGAACGGCGCGGCCAGCATCGACAGCAGCATGGCGGCAAGAATGGCCTGCAACAACGTCGGATCGACGAGATGCTTGTCGAGAATCAGGTTCAGCAGCACGAAGCCGAACTCGCCCGCCTGCGCAAGACCGATGCCGGTGCGCATCGCGACACCCGCCGATGCGCCAAAAAGCCGCGATAGCGCGGTGATCATCACCGCCTTCAGCAGCACCGGCCCGAGCAGGAAGCCGAGCACGATGAACGGATGCTCCCAGATCACGCGCGGGTTCAGCAGCATGCCGGTGGTCACGAAGAAGAGGCCGAGCAGCACGTCGCGAAACGGCTTGATGTCCTCTTCGACCTGGTGGCGGTAAGGCGTCTCGGCGATCAACATGCCGGCAATGAACGCGCCGAGCGCGAGCGACAGGCCGAACCTGTCGGTGATGAATGCGCAACCGAGCGTGACGAGCAGCAGGTTCAGGATGAACAGTTCCTGCGAGCGCCGCCGCGCCACCACATTGAACCAGCGCGTCATGAAACGCTGGCCGACGATCAGCAGCACCGACAGCGCGACGACGATCTTGATCGACGCGAGACCGAGCGCCTCGACGAGGTGGGTCGAGTCGCTGCCGAATGCCGCGATGATGATGAGGAGAGGCACCACTGCCAGATCCTGGAACAGCAGCACGCCGAAAATGTTGCGGCCATGTGCTGTCTCGATTTCGAGGCGCTCCGCGAGCATCTTGCTGACGATAGCCGTCGACGACATCGCCAGCGCACCGCCCAGCGCAACGCTCGCCTCCCACGTGATGTGCACCCAGCGTTCCACCACGTAGCCGAGCGCGAGCGCGACGGCAATCGTGCCTAGCACCTGCAGCAGGCCGAGGCCGAACACGACCCGGCTCATCGTGCGCAGCTTCGAGAGCGAAAACTCCAGCCCGATCGAGAACATCAGGAACACGACGCCGAATTCGGCCAGATTCTGCGCGCCCGCCGAATCCGGCACGATCCCGAACGCGTGCGGACCGACGACGCTGCCTACCGTCAGATACCCGAGCATCGGCGGCAGGTTCAGATACCGGAACAGAACGACCCCCGCCACTGAAGCCAGCAGCAGGAAGAGCGTCATTTCGAGCGGGGAAATCATTGGGAAACGCGCATCGACGGAAGCGTCCTCGTTCGTCAGCGGAACCGTCGCGGGAAAACGCCCGTGCGACAAGGTTATGGGGCCTGTGAAGGCAACGGCCGGGAAGGTCTGGCCCGGCGCGGCGAACAAACGCCTTTGCTATACTCCGCGAATGATAGCGAAAATCAATGGCGACCGGGCACTCGCGCTCGCTCGCGACGTGCTCGACATCGAAGCGGACGCCGTGCGCACGCTTCGCAATCAACTCGACGACGGTTTTGTCGAGGCGATCGACTTCATCCTTAGCTGCCGCGGGCGCGTCGTCGTCTCCGGCATCGGCAAATCCGGGCATATCGCCCGCAAGCTCGCGGCCACGCTCGCGAGCACGGGCACGCCCGCGTTCTTCGTACATCCGGCCGAAGCAAGCCACGGCGACCTCGGCATGGTCACCGCTGACGACGTCTTCGTCGCGATGTCCAATTCAGGCGAATCCGAAGAACTCATCGCGATCCTGCCGCTCATCAAGCGCCTCGGCGCGAAGCTGATCGCCATCACCGGGCGGCCGGCTTCGAGTCTGGCGCAGCTTTCCGATGTGCATCTGAACGCCGGCGTCAGTAAGGAAGCCTGTCCGCTGAACCTCGCGCCGACCGCCAGCACCACCGCCGCGCTCGCGCTCGGCGATGCGCTCGCGGTCGCGGTGCTCGACGCCCGGGGCTTCGGCGCCGATGACTTCGCCCGGTCGCATCCGGGCGGCTCGCTCGGCCGGCGTCTCCTGACTTATGTACGCGACGTGATGCGCAGCGGCGACGAGATCCCGAAGGTCAGGCTCGAAGTCACCGTGCGCGACGCGCTCTTCCAGCTCACGGCGAAGCGCATGGGCATGACGGCGATCGTCGATACGAACGACCGCGTCAGGGGCATTTTCACCGATGGCGACCTGCGCCGTGTGCTGGAACGGACGGGCGACTTTCGCGAACTGCCGATCGCGGACGTGATGACTAAAGGCCCGCGCACGATCGGTCCGGACCATCTGGCGGTCGAGGCGGTGGAACTGATGGAGCGGCATCGGATCAATCAGATGCTGGTCGTCGATGAAACGGGCAAGCTCATCGGCGCGCTCAACATGCACGACCTGTTCTCGAAGAAGGTGATCTGATGGCCGCCCCGCTTACCGCCACTGAACGCGCGAGCCGCGTCAAGCTGATGATTTTCGACGTCGACGGCGTGCTGACCGACGGCAGCCTGATGTTCACGGCCGAAGGCGACACGATGAAGGCGTTCAACTCGATGGACGGCCACGGCGCGAAGCTGTTGCGCGAAGCCGGCATCGACACGGCGATCATCACCGGCCGCAAATCGGGCATCGTCGCGGCGCGCGCCAAGGAACTGAAGATCACGCATCTGTACCAGGGGATCGAAAACAAACCCGCCGCATTCGCCGACCTGCTCCAGCAGACGGGGCTCACGGCCGACGTCTGCGGCTACATGGGCGACGACTGGGTCGACCTCGCCGTGATGCTGAAGGTCGGCTTCGCGGCGGCGCCCGCCAATTCGCATCCGGAAGTGATCGCACGCGCCCACTGGGTGAGCGAAGCGCGCGGCGGCCACGGCGCCGTGCGTGAAGTGTGCGACGCGCTGCTGCGCGCGCAGCACCGCTACGACGCGTTGCTCGCCGCGGCGTGCAGCGGCGAGCAGCGGGGCCTTGTCGGATGAACCGGTTCCGCCTGACCTCGCTGATTCCGCTCGTCACAATGGCAGCGCTCGCCGGTATCACATACTGGCTGCTGCAGGCGACATTGCCTCCTCCGAACGAAGGCGCGCCGCACGGGAAGTCGCACACACCAGACTATTTCGCCGACAACTTCTCGGTGTCCGAGCTCGACCAGTCCGGCGCGACGCAATATCGCCTGACCGCGACGCACCTCGTGCACTACGAAGACGACGAAAACAGCGATCTCACCAATCCCGCCATCCGCGCGTTCCAGCCGGGCAAGCCGATCGTCACGGCGACCGGAGAACGCGGGACGGTGAACGCCGACGCGTCCATCGTCAACATGTACGACAACGCGCGGATCCTGCGCGCCGCCGGCAACGGCGACCCGGCCATGCAGGCCGACTCGGAGCATTTCCGCGTGCTGGTCAATGACGATGTGATCGAGACCGAAAAGCCGGTTAAACTTCAGCGCGGCCTGTCCGTCATGACGGCCAGCGGCATGAACTACAACAACGTATCCCGGGTCATGCAGCTGTTCGGCAATGTGCGTGGCGCGATCGCCGCGTCCGACAGCGCGGGCGGCTCGCTCAGGCAACCCGGGTAATCCATTCCAGGCATGACTCTGCATGAACGAATCGTTCCCTCGTCTTGACACCGGCCGTCGAAGTACGCCGTCCGCGCACCGCGCCGGCCTGGCCGCACTGCTCATGGCACTGTCGCTTGCCGGCTTCGCGCCGTTCGCGCATGCCGAGCGTGCCGACAAGGACAAACCGCTCAACATTGAAGCGGACAACATGACCTACGACGACCTGAAGCAGGTGAACATTTTCACCGGGCACGTCGTGGCGACCAAAGGCACGATCGTCATCAAGGCCGATCGTGTCGAAGTGCACCAGGACCCGCAGGGCTACCAGTACGCGACGGGCACGTCGACGGGCAATAACCTCGCCTATTTCCGCCAGAAGCGCGAAGGCGTCGACGAATATGTCGAGGGCACGGCTGAGCGCATCGACTACGACGGCAAGCAGGACCTGACCACGCTGACGACGCGCGCGACCGTGCGCCGCCTGCAAGGCCTCTCGACGTTGATGGATGAAGTGCATGGCAGCGTGATCACGTACGACGGTCAGAACGACTTCTATACGGCGAAAGCCGGCAAGGACGTCGCCGGCCCGGGCAACCCGGCCGGCCGGGTGCGCGCCATGTTGTCGCCGCGTAACGGCGGTGTCGCCCCCCTGAACGGCGCATCGGCGACACTTGCGCCATCCACGCAGATCCGCACTGACGGGCAGTCCCAGCAAGGGCAGGAAACCACCAGGCCATGAATGCTCCCGCCCTCCCCAATCGCAAGCCGGCTGGCACCAGCAGTTCGCTCAACGTCCGTAACCTGAAAAAGCGCTACGGTTCCCGCACGGTCGTGAAAGACGTTTCGCTCGACGTGAAAAGCGGCGAAGTCGTCGGATTGCTGGGCCCGAACGGCGCGGGCAAGACCACGTCGTTTTACATGATCGTCGGACTCGTGCCGCTCGATGCTGGGCAAATCGAACTCGACGGCAGGTCGATCAGCCTGCTGCCGATCCACAAGCGCGCGTCGCTCGGGCTGTCGTATCTGCCGCAGGAAGCATCCGTGTTCCGCAAGCTCACCGTCGAGGAAAATATTCGCGCGGTGCTCGAACTGCAGCACGAAGACGACGGCAAGCGGCTCTCGAAAGACGCAATCGCCACGCGCACCGAAGCCCTGCTGGACGAATTGCAGATCGCGCATCTGCGCGAAAATCCGGCGCTGTCGCTGTCGGGCGGCGAACGGCGGCGCGTCGAAATCGCGCGCGCGCTCGCGACCAATCCGAGCTTCATTCTGCTCGACGAGCCGTTCGCGGGCGTCGATCCGATCGCTGTTCTGGAAATCCAGAAGATCGTGAAGTTTCTCAAGCAGCGCAATATCGGCGTGCTGATCACCGACCACAATGTGCGTGAAACGCTCGGCATTTGTGACCACGCGTACATTATCAGCGACGGCAGCGTGCTAGCCGCCGGCGCGCCTGGCGATATCATCGAAAACGAAAGCGTGCGGCGCGTCTATCTGGGCGAGCACTTCCGCATGTAACCGCAGCAAGGGCACGCTGCGGCACCCACAACCTTGTGTGGGCTGCGAGCCCTGTGCTACCGCAATATCGGTCAATCTGACGGGTTGCATCATATGCGCCCGCCAACCCCGAAACCGTGTAACAGGCTTATTTGCGACTGTTGCAAGGTATCGCGCTCGTGGCAAACTCTCTACAATGAATCTCAACTTGCCATGAAAGCCAGCCTCCAACTCCGCCTGTCGCAGCATCTTGCGCTGACCCCGCAACTACAGCAGTCCATCCGGCTGCTGCAGTTGTCTACGCTTGAGCTGCAGCAGGAGGTCTCAATGGCGATCGCCCAGAATCCGCTCCTCGAAAACGAGGACGACTGGATTGCGAGCCCGCTGCGCGTGGCCGCGGACGGCTCCCTGATCGCGCAGGCGCCGGGTAACGCGCCCACGCAGGAGCAGATGGGCAATGCTACGCCCTCCACGTCGACCACGAGTGAGCGCGCGGAGAACGCCGAGCCGCAGGGCGTCGACGAATACAACGGTCTTGCCGCCGACAGCAACGGCGACGCCAGCCAGTGGAATCTGGACGACTACGGCCGCTCGGGCATCGCCTCGGATGATGACGACCTGCCGCCTTTGCAGATCCACGAATCGAGCACCAGCCTGCGCGACCACCTGATGGCGCAGTTGCGCGTCACCCAGGCCGGCCAGCGCGACCGCGCGCTCATCACCTTCCTGATCGAATCGCTCGACGACGACGGCTATCTGGCCGCCACGCTCGAAGAAGTGCTGGCGGACCTGCCGGAAGAACTGGAAGTCGATCTGGACGAACTGAACGCGGCGCTCGCGCTGCTGCACAGCTTCGATCCGGCTGGCGTCGGCGCCCGCTCTGCGTCGGAGTGTCTGAAGCTGCAACTTTTACGGCTCGAATCGTCGCCGACGCGCACGCTTGCGCTCGAGATCGTGGCCCACTACCTGGAACTGCTCGCGGCGCGCGATTTCACGCGTCTGCGCAAGCACCTGAAGGCCAGCGACGACGACCTGCGCGACGCCCACGCCTTGATCCGCTCGCTCGAACCGTTCCCGGGCGCCGCTTACGGCAAGGCCGAGGCAGACTACGTCGTGCCGGACATCATGGTGAAGCGCACGGCGCAGGGCTGGGTCGCCGAACTCAATCCGGAAGTGGTGCCGAAGCTGCGTATCAACCACCTGTACGCCAATATTCTGCGTAACAGTCGGGGAGACCCTGGCAGTGGTTCGCTGCGTCAACAACTGCAGGAAGCGCGCTGGCTGATCAAGAATATCCAGCAAAGGTTCGAGACAATCCTGAGAGTTGCGCAGGCCATTGTCGAGCGTCAAAAGAGCTTCTTTGCGCACGGTGAAATTGCCATGCGCCCCTTGGTTTTGCGGGAAATAGCTGATACGCTGGGTTTACACGAGTCGACTGTCTCGCGTGTGACAACCGGCAAGTACATGCTCACCCCGTTCGGGACGCTTGAATTTAAGTACTTCTTTGGATCACACGTTTCAACTGACACGGGTGGCGCTGCTTCATCTACCGCGATCCGCGCACTCATCAAACAACTGATAGGAGCAGAAGACCCCAAATCTCCTCTTTCAGACAGCCGCATAGCCGAACTGCTGGCGGAACAGGGCTTCGTCGTGGCGCGACGTACCGTCGCGAAGTACCGGGAAGCGCTGAAAATCCCCGCGGTTAACCTGCGCAAGTCTCTGTAGCCAGTCGCATACTGCAGCTGGCATTTACCGGCCGCGACGCCATTGGCGCCAATGGCCGGCCGATGCGACCCGTCTGCACAAGTCACCCGGGGGGACTGGAAGGCGAGCCGATAGTTCGACCGGCGTTGTCGCATCCATGCACGTCAATGCGGCCACTAGCATGGAGAAGCACTATGAATCTGAAGATCAGTGGACACCATCTCGAAGTAACGCCTGCGTTGCGCGAATACGTGATCACCAAACTGGATAGGGTGCTAAGACATTTCGATCAGGTAATCGATGGCAGTGTGGTCCTCTCGGTCGACAACCACAAGGAAAAGGAAAAGCGGCAAAAGGTTGAAATTAACCTGCATCTAAAGGGCAAGGACATTTTCGTCGAGAGCGCGGATGGCGACCTGTACGCCGCAATCGACCTGATGATAGACAAGCTGGACAGACAAGTCATTCGTCACAAGGATCGCCTGCAGGGCCATCAGCATGAAGCGATCAAGTACCAACCGCTGGCACCGCAAATCGAAGTGCCGCCGCAATAAGGAACATTAGAAGGGTTCCTTTACCCCCGCCAAGCCGCCCGGATACGGGCGGTTTTTCATTAGGCGTCCGGCTTGTCACAGCCTGCCCGGGCGGCATGTGCATCCCCTCCTGGAAGGCGCTGTTTCATCGATGGCGCGCCGCACCATCCGTGTCCACCCTGTTCTATAATGTTCCGGTTACTATCGGGGTCATTCAGCGGTAGTCCTGCGCTTTTGGTCTGCGCCGCACATCGCCGTAAGCATCTTTCGAACATGGAACGCCACCCATCCGCTACGGCGAGGAGAATCCAGGCCACGTTTCCGCCTGTCAACATGAATCGTTTAGCCAAATATCTTCCCCTCGAGAACGTCGTCCTCGGCCTCGCCGTCACCAGCAAGAAACGCGTCTTCGAGCAAGCGGGCCTGATCTTCGAGAACCAGAACGGCATTGCCCGCAGCACGGTCACTGACAATCTGTTTGCGCGCGAGCGCCTCGGATCGACGGGGCTTGGCGAAGGCGTCGCGATTCCGCACGGGCGGATCAAGGGCCTGAAGCAGCCGCTCGCCGCGTTCGTGCGCCTCGCCGACCCCATTCCCTTCGAATCGCCCGACGGTCAGCCGGTTTCGCTGCTGATCTTCCTGCTAGTGCCGGAACAGGCCACCCAGCAGCATCTGGAGATCCTGTCGGAAATCGCGCAACTGCTGTCCGATCGTGAAGCCCGCGAGCGGCTGCATACGGAAGAGGACCGCGAGGCGTTGCATCGCCTGCTCACTCAGTGGCAACCTTGATGTATTGACGGTTTTGACGGCGGCGCTCACTGCACGAGGTTTATACCGGCACCGGCACTGGCGTGCGCCGGCCAGGCCCGGGCGGTAAAAGAAACAGATGCGAAGCCCGCTGTGAAGCGAAGTGCAAGACCCGGCGCGCGGGGCCAGCGGCACATAACGGAGTCACGGACTCATGGATACGTCCAGCATCAACGCCCAAAGCATTTTCGACGACAACGCCGCCTCGCTGAAACTCAGCTGGCTGACCGGGCATGAAGGCTGGGAGCGTGGTTTTTCAGCAGAAACGGTGGCGAATGCGACCTCGAGTGCCGACCTCGTCGGCCACCTGAACCTGATCCATCCGAACCGGATCCAGGTGCTCGGCGATGCCGAAATCGACTATTACCAGCGCCAGGCCGATGACGACCGCTCGCGCCACATGGCGGAGCTCATCGCCCTCGAGCCGCCTTTCCTGGTGGTCGCAGGCGGCGTCGCCGCGCCCCCGGAACTGGTGCTGCGCTGCACCCGCTCGTCGACCCCGCTCTTCACCACTCCCATGTCGGCCGCCGCCGTCATCGACAGCCTGCGCCTCTACATGTCGCGCATACTCGCGCCGCGCGCGACGCTGCACGGGGTGTTCCTCGACATTCTCGGCATGGGGGTGCTGCTCACCGGCGACTCGGGCCTCGGCAAGAGCGAACTCGGTCTTGAACTGATCAGCCGCGGCCACGGCCTCGTGGCCGACGACGCGGTGGATTTCGTCCGTCTCGGCCCGGATTTCGTCGAAGGACGCTGCCCGCCGCTCCTGCAGAATCTGCTCGAAGTGCGCGGCCTCGGCCTCCTCGACATCAAGACGATCTTCGGTGAAACGGCCGTGCGTCGGAAAATGAAGCTGAAGCTGATCGTCCAGCTCGTGCGCCGTCCCGATGGCGAATTCCAGCGCCTGCCGCTCGAAAGCCAGACCGTCGATGTGCTCGGCCTGCCGATCAGCAAGGTCACGATTCAGGTGGCAGCCGGGCGAAATCTCGCGGTGCTGGTCGAAGCCGCGGTCCGCAACACGATCCTGCAACTGCGCGGCATCGATACGTTGCGCGACTTCATGGACCGCCAGCGTCTGGCGATGCAGGATCCGGACAGCCAGTTTCCCGGCAAGCTGATCTGACGTGATCTCTGCTGCACGCATCGAGGCATGGTGGCGCAGGCACGCAAAGCGGATGCTATGATGAAACGAACGGATTTCACGACCTCATGCGCATTATCCTGATCACCGGCATCTCCGGCTCCGGCAAGTCTGTTGCACTGAACGCGCTCGAAGACGCGGGCTATTACTGCGTCGACAATCTCCCGCCACGCTTTTTGCCGCAACTCGCCGGGTATCTCGCGGAAAACGGCCAGGAGCGCCTCGCCGTCGCGATCGACGCGCGTTCCAGCGCCTCGCTCGACGAAATGCCCGAAATGATCCGCGATCTCTCCCGTCAGCACGATGTGCGCGTGCTATTCCTGAACGCGAGTACGCAATCCCTGATCCAGCGTTTTTCCGAGACGCGCCGGCGTCATCCGCTGTCGGGCTCGCCGTCGCACGATGCCGACGTGGGGCTCCTGCACTCGCTCGAAGAAGCGATCGAGCGCGAACGCGAACTTGTCGCGGGTCTTGCCGAATTCGGCCACCAGATCGATACCAGCAACCTGCGCGCAAACGTTCTCCGCGCATGGGTGAAGCGTTTCATCGAACAGGAGCGCGCAGGGCTCACACTGATGTTCGAATCGTTCGGCTTCAAACGCGGTGTGCCGCTCGATGCCGACTTTGTCTTCGATGTGCGTACGCTGCCGAATCCGTACTACGACCATCAACTGCGCCCGCTCACCGGTCTCGACAAACCCGTGATCGATTTTCTCGGCGCGCTGCCCGTCGTTCAACAGATGATCGACGACATCCACGCATTCCTTGCCAGATGGCTGCCGCATTTCCGTGACGACAACCGCAGCTACCTGACTGTCGCAATTGGTTGCACGGGCGGCCAGCATCGCTCGGTGTTCATTGCGGAGACGCTTGCCGCGCGTCTCGCAGGCGAATCGAACGTAATCGTGCGGCACCGCGATGCGCCGCTCGACGTCGGCGAATCATCGAAGCTGGTGGCTTAACCGGCCGTATTGCGCGGCCTTAACCTTCAAGCGTTGCGCCATGTCCTCTACTCCTGCCGTGCTTGCTGATTTGCCGCTCTTCCCGCTGCATACAGTGCTGTTTCCCGACGGCCTGCTACCGCTCAAGATTTTCGAAGCACGCTATCTGGACATGGCGAGCGAATGTCTCCGCGAGAAAAGGTCATTCGGTGTTTGCCTGCTGAAAAGCGGTGCGGAAGTAGCAAAGCCCGATGAGCCTTCGGTTCCCGAAACGATCGGCTGCCTCGCGGAAATCGAGCAATGCGATGTCGAAGCGTTCGGCATGTTGCTGATCCGCGCACGCGGGACCCGACGCTTCAGGCTGCTGTCGTATCGCGCGCAATCCGACGGCTTGCTGCTCGGTATGGCCGAACCGATTAGCGACGACATTCCGCTCGAAGGCACCGAGCATCTCGAGAAATTCGGCGCCTGCTCGGAAGTACTCGAACGCATCATCGCGACGATTCGTGAGCGCGATCCTGAAAGTCTGCCGTTCGCCGAACCGTTCAGACTCGACGATCCATCCTGGGTATCGAACCGTCTCGCGGAAGTGCTGCCGATTGCACTACGTGCGCGGCAAAAACTGATGGAACTGCAGGACGCTGGTGCGCGTATCGATGTGGTTCATCACTACATGCAACAGCATCAACTGCTCTGACGCGTTGGCGTCTAGAGCAGTGAACCCTGCAATCCGTCCAGCAGTTTGCGCACCGGTGCAGGTACGCCATACCCATCGATGTCGCACAGTGCGACCCACACGGTTTCGTCGTCGCCAGCATTCGTCTGCGCAGACGGCGCCTCGCCCAGTTCCACGATACACGGTTCGATATCGAGCCGGAAATGCGTGAACGTATGGGTCAACGGCGCTAGCGCGGATACGCTACCCGTCGCGCCATAGGCACGCGCACGTTCGGCAAGCGCACTCTCATCCGCAGCCTCCGGCAGGCTCCACAGGCCACCCCAGATGCCCGACGGCGGCCGCTTCGCAAGCATGATTGCGTCGCCGTCGCGCAAGACCAGCATCCACGTACGACGTGTCGGCACGGTCTTCTTCGGACGTGCCGCCGGCAGTTCGCGCTGACGTCCCGTTACGTTCGCCACGCAGTCGACGGCGAACGGACAGCGTACGCAATCCGGCTTGCCACGTACGCATAGCGTGGCGCCGAGATCCATCAGCCCCTGCGTGTAGGCGCTCACGTCATCGTCGGTTGCATTTGCAGGCAACAGCGATTCAGCCAGCGTCCACATTGCGTTCTCGACACGCTTTTCGCCCGGAAATCCTTCGACGCCGAACACGCGCGCCAGCACCCGTTTCACATTGCCATCGAGAATCGTTGCACGCGCGCCGAATGCAAACGAAGCGATGGCTGCTGCCGTCGAACGGCCGATGCCGGGCAGTTCGGCGAGCGCATCGACTGTCGACGGGAATACGCCGCCATGTGTCTCGACCACCGCCTGCGCACAACGATGCAGATTGCGCGCGCGCGAGTAGTAACCGAGGCCTGCCCAGAGCGCCATCACGTCATCGAGCGGCGCTGCCGCGAGCGCGGTGACATCAGGAAAACGTGCGAGAAACCGCGCGTAATACGGGATCACCGTCAACACCTGCGTCTGCTGCAGCATGATCTCGGACAGCCAGATGCGATACGGATCGCGTGTGTTCTGCCAGGGTAGGTCGTGACGGCCGTGCTCGCGCTGCCAGACAATCAGCCGCGCGGAAAATCCGGACAACGAAGAAGAAGAATGTAGAGAGGACATCAGCGCTGGCAGGTCGGGCAATAGTAAGTGGAACGCTGCCCCTGCACGATCTGTTTGATCGGCGTTCCGCAGACGCGGCACGGCAGCCCCGCGCGATCATAGACGAAATAGTCGAGCTGGAAGTACCCGCTTTCGCCGTCGCTGCCGACGAAGTCACGCAACGTGCTGCCGCCCTTTTCGATCGCGGCCGCAAGCGTCAGGCGCACGGCATCCGCCAGCAGGTCGTAGCGCACGAGTGAAATGCGGCCGGCGGCGGTGGTCGGCCGGATGCCGGCGCGAAACAGGCTCTCGGAGGCGTAAATGTTGCCTACGCCGACCACGATCTCGCCCGCGAGCAGCACCTGCTTCACCGAAATCTTCCGGCCGCGCGTCTCGCGATGCATCAGCGCCCCGGAAAACGCCGGCGTGAAAGGCTCGGCGCCGAGGCTCGCGAGCAGCGGATGATCGAGCACGTCGCCCGCTTCGCGAGGATGCCACAGGACTGCGCCGAAACGCCGCGGATCGCGATAGCGCAGGATAAATTCGTCGAAGATCCAGTCGACGTGATCGTGCTTCGCAGCGGCCGGCGGCTGCGGCACGTTGCGCAGCACGCGCAGCGTGCCTGTCATCCCGAGGTGGACAATGAACCAGCCTTCGTCGATTTCGAAAAGCAGGTACTTGCCGCGTCGCTCGACCTGGCGAATCACGCGGCCGCGCAGGGTCTTCGCGAGACCTGCGGGGATCGGCCAGCGCAGCGCGGGTGTGCGCACATCGACGCGCTCGACGCGGCGTCCTGCAACATACGGTTCGATTCCCCTTCGGGTAACCTCAACTTCCGGCAACTCTGGCATGTCTGACTGGTCTGTAACTTGCGTGGGCGGTTGTGCGCTTATTGTAGCGAGCGCGTTACAATCGACTGAAACATCGATCGGATTTCCATGAACTTGTCCTTCGCAAAGCTGTTTTCGAAGCGTCCGGCCACCGTCTCCCGCGTGCCGCGCGCTGTCTCCATCCAGCGCGTGCTGGGAGCGGCGGTAGTCGCGGCATGGGCGCTCGTCGCCGTGCCCGCGCACGCGCAGGACCCGTCTCCGGATGCGGACGACAACTCCGTCTCCATGACGGACGCGTTGGGCGCGCCTTCGGCCGACGAGCAAAAGGATCTGCCCAACATCCCGCTGTCGAGTCAGATCGTCTTCCAGGTGCTGGCGGCAGAGGTCGCGCTACAGCGCGACCAACCGGCGCCTGCCTATCAGACGTACCTCGCGCTCGCCCGGGACACGCACGACCCGCGCATGGCGCAGCGTGCGACGGAAATTGCGCTCGGCGCCCAGAGCCCGGCCGACGCCCTCGCCGCCGCGCAATTGTGGCAGCAGTATGCGCCGGGTTCGGAGCGCGCGGCGCAGTTGGATGCGTCACTGCTCGTGCTGTCGGGCAAACCGGACGAAGCCTCGCCGCTCCTGGCAAAAGAACTCGCAAGGGTACCTGCGGACAACCGCGGCAACGCTATCCTGGCGCTGCAACTGCTGTTGTCGCGCGGGCCGAACCGGATCGGCGGCCTGCATGTGCTGCAGGATCTGCTGAAGAACGATCTCGGGCGACCCGAAGCGCAGCTTGCGATTGCCCGACAGCAACTCGTCTCCGACGACGCGCCGGGTGCGCGCAAATCGCTCGAACAGGCGCTCACGCTAAAGCCTGACTATCTTCCCGCGGCGCTGATGTTGTCGCAAATGGGCCCGGAAGAACGCAAGGAAGGCATTGCGTCGCTCGAAAAGTACGTGCAGCAGAATCCGAAGTCGCACGATGCTCGCCTGGCGCTCGCGCAGATGTATCTCGCGAGCGACCGTCTCGACGACGCGCAGAAGCAGTTTGAGGCCATGCGTCGCGACAACCCGAACGACCTGACGCCGCTGATGGCGCTTGCGCTGATCAAGATCCAGCAGAAAAACTTCACCGACGCCCAGACCTATCTGACGCAATACGCGAAACAGGCCGGCAAGACGCCTGGCGCGGATCCGGGCCAGGCGTACATCTATCTCGCACAGCTGTCGCTCGAGCAAAAGAACGAGACTGCTGCAAGCGATTGGCTGAATCGCATCTCGCCCGCAAGCCAGCAATACATTCCCGCGCAGATCACACGCGCGCAGTTGCTCGAGAAGCAGGGCAAGCCCGACGATGCACGCAAGCTGCTCGCGAGCCTCCAGGCGCCGGATCCACGCGATCAGTCGATCATCGCGCGCACGGACGCTGCGATCCTGTTCGATTCGAAGCGGTATGCGGAAGCCGAGGCGCGCCTCGCCCAGGCGTCGGCGGATTTCCCCGAGGATCCCGACCTTGCGTACGACTACGCGATGGCCGCCGAAAAGAACGGCCATTTCGATGTGATGGAAACGCAGTTGCGCAAGCTGATGCGCACGCAGCCGGACAACCCGCAGGCTTACAACGCGCTCGGCTATTCGCTCGCGGATCGTAACCAGCGCCTGCAGGAAGCCGACAAGCTGATCGAGAAGGCCGCCTCGCTGGCACCGGACGACGCGTTCATCATGGACAGTGTCGGTTGGGTCAAGTACCGCCTGGGCGATACGAAGGATGCGATCAAGCTGCTGCGTCAGGCTTACCAGATGCAACCGAATGCGGAAATCGGCGCGCACCTTGGCGAAGTGTTGTGGAAATCCGGCGACCAGGAGAAGGCGCGCGAGGCATGGCGCGATGCGCGAAAGCTTGAACCCGACAACGATACGCTCGTCAAAACGCTCAAACGGTTTCAGGTCGACGATCTCTGATGCGCATTTCCCGCTCTACCCGTCTCACGATAGCGCCGCGTCGCGCGGCGCTCGGTTTCGCGGCTGCGGCCTGTGTGGCTCTCGCCGGCTGCGCGTCGGTCAAGCCGGAAGGCCCGTCGACGTCGAACGCCGCGACGGCCGTCACGGCGCAGACGAGCCGCGCATACCACGGCCGCTTCTCGGTTCAGTACGTCGACCAGAACGGCCAGCAGCGCAACGCATACGGCAATTTTCAGTGGCAGGAAACGGGCGACACCGTCAACCTCGAACTGCGCAATCCGCTCGGCCAGACGCTGGCCATCGTGACGTCGTCGACGGCTTCCGCCACGCTCGAACTACCGAATCGTCAGCCGCTTACCGCTGACAACGTCTCGACGCTAATGCAGAACGCACTCGGTTTCGCGCTGCCGGTCGAAGGACTGCGGTACTGGCTGCAACCGTCGGCGGCGCCCACGTCGCGCGCGAAGACAGAAACCGATCCACAGCAGGGCGACCGCCTCAAGCAGATCCAGCAGGACGGCTGGACAATCGACTATCTGGCCTATGCCGACGCGCCCGCCACCGGCGTGAAGCGTGTCAACCTGAGCCGGGAGAATCCGCCGCTCGACATCAAGCTCGTGTTGGACCAGTAAGCCGCGCAATTCATCCAGACTCATGATCGAAACAAACCATTCGCTGCGAGACTGCCTCGCACCGGCCAAGCTCAACCTCTTCCTGCACATCACCGGCCGCCGGCCGGACGGCTATCACGCGCTGCAGACCGTGTTTCAACTGCTCGACTGGGGCGACACACTGCATTTCACACTGCGCGACGATGACCGCATCGTGCGCAAGACCGAAATCGCAGACGTGCCCGCTGAAAGCGACCTCACGGTGCGCGCTGCGATGCTGCTGAAGGCCCATACAGGCACCCGTGCGGGAGTCGACATCGAAATCGACAAGCGCCTGCCGATGGGCGCAGGCCTCGGTGGCGGCAGCTCGGATGCGGCAACGACGTTGCTTGCGTTGAACCGTCTGTGGAAGCTCGATTTGCAGCGCACAGAATTGCAGGCGCTCGCATTGAAGCTGGGCGCCGACGTCCCGTTTTTCGTCTTTGGAAAAAATGCGTTTGCGGAGGGTGTCGGAGAAGCACTTCGGCAGGTACAATTGCCGCCGCGTTGTTTCCTGATTGTGACGCCAAAGGTTCACGTTCCCACTGCAGCGATTTTTTCCGAAAAAGCGTTGACAAGAGATACGAAACCCCTCACAATTATGGACTTTCTTGCACAGCAAAGTTGCAGCGCAGAATGGCCTGACAGTTTTGGCCAGAATGACATGCAATCTGTTGTCGCCGGAAAATACGCGGAAGTTGCGCGGGTGCTTGGATGGTTTCATAACATCGCACCGGCGCGGATGACAGGATCGGGTGCAAGCGTTTTTGCAGCGTTTCGCAGCATGGGTGAAGCAGAAGCGGCGCAAGCCAAACTGCCAGCCGAGTGGAATAGTGCAGTAACTGCCAGCCTGGATAAGCATCCACTCTTCGATTTCGCGGCATAGGTTTTGCATCATCGGGTGGTCCTACTCATCCGGTGAAGCTCAAAGTTAGTGTAGGGGAGTCGCCAAGTTGGTTAAGGCACCGGATTTTGATTCCGGCATTCGAGGGTTCGAGTCCTTCCTCCCCTGCCAAATATTCTCGCATTCTCTCGCCCCCCAGCCTGAAGCAGGTGCATGATGAGCAGCCATGACGGCCTGATGGTTTTTACTGGCAACGCGAATCCCGCGCTTGCGCAGGAAGTCGTCAAAATCCTCGGTATTCCACTTGGCAAGGCAATGGCCAGCCGTTTCTCCGACGGTGAGATCCAGGTCGAAATTCAGGAAAACGTACGCGGCAAGGATGTTTTCGTCCTGCAGTCCACCTGCGCGCCGACGAACGACAACCTGATGGAACTGATGATCATGGTCGACGCGCTCAAGCGTGCATCTGCCGGCCGGATCACTGCAGCCATCCCCTATTTCGGGTACGCACGTCAGGATCGACGCCCGCGTTCGGCGCGCGTCGCCATCTCGGCGAAAGTCGTGGCGAACATGCTGGAAATCGCTGGCGTCGAACGGATCATTACGATGGATCTGCACGCCGACCAGATTCAGGGCTTCTTCGACATCCCGGTCGACAACATCTACGCGACGCCCGTGCTGCTCGGCGATCTGCGCAAGCAGAACTACGAGAACCTGCTGGTCGTCTCGCCGGACGTCGGCGGTGTCGTTCGCGCCCGCGCACTTGCGAAGCAGCTGAACTGCGATCTCGCCATCATCGACAAGCGTCGTCCGAAGGCGAACGTCGCGGAAGTGATGAACATCATCGGTGAAGTCGAAGGCCGTACCTGCGTGATCATGGACGACATGGTCGACACCGCGGGCACGCTTTGCAAGGCGGCGCAGGTGTTAAAAGAGCGCGGCGCGAAGCAGGTGTTCGCCTACGCTACGCACCCGGTGCTGTCAGGCGGTGCCGGCGAGCGCATCGCCAACTCCGCGCTCGACGAACTCGTCGTCACCGACACGATTCCGCTCGGCGAAGAAGCCCGCTCCTGCTCGAAGATCCGTTCGCTAACGAGCGCTGGCCTGCTCGCCGAAACGTTCTCGCGTATCCGTCGCGGCGACTCAGTGATGTCGCTGTTCGCGGAATAATCAGGAATTTGCGAAGGCGCAGCTTGCTGCGCTTTTGCTCAATCGGCACGAACGGACGAAGGTTCGTGCCGCTAGCTCTGGGGCCTGCGCTCATTGCGTGAAGGCCCCATTTTTACTGCCTGGTCGCGGGCAGTGCATTGGAGAAACAAGATGAAAGTAGTCGCTTTCGAGCGTAGTCTGCAAGGTACGGGTGCGAGCCGCCGCCTGCGTATTACCGGCAAGACGCCGGGAATCGTATATGGCGCCGACGCACAACCGCAACTGATCGAACTCGATCACAACGCGCTGTGGCACGCGCTGAAGAAAGAAGTTTTCCACTCGTCGATCCTCGATCTGGAAGTGGCAGGCAAGTCGCAACAGGTTCTGCTGCGCGACGTGCAATACCACCCGTTCCGTCAGCTCGTACTGCACGTGGACTTCCAGCGCGTCGACGCGAAGAAGAAGCTGCACACCAAGGTGCCGCTGCACTTCATGAACCAGGAAACGAACCCGGCAGTGAAGCTGTCGGGCGCGATCATCTCGCACGTCGTGAACGAAATCGAAATCGAGTGCCTGCCGTCCGCGCTTCCTGAGTTCCTTGAAGTCGACCTGGCGAAGATCGAAGCCGGTCAGATAATGCATGCGAAGGACATCGTGCTGCCGGCGGGTGTCGCCCTGGTTGCACACGTCGAAGCAGAAAACCCGGTGATCGCATCGGCGACGGTTCCGGCTGGCGCCGTGGCTGACGAAGCCGCTGCTGCAGGCGAAGGTGAAACGCCGGCTGCTTGATCGCACAATAAGCGAGCAATCCTCTCGATCCGTTTCTATGGAACGGACGACGTCACCCGCCGCGGTTCGCCCCGGCGGGTTTTTTTTCGACTCTTCTGGTCCGGCAGTATGTGGGCCCTCATCCACACATGATCAAGCTGATCGTCGGACTCGGTAATCCGGGCGCCGAATACACCGCGACGCGCCACAATGCCGGCTTCTGGCTGGTCGATCAACTCGCGCGTGAGGCGGGCACGGCGCTGCGCGACGAGCGGCGCTTTCACGGCTTCTATGCCAAGGCTCGTCTCTTTGGCGAAGAAGTGCATCTGCTCGAACCGCAGACTTATATGAACCGCTCAGGGCAATCGGTCGTCGCGGCTGCGCATTTCTTCAAGATCCTGCCCGACCAGATCCTCGTCGCGCACGATGAACTCGATCTCTCGCCTGGCGTCGTCAAGCTGAAGCTCGGCGGCGGCAGCGGTGGCCATAATGGGCTGAAGGACGTCTCCGCGCATCTGTCGACCCAGCAGTACTGGAGGTTGCGGATCGGTATCGGTCATCCACGCGATCTTATTCCCGAGAGCGCTCGAGCCGGCGCGAAACCTGATGTGGCGAACTTCGTACTCAAGCCGCCGCGCAGGGAGGAGCAGGATGTGATCGACGCGTCGATCGAACGTTCGCTCGCCGTGATGCCGCTGGTCGTCAAGGGCGAACTCGAACGTGCCATGATGCAACTGCATCGCAACGCGTAACAGACGTCGTGGAAGCAGCCGAAGCAGCGCCATTCATCCACACCGCGCAGCCATCGACAGGAGGTCGGTTTGAGCCGTTTCTGGAGTGACATCGTTCATCGGTTGACGCCGTATGTGCCGGGCGAACAGCCCACGCTCGCGCATCCGGTCAAGCTGAATACCAATGAAAATCCGTACCCGCCGTCGCCGCGCGTGGTTGATGCGATCCGCCGCGAGCTCGGCGAAACGGCCGATGCTCTGCGACGCTATCCGGATCCGTCGGCTCGCCAGCTGCGCGAGACCGTTGCCGCGCATCACGGCATCCGGGCGGAACAGGTATTCGTCGGCAACGGTTCGGACGAAGTGCTCGCGCACGTCTTTCAGGCGCTGCTGAAGCACGCGCATCCGATCCTCTTTCCCGACATCACGTACAGCTTCTATCCGACTTATGCACGGCTTTACGAAGTCGAATACCGGACCGTTGCGCTCGACGAAGCCTTCGCGATTCATCTCGACGAGTATGCCGCGCCTAACGGCGGCGTGCTGTTCCCGAATCCGAATGCACCGACGGGTCGCGCGCTGCCGCTTGCCGATATCGAGCGGCTGCTCGAGCGCAACACGGAGTCGGTCGTGGTGGTGGATGAAGCCTATGTCGACTTCGGCACCGGGTCGGCGATCGGGCTGATCGATCGATATCCGAATCTGCTGGTCGTGCAGACGGTATCGAAGGCGCGCTCGCTGGCCGGCATGCGTGTGGGTTTCGCGTTCGGTAACGCCGCACTGATCGAAGCGCTCAACCGCGTGAAGGACAGCTTCAACTCGTACCCGCTCGACCGCCTGGCGCAGGCTGCAGCCACCGCTGCCTACAAAGACGACGCGTGGTTCCGCGACAGCTGCGATAAGGTCGTCGCGAGCCGCGAGCGGTTGTCGGCAAAACTGACGGCGTTGGGCTTCGAGGTGGTGCCTTCTGCAGCGAACTTCGTATTCGCGCGACACGAGGGCTACGATGCTGCGACGCTCGCGACGCAACTACGCGAGAAGGAGATCTTCGTGCGGCACTTCACGGCGCTGCGCATCGACCAACATCTGCGCATTTCGATCGGCACCGATGCCGAATGCGACGCTTTGCTCAACGCCCTTCGCGACATACTGGGCGGATATGTGGGATGAGGGTGAGTAGCACTGCTGCAGCCAGGTAAAAATGAAAACCGGGCGAAGTCGCCCGGTTTTTTTTACGTCCAGATAGCGAAGCGATTGATCTGGCGATCAGGCACTCTTCGCCGCCTGCAAAGCGTGATATTTCGCCATCAATCCGTCCGGCGTCTCCATATGCTGCGGATCGCGCGGAATACACTCGACGGGACACACCTGCTGACACTGCGGCTCGTCGAAATGCCCGACGCACTCGGTGCATTTCTTCGGATCGATCACATAGATTTCCGGGCCCATCGAAATCGCGTCGTTCGGGCACTCCGGCTCGCAGACGTCGCAATTGATGCACTCATCGGTAATCATCAAGGCCATACTTCTTCTCACTTCACGCCGGCGCGCAGCCGACAGTCATTCCACCAACGGATAGTTTACGCCGCTTACGGCTGTCCCGCTGAATCCTGCTCGAGGGCCGCGACCTTTTCCTTCAGCCATTTCTCGACCGACGGGAACACGAACTTGCTGACATCGCCGCCAAGCTGCGCGATCTCGCGGACGATCGTGCCCGAGATGAACTGATACTGATCGGACGGCGTCATGAACATCGTTTCGACGTCAGGCAGCAAATAGCGGTTCATGCCGGCCATCTGGAACTCATATTCGAAGTCCGACACGGCGCGCAGGCCCCGCACGATCACCCGCGCGTTGTTGGTGCGCACGAAGTCTTTCAGGAGGCCCTTGAAGCTCATCACCTGCACATTCGGATAATGACCAAGCACTTCATGAGCGATGTCGAGGCGTTCTTCGAGCGTAAAGAACGGCTTCTTGTTGCGGCTGTCGGCGACGCCGACGACCAGCGTATCGAAAATGCTCGACGCCCGCCGAACGAGATCTTCGTGACCGCGCGTCAGCGGGTCGAACGTGCCCGGGTACACGGCGACTACCATGAGACTTCTCCTCTCTGATCACACAAACGGGTGGATCCATGCCCACCGGGCACGTCCAGCGACGGTTGCGCGCGTGACGGCAGCCGTCCGGCGCTTGTTATGGAACGCGCATTATTCCTCATTTTCGCGCTGCAGCAAATGAAAGTGGACCGCCCCCGTCTTGCCTTGCCGGACGATGCTCCAGCCAGCCAGCGCTTCCGTCTGTGCGATATCGAGCGCGTCACCGGCTTCAACGTAGAGAAAACCGTCGGCGGTGACGAGCGGCGCAGCCAGCGCCAGCGAGCGCTCGAGCAGATCGGAGTCGAACGGCGGGTCGAGAAATACCACGTCGAATGATCCCGGCGCGAGACTCGCGGCCAGACGGAGCGCGTCGGCTTCGGCGATTTCGATCGCCTTCGCAGCCAGCTTCGCCTGGTTCGCGCGCAATTGCCCGGCCGCACGCGCATTGCGCTCAACCATCACCACGCGCGCCGCGCCGCGCGACGCGGCCTCGAAGCCGAGCGCCCCACTGCCTGCAAAGAGATCAAGACAGCGTTGGCCATCGAGCCGCTGACCCAGCCAGTTAAAGAGCGTTTCGCGCACGCGATCGGGCGTCGGACGCAGACCGTCAAGGTCGAGCACAGGCAGCGGCGTACGCTTCCAGTCGCCCCCGATTATGCGGATCGCGTGTGGCGCCTTACTACGGCCGGAGGACGCGCCGTGCGCGCGGGAAGGGGAAGAACGGGACATACGGAAATCGGGTCGCTGAACGGATTGCCCGCGCCAGGTGCGGGCCAGAGCGCCAACGTTACCACACGCCTGCGCCGCATCGTGCCGACGCCTGCAACGACGCGGCCGGACACGCCTGATAAAATGACCGGCTTCCAGCGCCTTGCATCCCGCATTGCTACGCTGCCTGCCGCTGCCGCCAGACCGACGGGGCGCGGACATCGGCGCGCGCTCTCTCACCAAGCCAGATCATGTTCAGCTTTTTCAAACGATTCAAGGGCTCGAAAACCTCCGAGACCGCGCCGCAGGAATCTCCGGTCGAGGAAGAAACAGGACCGGATGAAATGCCGCTCGTGCCGGAGGCGCCTGCAATCTTGCGCCCGGCCCCTGCGCCCGTTGCGCCGACCGTACAGGCGCCGTCTCCCACAACTCAGCCCGCCACGGCCGCTGCGTCGCAGACAGCACCGGCCGCTCTCACGCCTGCGCCGCTACCGGCAGACGACAACGCCATCGAAACCGTCGAAATCGTCCCGCCGCCCGCGCCGGAGCCTTCCGCAAAGCAATCGTGGCTGACGCGCCTGAAATCCGGCCTGTCGAAGACAAGTTCGAACCTCACGGGCATCTTCGTCGGTGCGAAGATCGACGACGAATTGTATGAAGAGCTCGAAACCGCACTGCTAATGTCGGATGCGGGTGTCGATGCGACCGAGTTCCTGCTTGAAACGCTGCGCGAAAAGGTCCGCGCCGAACGGCTTACCGATCCGCAACAGGTGAAAGCCGCGCTGCGCTCGCTGCTGATCGATCTGCTGAAACCGCTCGAGAAATCGATGATGCTCGGCCGGGCGCAACCGCTCGTGATGATGATTGCGGGCGTCAACGGCGCCGGCAAGACCACCAGCATCGGCAAGCTCGCGAAACATCTGCAGCGGTTCGACCAGTCGGTGCTGCTTGCCGCCGGCGATACTTTCCGCGCAGCCGCGCGCGAGCAGCTCGCGATCTGGGGGCAGCGCAACAACGTGACGGTCGTCTCGCAGGAAAGCGGCGATCCGGCAGCGGTCATTTTCGACGCGGTCGGCGCGGCGCGTGCGCGCAAGATCGACGTGCTGATGGCCGACACGGCTGGCCGTCTGCCGACGCAACTGCATCTGATGGAAGAGTTGCGCAAGGTAAAGCGCGTGATCGGCAAGGCCATGGACGGTGCACCGCACGAAGTCCTGCTCGTGATCGACGGCAACACCGGACAGAACGCGCTCGCCCAGGTGAAGGCGTTCGACGACGCGCTCGGCCTGACCGGCCTCATCATCACGAAACTCGACGGCACGGCGAAGGGCGGGATTCTGGCCGCGATCGCGAGGCAACGTCCGGTGCCCGTGTACTTCATCGGCATTGGAGAGAAGGTCGAAGACCTGCAGCCGTTCAATGCGGAGGAATTCTCCGACGCATTGCTGGGCGCGTAAAGTCCGCGCACATTCCGGGCTGGATCGGAGTAAACAAGGGGCGTCCGCTGGCCGCCCCTTGTCACGTCTGCAGCAAGACAGTACGTCCGCTACTCACTCCGCATCCGGCTGCTGCTCGGGCGCCGCGCGCTGGAAAGCGTCAATCTGCATCGCGTACTCGTAGATACGATGAATCGTCGGAAACGGCGCGGTGTCGATCTTGAAGCGATGAGCGTTGAACACCTGCGGCACCAGACACGCATCGGCAAGCGTCGGAGTGTCGCCGAAACACAGCTTGCCCGCGCGTCCATCGCTCACGAGATGAGCCTCGAGCGTTGCAAAACCCGCTTCGATCCAGTGCCGGTACCACGCGTCCTTCGCTTCATCGCTCACTCCGAGCGTGCGCTTCAGGTATCTGAGCACCCGTAGATTATTGAGCGGATGAATTTCGCACGCGATCTGCAGCGCGACCGAACGGACATACGCGCGATCGGAGGCCGTAGACGGCAAAAGCGGCGGCTCGGGACGCGTTTCTTCGATCCAGTCGATGATCGCCAGCGACTGCGTGATGACGTCGTCACCGTCGACGAGCGTCGGCACGACCGCATCAGGATTCAGCTTGCGGTACTCAGGCGATAGCTGCTCGCCGCCACCTCGCACCAGATGAACTGGCACGTAGTCGTACGACAGGTTCTTCAGGTTCAACGCGATGCGCACGCGATACGACGCCGAGCTACGAAAATAACTATAAAGCTTCATGCTTCCTGTCCCCCACTCGCCCGCCTCAGACGACGCGCACACTGAACTCGCCGAGTCCGGCGCCGCCGCAACCGGCTTCGGCGCAAACACGTAACTCATCCTGTTCCCCGTTTTTCTGGTGAGCGCCACATGCGTGGCGGCAAAAAGGTGAGTGTAACGCGCGCACACCGCCACCTTGCGGGATCGCGGTTGATGCGATACTGAATGACTTACAAAACCGTTCCGCTGAATTGACGTCGCAGCCCTCGCAATCGGGCAAGCACGCCTCTACGCCTCAAGCCGATGACCGACGCTACCGACACCGCTCTCGCCGCCTTCCCGTGCGCCCGCTTCATCAAGGAAATTGGCCGGGGGCCGAATGGCGCCCGCGCGCTATCTTCCGACGACACCCACGCGCTTTACACCGCGATGCTCGACGGCCGCGTATCCGACCTCGAACTCGGCGCGGTGCTGCTGGCCTATCGCGTCAAAGGCGAAACCGGGGACGAACTCGCCGCGATGCTCGCGGCCGCGCAGACTTCGTTCGAGCCG
The DNA here is from genome assembly GCF_004361815.1 of Paraburkholderia sp. BL10I2N1. Lineage (NCBI taxonomy): Bacteria > Pseudomonadati > Pseudomonadota > Betaproteobacteria > Burkholderiales > Burkholderiaceae > Paraburkholderia > Paraburkholderia sp. BL10I2N1. The sequence continues at coordinate 1,799,281 of NZ_SNWA01000001.1, read as the reverse complement.
ATCCGCGTGCAGCACGATGCGTTTCAGGCCGTGTCGATACCGAGCTACAACGGCGCGCGCAAGCAACCGAATCTCGTGCCGCTACTCGCGCTCCTGCTCGCCCGCGAAGGCGTGCCGGTGCTGGTGCACGGCGTGACCGAAGATCCCGGCCGGGTAACGAGCGCCGAAATCTTTACGCACCTCGGCATTTCATCGGTGCAGACACACGCCGATATCGAAGCAGCGCTCACCGCGCGCCGCCTGGCGTTCTCGCCGATCGCGACCCTCGCACCGAAGCTCGCGCGCCTGCTCGCGCTGCGCCGCCGGATGGGCGTACGCAATTCGACGCATACCCTGGTCAAGATCCTCCAGCCGTTCACGCCGCACGGACTGCGCCTCGTGAACTACACGCATCCGCCCTATCGCGAGAGCCTCACGCAACTGTTCAAGGCGCACCCTGAGGCAGCAGCGGGCGGTGCGTTGCTCGCCCGTGGCACCGAAGGCGAGGCGGTCGCTGATACACGTCGCCAGGTCCAGGTCGACTGGCTGCACGACGGAATTTGCGAAACGGTCGTAGCCGCCGAGCGCTCGTCGTCGGACGCACCGGAAGTCGAACTGCCGGAAGGACGCGACGCCGCCACGACGGCTGCCTGGATCGACGCAGTCCTGTGCGGCGACGCGCCTGTGCCGTCGGCAATCGCGCGACAGGTGGAACTGATCGTCGATATCGCCAGACGCGCCGCCTGACGCGGTTGCGCGGCCGGTTCGGGGAATCTGGCGCTGCCCCGACGTGGGCTCGCCGCCAGATCGCCGGTTGACACATCCCGCCGCACTGGCATACATTCTGCCGATGCGCTCCTTTCCGAACACCCTCCGAATTACCTTCGGCCGCCTACCGCGGCCCCTATCGCTACGTCTAGCGTAAGTCAGACGTAGCGCCGCGCATCGGCAATTCGCGCGGTCCTCAGAGCAGTTCCGGCAGTTCCAGCTTCACCCCAACCCCGTAGTTCCCTTCACAACCTGTAAGTCGTCTGTGTTCGTCCGTTTACCGTTCGGACGAATCGCGAGGGTCAAAATGCACGTCGCATGGGCACAAGCCATGATCGTCACCAGCGTCATCATCGCCATGACGTTCTTCGTTCGCGCCCGTTCGTTGCTACCGCTAGCCCCCGGCTGGCGGACCGTGCATCTGTGGCAACCCGCCAGCCGCTCGACGCCACATCCATTCGCACACGACAAAACGAACGAGGCTCACCATGTTGCACAACCCTGCTGAAAAATATCGCCCCTTCCCCGCAGTCCGGCTGACCGGCCGAAAATGGCCGGGTCGCACGATCGAACGCGCGCCTGTCTGGATGAGCACCGATCTGCGCGACGGCAACCAGTCGTTGATCGAACCGATGAGCATCGAGCAGAAGCTCGAATTCTTCGAGACACTGGTGGCCATCGGCTTCAAGGAAATCGAAGTCGGCTTTCCGTCGGCTTCGCAGACCGACTTCGATTTCGTTCGTCGCCTGATCGGCGAAAAGCGCATTCCCGACGACGTCACGATCGAGGTGCTCGTACAGTCGCGCGAAGAGCTGATCGCCCGCACCTTCGAGGCACTCGAAGGCGTGCCGCGCGCGATCGTGCACCTGTACAACGCGATTTGCCCGTCGTTCCGCAAGATCGTGTTCAACCAGTCGAAGGATGAGGTAAAGGCGCTGGCCGTGGCGGGCACGCGGATCATCCGCGAATACGCCGACGCACGCCCGCAGACGCACTGGATCTACCAGTATTCGCCGGAAACTTTCAGCATGACCGAGCTGACCTTCGCCCGCGAAGTGTGCGACGCGGTCGCCCAAACCTGGCGCCCGACGCGCGATCACAAAATGATCATCAATCTGCCGGCCACGGTCGAAGCCGCGACGCCGAACGTGTTCGCCGACCAGATCGAATGGATGGACCGCAACCTCGGCTACCGCGACAGCATCGTGCTGTCGATCCATCCGCATAACGACCGCGGCACCGCCGTGGCCGCCGCAGAACTCGCGCTGATGGCCGGCGCGGACCGCGTCGAAGGGTGTCTCTTCGGCAACGGCGAGCGCACCGGAAACGTCGACCTCGTCACGCTCGCGATGAATCTCTATACGCAGGGCGTCGATCCGGGCCTCGATTTCTCCGATATCGACGCGGTGCGTCGTGTCGTCGAGCGCTGCAACCAGATTCCGGTGCATCCGCGTCACCCCTACGCGGGCGACCTGGTGTTCACCGCCTTCTCGGGCTCGCATCAGGATGCGATCCGCAAAGGCTTCGCGCAGCTGTCGCCGGACGCGGTCTGGGAAGTGCCGTACCTGCCCGTCGATCCGGCCGATCTTGGCCGCAGCTACGACGCCGTGATCCGCGTGAACAGCCAGTCCGGCAAGGGCGGCGCGACGTATCTTCTCGAGCGCGGCATGGGCTTCACGCCGCCGCGCCGCGTGCAGATCGAGTTCAGTCATGCGGTGCAGGCAGTCGCGGATCAATCCGGCGAAGAAGTGACAGGCGACGCCGTCTGCGCTCTTTTCGCCCGCGAGTACTTCGAGACCGACGGCCCCGCAGTGCGCGTCAACAAAACCACCGTGCGCTGGGAAAACCGCGAGTTGAAAGTGCCGGAACCGGACGAAACGCACACTGAAGGCCACGAGGCAGGCGAAGACCACGCGCGTGCAGCCGCGCACGCCGTGGCTACCGCGGCCCGACATCCGGTCGAGATCACGTCATACGAATGCCTGCGCACCGCGGACGGCCGCACGGCGGTGTTCGTCGGCTGCCGAGTCGGCGAGCGGCCCGTTCGTTATGGCGTAGGGGTCAGTGAGGATGTCGCGACGGCGGCCGTCGATGCGCTCGTAAGTGGTGTCAATCGCGCGGTCTGGAAGCCGGTGGAGCGGCGCGCCGCCGCATAGAGGTCAGGAGAACCGCCGGCAGGCGATCGCTTTAACGCCAGCGTCGAAACATGACGCCGACGTGCACAGCCCGCTCACGAGGCGGACTGGCGAGCCCCGAAACCATCGGGTCACTCGAGCGCGCAACGCGTCGCCTGCCATGCGATCAGCCGCCACTGCCCGGCTTCCTGGGTCTGAACCGCCGTGTAGGCGATCGGAAAGAGCAGTGCGCCATTGTTCGCTTCCATCTCGATCAGCGCGCGGCCCGTGACCACGCAGGTTTCGCTTCCCACCGTCAGCACTTCCTGGGACTGGATCTCGATCTGCCGGTAACGACGACGCCCGGCCGTAATCGCGTCGATGAACTGCTGCTTCGACTCACGCTTGCCGTTCGTATGAACGTAGATCACGCTGTCCGACAGCAACGCGTCGAGCAGTTCTCCGTTTCCGTCGACCATCGCGCGAAAGCGGTCACGCTCCAGTCCCCGAATCGCCTCGATCACTTTTGCTGCCGCCATCGCTCAGCCCCTTTGCATCGCAGGGCACCGCTGCCGGCAGCCCCGATCATCAGAAGTTGTATTGCAGATATAGCTGGCTGAAATTTATACCAGGATTCGGCTCTTTGATACCGCCGTTCGATACATGCTGAAACCGGAGGCCCGCAAGGTACTGCTGGCGACAGCCGAACTGCGCCCCCGATGCCGACCATGTTGGCGAACTGGAATGCCGTCGACATCCTGTGCGATTCGGAGATGGCCGTACTCGTCAGCAGTTGCACACCGGCCCCTGCCTCGACGAACGGCCGGACCGTGCCGGAGTCATCCAGCCCTTCCAGGCGACGGCACCCAGTAAAGTGTGCGGGGGGCAGCAGGGTTTGTAGAGTTAGCCTACAAAACTATTAGAGGTGACGTTCCAATAGTTTTTACGGAACTTCGATGACCCTACCGCTTCTAAGTATTAGCAGTCTCCTTACCGGAGTGCTAACATCCACCGAGAAGTCGTTTCTGGCTTCCTGTTTCTGAGGAGTTTTATACGTGAGCAACGCATTGACCCTTCCGAGTACTCTGAGCCCGTCGTCGGCTAAGGCCGCTCCGGCAGGTGCACTGGCGCTCGCGCATTTTTCGCTGCTGCCCGGCCAGTTGGGCAATATCGACGCCTACATCCAGGCCGTTAACCGGATTCCGATGCTGACGCCGGCGGAAGAACGCCAGTTCGCCACTGAATTCCGCGAGCAGAACAATCTCGAGTCTGCGCGCCGTCTTGTCCTGTCGCATCTGCGCCTCGTCGTATCGATCGCGCGCAACTACCTCGGCTACGGCCTGCCGCATGCAGACCTGATCCAGGAAGGCAATATCGGTCTGATGAAGGCCGTGAAGCGCTTCGATCCGACGCAGAACGTGCGTCTCGTGTCATATGCGATGCACTGGATCAAGGCTGAGATTCACGAGTACATCCTGCGCAACTGGCGCATGGTGAAGGTCGCGACAACCAAGGCGCAGCGCAAGCTGTTCTTCAACCTGCGCAGCCACAAGCAAGGCTTCCAGGCATTTACGCCTGAGGAAATCGAAGGTCTTGCCAACGAGCTGAACGTCAAGCGCGAAGAAGTGGCCGAAATGGAAACGCGTCTGTCGGGCGGCGATATCGCGCTGGAGGGCCAGGTCGAGGATGGCGAAGAGGCTTACTCGCCGATCGCGTGGCTCGCCGATTCGCACAATGAGCCGACAGCCGTACTCGCCGCACGTCAGCGCGACAGGCTGCAAAGCGACGGCATCGCCAGCGCGCTCGAATCGCTCGACGCGCGTAGCCGCCGCATCATCGAGGCACGCTGGCTGCAGGTCGAGGACGACGGTTCGGGTGGCTCGACGCTGCACGAACTGGCCGACGAGTTCGGTGTATCGGCAGAACGCATCCGCCAGATCGAGGCGAGCGCAATGAAGAAAATGCGTAGTGCGTTGAACGAGTACGCATAACAGGCAATCCCGCTGCTGCCGGCCCGTCCGGTGCAGCAAGCAGGCACCCGGGCCCTGCGATCGAAAGATCGCAGGGCTTTTTTGTTGGCATCGCGTTCTGTTTGCGGGTCGTTTCCGATTCGCCTGAATGCCTTTTTGTTGACGTAGAGCAAACCCCGCGGTGATACTGGTTTCGCGGGTTCCTCCTCGCGACCCTATGCCGCAGCGCCGAACTCACGCGCGGACTATCCCGCTCCTAGAATTCCGTTATGCATTCGCCTGGCTGCATCGAGCGGCCCGACCGGTGTCCCTCACATGGAGCCGTATCGAACGATCATGACCATAACGTTGAACCACAGGAGTCCCTCCCCCCGGCGCCTGCGCGCGCGCTGCGCCGCGTGGGCGCGCGGCCCGACCTTTGCACGCGACATCGTCATCGTGCTCGCGATCAAGTTCGCGCTGCTGATGATCATCAAATACGCATTCTTCAATCATCCGCAGGCGGATCACATGTCGATGCCGCCCGCGCAAGTTGCGCAGGCGCTGTTCGCCATCCCTGCCTCGCATCCGTCCCAAGGTGATCCGCATGCCCGCTAGCGAAGTCGTCGATCTCTCGCGCCTACAGTTCGCCGTCACGGCGCTCTATCACTTCCTTTTCGTCCCCTTGACGCTCGGCCTGTCGTGGCTGCTCGTCATCATGGAGTCGGTCTACGTCATGACCGGCAAACAGATCTACAAGGACATGACCCAGTTCTGGGGCAAGCTCTTCGGGATCAATTTCGCGATGGGCGTCGCAACCGGTCTCACGCTCGAATTCCAGTTCGGCACCAACTGGTCGTACTACTCACACTACGTCGGCGATATCTTCGGCGTGCCGTTAGCCGTCGAAGGGCTGATGGCATTCTTTCTCGAATCGACCTTCGTCGGGCTGTTCTTCTTCGGTTGGAAGCGTTTGTCGAAGGTGCAGCATCTGATCGTCACCTTTTGCGTCGCACTGGGTTCGAACCTCTCGGCGCTGTGGATCCTCGTCGCGAACGGCTGGATGAACAATCCCGTTGGCGCTGAGTTCAACTACGAAACAATGCGCATGGAACTCACCAGCATCTTTGCGGTGTTGTTCAACCCGGTCGCGCAGGTGAAGTTCGTGCACACCGTGTCAGCAGGCTATGTGACGGCGGCGATGTTCGTGCTCGGCGTGTCGTCGTGGTATCTGCTGAAGCGTCGCGATACCGAATTTGCACTGCGTTCGTTTGCGATCGCCGCGGGTTTTGGTCTCGCGTCGACGCTGTGCGTGATTGTGCTTGGCGACGAATCCGGCTATCGCACCGGTGAAGTGCAGCAGGTCAAACTCGCGGCAATCGAATCGGAATGGGAGACCGCTCCTGCGCCCGCACCATTCACCATCTTTGGCATTCCCAACCAGCAGGAAGAGCGCACCGACTATGCGATCCGCGTTCCCTACGCGCTCGGCATCATCGCGACCCGCTCGCTCGACGAACCGGTCGTAGGGCTCAGAGACCTGATGGTGCTCAACGAGGCGCGCATCAAGAACGGCATGATTGCGTATAGCGCGCTGCAAAAACTCAGGGAAAACGACGCTACCGACGAAGACCGCGCAGCCTTCGCTGCGCACAAGGACGATCTTGGCTACGGCTTGCTGCTCAAGCAGTTCACGGCGAACGTCACTGACGCGACACCGCAACAGATTGCCCTGGCAGCGAAGAGGACCATTCCGCCAGTCCTGCCGTTGTTCTTCTCGTTTCGCCTGATGGTAGGTCTCGGCCTGCTGTTCCTCGCGACCTTCGTGCTTGCGTTCTGGTTCTGCGCGCAACGCACCTTGCTGCTCGACAAGCGCCGCTGGTTCCTGCGCTGGGCCGTGTGGGCGATTCCCCTGCCGTGGATCGCAGCTGAATTCGGCTGGATCGTCGCTGAAATGGGCCGCCAGCCGTGGAGCATCGCCGGCATCCTGCCGACCACGCTGGCTGCATCGAGCCTTGAGCCGGGCGACCTGTACCTGAGCCTTGCCGGTTTCGTGGTGTTCTACACCGGGCTCTTCGTCATCGAAATCATGCTGATGTTCAAGTACGCGCGCCTCGGACCGTCGTCGCTTCATACCGGACGCTATCACCACGAGCAGGATGCGCGCGCCGCGGCGCTGCCTGCCAATACGGTCGCGTGAGCCGCAACCAGTCTCCTTTACGGGAAAGAACACTATGGACTACGCAACGCTCAAGGTGATCTGGTGGGTGCTGATCGGCACCCTGATGATCGGCTTCGCGCTCACCGATGGCTTCGACATGGGCGCCTGCATCCTGTTGCCCTTCATCGGCAAGAGCGACGAAGAACGACGCATCATCGTCAATACGGTCGGCGCGACGTGGGAAGGCAACCAGGTCTGGTTCGTGACGGCAGGCGGTGCGATGTTTGCAGCATGGCCGCTCGTCTATGCCGCATCGTTCTCGGGCTTCTATTTCGCGATGCTGCTCGTGCTGTTCTCGCTGTTTTTCCGGCCAGTCGGTTTCGACTATCGCGGCAAACGTGACAATCCGCGCTGGCGCACCGCGTGGGACTGGGGTCTGTTCATCGGCGGCTTCGTGCCACCGCTCGTCATCGGCATCGCGTTCGGCAATCTGCTGCAAGGCGTACCGTTCTCGTTCGATACCGATCTGCGCGTCACCTATCACGGCAGCTTCTTCGGCCTGCTCAATCCGTTCGCGTTGCTGTGCGGGCTTGTCAGCATGTCGATGCTCGCAGCCCATGGCGCGGCGTTCGTGAAGATGAAGACGGACGGCATCGTCGCGCGCCGTGCATCGGTGGCGCTGCGGGTCGCATCGCTCGTCGCCGTCGCACTATTCCTGATTGCCGGCGTGCTGGTGGCCACGATGATCGGCGGCTATCAGATCGTTGACGCCGCGCCGCTCGATACCGTCGCCAATCCGCTTCTGAAAACCGTGCTGGGCGCACCGGGCCTCTGGCTCACCAACTACTCGACGTATCCGTGGATGATCGCGGCGCCGCTCGTGGGTGTGCTTGGCGGCGTGCTGGCATTGCTACTCGCCGGGTCAAGGTTCGAAAAGACGGCGTTCATCTCGAGCGGGCTGATGGTGGTAGGCGTGATCCTGACGGCGGGATTTTCAATGTTTCCGTTCATCATGCCGTCGTCGCTCGACGGGCGCAGCAGCCTCACCGTCTGGGATTCGACCTCGAGCCAGATGACGTTGCAGATCATGCTGGTCGCCGTCATCATTTTCCTGCCGATCATCCTGCTCTATACAGCCTGGGTGTATCGCGTGATGCGGGGCAAGGTCACCGCCGCCGCGCTCGCGGAAAACAGCCATTCGATGTACTGACCTTCAGGCGGCGCCGGCCCTTCGGGCAGCGCCGACCGATACAGATTCAAAGGAGCATGAGATGTGGTATTTCAGCTGGATACTCGGAGTAGGTGTGGCACTCGCGTTCGGCATCATCAACGTGATGTGGCTCGAATCGCGGCGAACCGGCACTACAGGTAGCGGTGCGGCGTTCAGACAGCGTCAGGACTGAAGAACGCGTCACTGACGGCGATTCACGCGGTAAGCGAAAGAGAGGCGCCCCAAGGCGCCGCTCTTTTTTCATTCACACCGACAGGTGCTCACCCATCAGGCCGGCTGGGGCGTCGCTCCACCCGATGCTGTCGGCAAACGAGCCGACATTTGCTGCGCGTAGCGCGCAGCAGCCTGCCCCACGACGATGTGGAAGGTATCCGCCGACACCCACGCGACATCCAGCCCCGACAGCAACTGACGATCCACCGTCGACGGGTCCCGCACCACGATGCGCAGACGTGTCGCAGCCACCGCATCGAGCGAGCTGACGTTGCTCGCGCCGCCGAACACGGCGAGCCAGCGCACAGGATCCGGATCCAGCGGTCCGCCCGCCGATGCCCCTACCGCTGCCACCGGCGCGCTGGCAACCGGAGCTGCCGGAGTAGTCGCAGCCGGTTTCGTTCCGACCGCATTTCCCTGATCGATCGCCGTACGGATTTCGTCTGCGATCATGTCGGCTTCCGGCCCGATGATCACTTGCACGTTGGTTGCGTCGCGCTTGAGTACGCCCCGCGCGCCGATCGTCTTCAGATCCGCTTCGGACACCTTGCCCGAATCCACCACCGACAGACGCAGACGCGTCGTGCAGGCATCGACGAGCGTCAGGTTCGACGCGCCGCCCAGTGCTGCGATGTACCGCTGCGCACGCGTCGCCGCAACTCCGGTCACCGGCGCGACGTAGCCGCCCGCTGCGGGCGCGTCGATCTGTGCATCGCCGTTTGCCGGTTCGCGGCCCGGCGTCGCCATGTTGAACTTGCCGATGAAGATGCGGAACAGACCGTAGTACACCACCGCGTACACGATGCCGATCGGAATCGCCCACCAGCCGCGGGTCGACAAGCCGTAGTTCAGCACATAGTCGATCGCGCCGGCCGAGAACGTGAAGCCAAGGTGAATGCCAAGCGCCGAGCAGATCGCGAGCGACACCCCGGTCAGCAAAGCGTGGATCACATACAGCACCGGTGCGAGGAACATGAAACTGAATTCAATCGGCTCCGTCACGCCCGTCAGGAAAGACGTGAGCGCCATCGAGAACAGCAGGCCGCCAACCACTGCACGGCGCTCCTTCGGTGCTTCGTGGAACATCGCGAGGCAGGCCGCGGGCAGGCCGAACATCATGACCGGGAAGAAGCCCGTCATGAAGCCGCCCGCAGTCGGGTCGCCGGCGAAGAAGCGATGCAGGTCGCCCGTCACCGCTGCGCCGCCCGGCGGCGTGAAGTTGCCGAACACGAACCATGCGAGCGAATTCAGGATGTGATGCAGACCGGTGACCAGCAGCAGGCGGTTCAGCACGCCGAACACGAAGGTGCCGATCGCGCCTGCCGTCGTGAGCCAGTGCCCGGCCAGATCGATGACGGCCTGCACGGGCTGCCACACGTAGCCGAACACGATGCCTGTCGCCAGACACACCACCCCGGTGGCAATCGGCACGAAGCGTTTCCCTCCGAAGAATGCGAGGTAATCGGGCAGCTTGATGTCCTTGTACCGGTTGTAAAGCAGGCCCGCAACGATACCGGCGACGATCCCCGACAGCACGCCCATGTTGAGCTTGTCGTTGATGTCCTTCATCACCGCGATCTGGATGAGATAGCCGATCGCCCCTGCGAGCGCCGCCACGCCGTTGTTGTCCTTCGCGAAGCCGACTGCCACGCCGATTGCAAACAGCAGCGGCAGGTTGTCAAAAATCGCGCCGCCAGCATCGGCGATCATCTTAATGTTGAATACATCGGGCTGGCCGAGACGCAGCAGCAGGCCAGCGACCGGCAGTACTGCAATCGGCAGCATCAGCGCCCGTCCGAGGCGCTGAATCTTCAGAAACGGATTCCCATCCATTGATATCTCCAATCCTTATCGTCGTTGATATGTGGTCGTAGCGGTTGACTACGTCGTTGCCTACGTCGTTGCTTTACGTCATTGCGGGCGCGCGGGTGGACCCGGGTTCAGTCCTGCGGCCAGACTTCGCGGCTCACGGCTCTTACCGCCTGCGCCGAATCGAGCGCCAGGATGTCCTGGGCGCGCTGACGGCACAGCTGATAATCGAGTTTGCGCACCCGCGCCTTGATGCCCGGCACAGAGACCGGATCCACCGACAGCTCGGTGACGCCAAGGCCGACCAGCAGGGGCACGGCCAGCGGATCGCCAGCAAGCGCACCGCATACGCCAACCCACTTGCCGTGCTTTGCCGCACCTTTGACGGTTGTATCGATGAGACGCAGCACAGCCGGATGCAGTCCATCCGCCTGCGCGGCGAGATCGGCCTGGCAGCGATCCATCGCGAGCGTGTATTGCGTCAGGTCGTTGGTCCCGATCGACAGGAAGTCCGCGTGCTGCGACAGCTGGTCCGCGAGCAGCGCCGCCGACGGCACTTCTATCATCACGCCGACTTCGATCGCGCCTGTGCGGCCCGCTTCACGCGCCAGTTCGTCGATGCGCTTACGCAGTCGAACCAGTTCGCCGGAATCGGTCACCATCGGCAGCAGGATCCGCACGGCACCCAGCGGCTGCACGGCGAGCAGGCCGCGCAACTGGTCGTCGAGCAGGTCGGGACGCACCTGGGCAAGACGGATGCCGCGCAGGCCCAGCGCCGGATTCGGTTCGGGCGGCAGCGTCAGGTAGTCGACTTCCTTGTCTGCGCCGACGTCGAGCGTGCGGATGATCGCCGTACGGCCGCCCAGTGCTTCCACGATCGTCTGATAGCTCTGGCGATGTTCATCGACGGTCGGCGCCGCCTGACGGTGGATGAAAAGCAGTTCGGTGCGCAAGAGGCCCACCGAGTCGGCGCCGTTTTCGACGGCGGTCTTCGCATCGTCGAGCGTCGCGATGTTCGCGGCGACTTCGATCGCGCGGCCATCACTGGTCGAGGCAGCCTGTTGCGACGTGCGGCGATTCGCTTCACGCACGCCGGCCAGACGCTCGCGCTCCGTACGCGCGCGTTCGACATCGAGCGCCGTCGGCGCATGTTCAAGCCGGCCCGCGCTCGCATCGACGACCACCTGCGTGCCGTCCGCAATCGCAAACAGCGCATCGCCCACGGCGACAAGCGCCGGAATGCCGATCTGCCGCGCGATAATCGCTGCATGCGAGGTTGCGCCACCGCGTGCCATCAAAAGGGCGGTCACACGCGCACGATCGAGCGATGACAGATCCGACGGCGTGAACTCCTCTGCAACGAGCACGGCTTCGTCAGGCAACTCGCGACCCACCTGATTCGAATACCCAAGCGCACGCAGCACGCGCTTCTCGATATCGCGAAGATCCGCAGCGCGTTCGGCGAGGAGTTCGTCCTGGATGTTCGTGAGCACGTCAATCTGCGCGCGGATCGCCGAGCGCCACGCGAAGCCCGCGCTCTTGCCGAGGCTGATCAGATCGCGCGCGGCGTCGAGCAGCGTGGGGTCTTCGAGCAGCACGCGATGCACCGCGAAAATGCCCGCTTCGCCGTGCGCACCGCGTTGCGACGCGTCGCGAACCGTCGAACCGAGGTCTGCGTCGACAGACGCAATCGCCTTGTCAAGCAGGCGGCTTTCGGCGGCGCACGTGCCGCTTGCGGCTTCGGGCGGATCGATATCCGCATCATCCCAACGAACGATCTTGCCAACGGCGATGCCGGGCGCGGCGCACACGCCCGCGAGCGTATTCGGCGCGAGCGGCTCGCCGACAGCACGCATCACCTGCTCTGGAGCGGGTGAGCTTTGCCGCGCCGGCCTCTCTTCGGCTTCACCGTGTGCCTCACGCAGCAATTCACGCGCGACCGCCTCGACCGCCGCTTCTGCCTGTGTACCTACGCCGAGGATCTCGATCGTGGCCCCTTCGCCAGCGCCAAGGCCCAGCAAACCAACGACGCTTTCGATCGCCGCTTTGCGTCCTTCATAGCGGACTTCGACGCGCGCATCGAGGCCCCGCGCTGCTTCGCGGGCACGCGCAGCAGGCCGTGCGTGCAAGCCGCCGGGATGTTTCAGCGTCACCAGCTGACGCGCTTCCTCGGTTACGTAGGTCGCCTGGCGCGACGCTTCAGCCGCCGCACCCCCGCGTGCGCGCAGCGTGAAGAGCGGGCTTTCGCCGGCCTTCAGCATGCCGTTTGCCGGACGCTCGACAATCTCGAACGCTTCGGAGTTCGCGATCGCGATGACCGACACAAGACTCGGCGCCGCGGATGCTATGTAGTCCAGATCGAATTCGATCAACAAATCGCCAGCACGAACCGATGCGCCCTGCGCGACTTTCGGCGTGAAACCCTTGCCGCTCAGCTCGACGGTATCGATGCCGATGTGCAGCAGGATTTCCGCGCCTTCAGTCGTCGCGAGCGTCAATGCGTGACCCGTGCGCGCGAGATGCGTCACCACGCCGTCGCAGGGCGCCACGAGCTGGCCGGTCAACGGATCAATGCCGATTCCATCGCCGAACATGCCGCCCGAAAACACAGGATCGGGCACGTCGGCGAGCGGTACGACCGGGCCAGTCAATGGCGCGAGCAGAACAATATCGCCGTGGGAATGGCTCATCAAGCGGGGCTCCTCAACACGTCGCATCTGATTTCTCGTTCAGTGAGTTTCGGTGACTTTATTCAGATGGCGCGGGGTATCCGGATTGCGTCCGCGTGCAGCGGCGAGGCCGGCAGCCATCACATAAAAGGAAAGAATCGCGGCGATCGGATCGAGCGCCGGATGATCGGTGGACACGAGCGGCAAGGACGCTTGCGGCACGTCGTCCGGTGCGGCTAGCAGCACGCGTGCACCACGCGCTTCCATGTCGCTCGCGAGCTGGATCAGGCCAGCCTGCTCGGGTCCGCGGGGCGCGAAAACGAGCAGCGGGTAGTCGCGATCGATTAGTTCCATCGGACCATGACGCACTTCCGCGCTCGAAAACGCTTCGGCCTGGATGCCGGAAGTTTCCTTCAGCTTGAGCGCGGCTTCCTGCGCGATCGCGAGACCGAGACCACGACCGATCACGATCATGCGCTCGACGCCGCGCAATTCGTCGACGGCCTTCGACCAGTCGAGCGTGCCTGCCTTGCGCAACACGTCGGGCAGCGAGCGCAGCGCCGCGAGCAAGGCATCGTCACGCTGCCAGTGCGCGACCAGTTGCGCAGACAGCGACAGCATCGCGATATAGCTTTTGGTCGCGGCCACACTCAATTCAGGACCGGCGACGAGCGGCAGATGAAACTCGCACGCATCGGCAAGCGGCGACGACGGCGCATTCACCGCGGCCACCGTCAGCGCCCCCGCGTCGCGCAGCGCGATCATCGTGCCGACCAGATCCGGGCTCTTGCCCGACTGCGAAAACGCCAGGGCCAGCTGGCCCTGCACTTTCAGCGGCGCCTGTTGCAGCGTCGCGACCGACATCGGCAGTGACGCGACCGGCACCCCGAGGCGGCTCATCGTGAGGCTGGCGAAATAACTGGCCGCGTGATCCGAGCTGCCGCGCGCCACGGTCAGCGCGACATGGCGCGGCTCTTCGGCAAGCTTCCCCGCGAGCGCTTCGACACACGACATATCGGCGAGTTGCGCGGCGACCACTTCAGCGGACGCCAGCGCCTCGTTAAGCATATTCGACAATCGATTCTCCTTCGACGTAAGTCGCGCTCAAGGTCAGTTCACGATCAAACACGACGACGTCAGCCCACGCGCCGCGCGCGATGCGGCCACGGTCTTCGATGCCGAGGTAGTCGGCGGCATAGCGCGACAAACGGTTTGATACGTCGGCCATTGGCAGGCCGAGCGAGACGAGGTTGCGCAGCGCCTGATCCATCGTCAGGGTGCTGCCGGCGAGCGTGCCGTCGGCGAGACGCACGCCCCCAAGGCACTTCGTGACATGCTGGCTGCCGAGGCGGTATTCGCCGTCGGGCATGCCGGTGGCCGACGTGCTGTCGGTCACCACATACAGGCGCGGAATCGCGCGGATCGCAGCGCGGATCGCACCCGGATGCACATGCAGCAGATCAGGAATGATTTCGGCGAATTCGGCGTGCGCGAGCGCCGCGCCGACGAGCCCAGGATTGCGGTGATGCAGCGCCGACATGGCGTTGAACAGATGCGTGAAGCCACAGGCACCGTGCTTGAGGGCGGCGACCGCGTCGTCGTACGTGCCGAGCGAATGGCCCAGCTGCACGCGCACGCCGCGCGCCGCCATCTCGGAGATGATGTCCATGTGCCCGGAGATTTCCGGCGCGAGCGTCACCACGCGAATCGGCGCGATCGACAGATACTTGAGCACTTCGTCGAGCACCGCCGAGACCGCGGCGTCGGGCTGCGCGCCCAGTTTGCCCGGGTTGATATACGGTCCCTCGAGATGCACGCCAAGCACGCGTGCACCGCCCGGCGTGCGCACGCGGGCCAGCTCGCCGAGACCTGCGACGACGCGCATCAGTTCGTCGCGCGGCGCGGTCATCGTGGTGGCGAGCAGGCTCGTCGTACCGTAGCGTGCGTGCGTGCGGGTGATGGTTTCAATCGCATCGCCCCCCTCCATGACGTCGGAGCCGCCGCCGCCATGCACGTGCAGGTCGATGAAGCCCGGCAGGAGGTAGGGATCGTTGTTCGTCGCAGGATCGACCCGCTCGCCCGTGAGCGACGTAATCCGCCCGTTTGCGAACTCGATCGTGCCGTGGATCCAGCCTTCGGTAGTCAGTATGTTTCCGGTCAGCATGTGTCTTCTCTGATGATGCGTGAGGCGTCCAGGACTGATCCTGCTATCCAGCGTTCCGCCCTACTGCCGCAATTCGGCGACGAAGTCGTAGTAGTCGTCGCGGCAATAGGTGTCGGTCAGTTCGATCGCGCGCTGGTCGGCGCTGTAGCCGATGCGCGTGATGACAAGCAGCGCCGTGCGCGGCTCGATGTCCATCAGGCCCGCAATCTCGCTCGTCGCGTTGACCGCGCGAAAGTGCTGCAGCGCGCGGACCACGGCCATGCCGCGCTGCTCCAGATAGCTGTACAGCGAGAGGCCAATCGCCTGCGGGTCCGGCACGATCGATGCGGGCAGCGCCGAATGTTCGACCGCCATCACGATGCCGTCCGCGCGCCGCAGCCGCCGCAGGCTCGCCACCGGCGCGCCCGGTGACAACCCGAGGTGAACGATTTCGTCGCGGTTGGCCGCGCGGATCTCGCGCTCGAGCCAGACCGAATCCGGCCGGAAGCCGCGCTGCTCCATCTTTTTCGTGAAGCCCGTGAGGCGGGATAGCGGATCTTCGACGCGCGGCGTAATGAAACTGCCCGCGCCCCGGGCGCGCCGGATCAAGCCCTGCTCGACCAGCAGTTCGATCGCCTTGCGTGCGGTGATCCGTGAGACGCCGATCGCATCCGACAGCGTGCGCTCCGACGGCAACGCCTCGCCGGCCGACCAGACGCCGCAATGGATCGCTGTCGCGAGATTGCGCGCGAGTTGCAGGTAGAGCGGCGTGACGTTGCGCACGTCAGGCATCAAGGCGGACCAGCGAGTTTCCATGGGGCTCCGGCGGTCGGTAATCGAAAGCGCGGCCTGTTGAAAGTGGAGCCCATTATATAACCAACATAATACCAGTCAAACCATCTGGTACTAATGGGCCCAACCTCCACCAAAGCCTTGTCAAGCGGGCGATTCAATCGAATTAAAAGGTTGCATGACAAGACCTTACTGGATCGGGATTTACCCGTACAACGGCCGTTTCTCGCGTACCAGAGGCCTCGACTGGTCTGCATTGGGGGATGCTAATCGGTGAATATGACAATACCTCTTTAGTACCAATACGCCTCAGATTGTGTCAAACCGTGTTTGTATGAGGGATGCGATCGCATATAGTGCAGTTTGCTCTACAGAAAAAAATACCGCCGGGGGGCCTGACGTTGACTGATCCAGAGGTGCTGCGACGCGCTCAAGCCGTACGCCATTTCAACCGTTTCTATACCAGGCACATCGGTGCCCTGCATGAGCGCCTGCAAAAGAGCGCCTTCTCACTGACGGAAGTCCGCGTGCTGCATGAACTGTCGCGCGGCGAAGCCGACACCGCCGCCGCGCTCACACGCAGCCTTGGTCTGGACAGCGGCTACCTGAGCCGGCTGTTGACCAGCTTCGAGCGACGCAATCTGATCTCCCGGCGCCCGTCCGACATCGACGCGCGGCAATCGCTCCTTGCGCTTACCGACTTAGGCCGCGCTGCGTACGAGCCGCTCGACGCAGCCGCCATCGACGAGGTGTCCTCTGTGCTGCTTCGGCTGGATCCGGCATCGCAGGAGCAACTCATCGCGGCGATGCGCGTCGTCGAACGGCTACTCGACCACGGCAACCGGCGCGACATGGTCATCACGCTGCGCGCACCGCAGGCGGGCGAGTACGGCTGGCTGGTGCATCGCCAGGCGCAGCTTTTCGCGCTTGAACACGGCTGGGACCACACCTTCGAGGCGCAGCTCGCGCAGGTCGTGGCCGACTTTGCGCGACAGCACGATCCCGTGCGCGAGACAGGCTGGATTGCGGAGCTGGACGGATCGATCGTCGGGTCGGCACTGGTTGCCGGTGTATCGGCGACGGTCGCGCGGGTGCGGCTGCTCTATGTCGAACCTGATGTTCGGCGTCTTGGCATCGGTGCGCAGTTGATGGACGAGTGTGCCCGCTTTGCGGCGCAGGCGGACTACACGAAACTGACGGTATCTACGGCAGCCACGCTTCCGGGAGCGCGCCGGCTGTGCGAGCGAAGTGGCTTTACCTGCGCGGCGGCGAATCCCGAACGACGCTTCGGCTCCGAGCTCACCATAGAGCGTTGGGAACGCGAGTTATAGGCTCCGTGGACGGTACGGCGTGGCGCCGCGAAATCACAGCACGAAGTATCCGAGCGCCGCTGCCATTCCCACCACCAGCCACGGCGGAAAACGCGCCATCGTCAGAAGGAGCAGCGCGACCGCGGCGAGCACAAGACAGGTTGCGTTGTGAATCGCGCTCACCCAAAGCGGTGAATATAACGCTGCGGCCAGCAACCCGACGACGGCCGCGTTGACCCCCATCAACGCATACCGGACGCCGGTCGTCGTGCGCACACTATCCCACCATGGCAGCACGCCGATCACCAGCAGGAACGACGGCAGAAAGATCGCGACGACCGCGATCGCTGCGCCGGCAACGCCTGCCGGCTGCCGGCTCGACACGCTGCCGAGAAACGCCGCAAAGGTGAACAGCGGTCCGGGCACCGCCTGTGCGGCGCCGTACCCGGCGATAAACGCATCGGCCTTGACCCAGCCTGACCCCACGACAACCGACTCGAGCAACGGCAGCACCACATGCCCACCGCCAAACACAAGCGAGCCGACGCGAAAGAAACTGCTGAAGAGATTCAGCGCGTAACTTCCCGACGCAGCCGCCACCACAGGCAGCACGCACAATAGCGCGACGAACGATACCAGCGCGACCGCCGAATGGGCAGGTGTAGCAATCCTGTGTTGATCCGCCGACACACGCGGCTCGGGCAGGTGAGCGCGCAGCAGCCAGCCGGCGACAGCGCCGGCCAGCAGCACGCCAACCTGTGCGAACGGCGAACTGAACGCAAGCATCAGCGCGGTCGCGATCGCTGCGATCGTGATTCGCAGCGCATCGGGACAAAGCGTTCGCGCCATGTTCCACAGCGCCTGCGCCACGACGGCCACCGCAACGAGTTGAAGGCCCTGTAGCCAGCCATGTCCGACTGCGTTTCCGTAGTGCGCCATCGCCAGGCCGAACGCGCACAGCAACGCAGCCGACGGCAACGTGAAACCGAGCCATGCGGCGACGGCGCCGGGCAAGCCACCCTGCCTCAGTCCGAGCGCGATTCCGACCTGACTGCTCGAGGGTCCGGGCATGAACTGGCACAACGCGACGATGTCGGCGAAAGCTTCGTCACTGAGCCACGCGCGGCGTTTGACAAACTCGTCGCGAAAGAAGCCGATATGCGCGACCGGTCCGCCAAAGCAGGTCAGCCCGAGCCTTAGAAAAATCAGGAAGATGTGCGGTGCGGAAAGTCGAACGGGCGGAGCCGTGGAAGCCATGCGGTTGTCGATATCGAACGGGTGTAATGGATTATCGGCCGCGAATGTTGCAGCGCTCGCACCATCGACACGCGGCCTGTCTGTACAACGAAACGGCGCGGATTGCGCGGTCAAAAAAAAACGCCACGGTCTCCCATGGCGTCCATACCGCAAGCTATCGTGCGCAGCCGGTCAGAACGACGGGATCATCGAACCCTTGAACTCCGACTTGATGAACTGGCGCACGTCTTCCGACTGATACGCGGCGACGAGTTTCTTCACCCATGGCTTTTCCTTGTCCTGCGTGCGCACGGCGATCAGGTTCGCATAAGGGCTATGCACGTCTTCGAGCGCGATCGCGTCCTTCGTCGGCTGCAGGCCAGCGGCCAGCGCGAAGTTCGTATTGGTAACGGCCGCGTCGACGTCCGCCAGCGAGCGCGGCAGTTGCGCCGCGTCCAGTTCGAAGAGCTTCACCTTCTTCGGATTGTCCGCGACATCGAGCGGCGTCGCGCTGTTGCCATTCGTGGCCGCACCCGGCTTCAGCTTGATCACGCCCTGCGACTGCAGCAACAGCAGCGCGCGGTTTTCGTTCGACGGATCGTTCGGCACTGCGATCTTCGCACCTTGCGGCAGATCCTTCAGGGACTTCAGCTTCTTCGAGTAGACGCCGAGCGGCGAGATGTACGTAAGACCAACGTTGACGATCCTGTAACCGCGCTGCTTGATCTGGCTTTCCAGATACGGCTGGTGCTGGAAGCTGTTGGCATCGAGGTCGCCCGCGTCGAGCGCGGCGTTCAGTTGTGCGTAATCGTTGAATTCGACGACCTTTACGTTCAGGCCATCGCGCTTCGCAGCTTTCTGGACGACCGACCAGATCTGCGCATCGGGACCGCCGATCGTGCCGACCTTGATGGCCTTGTCGTCGGCGTGTGCACCGAAGCTGGTGACGAGCGCGGCCGTGGCGGCCACGACGGAAAGGGCTTTGAGGATATTTCTGCGCTGCATGTATTTCTCGCTTGTGTTGCCTGATTTGCCTGGTTTTCTGGCTGGGTGATTCAGTGAGAGGCGCGGCGGGACTGTCTTTGCAGCCCGCTGAACCGCAAATGGTCTCATAGGCGCGCAGCGAAGTGAAATACCGCGATCGCATATCGGTATGCTGTCTGTGCGCGAAGGCTGGCAGGGAATCGCCGCGGAGGTCACCGGGCGAGATGTGGCAGGTAAGGCTTGCGGCAGCGGACGGCCTGCGGAGAGCAGGCCGTCCGTGGATTCACAGTGGAATCAGAACGTGGTCCACTCGTCGGCGGATGCGCGAATGGGGCTGTTGGCGACTGGCGGCGGCGCGGTCGGTTCGGCGCGAGCCGGTGCTGCCGCCTTTGGTGCTACGGGACGAGCCGCGGGTTTGGCAGCCGCCACGCCCGAAGCCTGCAATGCAGCGTGTTTCGCCGTCGATTTCGTTGGCTTCGCCGGAGCGCCTGAAAAGGGTTCCCTGTGGCGCGCGTGCTCGTCGACACGAAACGCGCTGAGCGTCTCACGCAGACGCGCCGCCTGATCCTGCAACGAGGCAGCGGCCGCTGCCGCTTCTTCGACGAGCGCCGCATTCTGCTGCGTGACCTCGTCCATCTGCGTCACCGCGCGACCCACCTGGGAGATGCCGCTGCTCTGTTCTTCGGACGCCGCTGCAATCTCGCCCATAATGTCCGTCACGCGACGCACGGCCTGCAGGATCTCGCCCATCGTCGTGCCGGCCTGCTCGACCAGCACCGAACCGTTGTTCACGCGCTCCACCGAATCGCCGATTAACTGCTTGATTTCCTTCGCCGCGGTCGCCGAACGCTGGGCGAGGCTCCGAACTTCGCCGGCCACCACCGCAAAGCCGCGGCCCTGCTCGCCCGCGCGAGCCGCTTCGACCGCCGCATTCAGTGCGAGGATATTCGTCTGGAACGCGATGCCTTCGATCACGCCGATGATGTCCGAGATCTTGTGCGAACTCTCGTTGATCTCGCCCATCGTGCCGATCACGCGGCTGACGACGTCGTTCCCCTTCGTCGCGATGTCCGAGGCACTGTTCGCGAGGCCGCTCGCCTGGCGTGCGTTGTCGGCGTTCTGCTTCACCGTCGCGGTGAGCTGCTCCATGCTCGCGGCCGTTTCCTGCAGCGAGGCGGCCTGTTGTTCGGTGCGTTGCGAGAGGTCGCCATTGCCCGCGGCAATCTGCTTTGTCGCCGACGCAATCGATTCCGCCGACCGGCGGATCTCGGCGATGGTCCGTTGCAGGCGCGCCTGCATCTGGCTCATCGCTGACATCATGCTGGTCGAGTCGTGCGGGCGCAGCGCGATCACCTGTGTCAGGTCGCCCTTCGCGATGCTCGACGCGAGCTGCGCCGCGTGTTCGGGCTCACCGCCCAGGCTGCCGCGCACATTGCGGATGATGACGATCATCGCGAGCGAGATCACCGCACCGATCACGAGCACCACAGCGAGGTGGCCCAGCAGGGTGTCATAGTAGGTCGTATCGATGTCGCGGATAAACACGCCGCTCGTGATGTTCCAGTCCCACGGGGCGAAGCGCACGACGTAGCTGATCTTCGGCACCGCCGTCTCGCTGTGCGGCAGGCGGCCACGATATTCCGCAAAGCCACGGCCGCCTGCATTCGCAGCATCGACGATCGCGACATACAGCAGCTTGCCGTCCGGATCCTTGAAATCGCCGACCGGTTTGCCGTTCATTTGCGGCAAGGTCGGGTGCATCAGGACGACCGGCTTCGAGTCCATCACGAACAGATAGCCGGATTCGCCATAGCGCATCGTCGCGAGACGGGCGAGCGCTTCGCGCTGCGCGTCGGGTTCGCTCATCCTGCCGCTTTGCGACAGCGCGTAATAACCGTTGACGACGCCTTGCGCCGCCTCGACAAGATTCACCATGCCGGCCTTGCGCTCGGCCAGCATGGTGCTGCGCGTTTCGACCGCGCTCCACAGGCCGACGCCCAGCAACCCAAGCCATACGAGCGCAAGCGACAGCCACAGCTTGCGATTCAGACTCATCCTGCTCATTGTATTGGTCTCTTTCGTGTGGTTTCTTCGGTGTCGCGCCAGGTCGGCGCAAACGATTGCCTGAGATATAACGGCAGAATTCCGGGTGGACTTGAGCAATGCGGGTCGGTCAGCGGCTGCGGCTGGTCTGCCAGGCGGAGATTGAGAAAAGGCGCGCACCTTCGACTCGGGCGTGTTCGTTGCGGCAGGACCGAAAGTGCCGCGTGACGGCGGCATCATTCTGGCGTCGGCGATCGAGCGAACCCAACTGGACGCGATACTCGCGAGCAATCCCTTCGCCCGGCAAAAGGTGGCTCAATACGACGTGGTGGAATTCAAGGCGACGCCGGTTGGCACCTGGGCTCAAACTGTGGTCGCCGGTGTCTGCCTAAGCCGAACTTTGAGCGCGCGGCGCGCGCAAGTCTTTGATTTGCCGCGGTTACGCGTGCCGGGGGGAGTCGGTTACTGGGTACAGACAGGGCTGATGTTGAGCAGGCGGAAGGCCTTTTCCTGAACGGGTGTAGGCCGCGTGATCATCACGATCTTTGCGTCCGGGTTCAGAGGTGTGTGGCAGACGTTGTAAGCGAGCGTGGCCAGATCATCGAGCAGCGTGCGGAAGCTATGGACGGGCAAGCCGTCCTCGCCAAGCCGCGTGGCATCCTTGGCTTTTGCCTGGTCAGAACGCCGTGCCTTGGCCACGGGCGAGGGCCGGGTTGCGCGTGCGAGCTCGATGTATTCATCGTCAAACAGCATCGGCTTCAAGGTCTCGCGCATGTGCCATTCGACGTAGTAGGCGAGCATGCACAGGAAGACGTGCGCCCGTACACGCTCGGCGTTCCAGTGGAATATGGGGCGCACGTTCAGATCGACTGTCTTGAGCGACCGGAAGGCGCGCTCCACGACCGCCAGGCCCTTGTACGCCGTCACGGCCGCTTCGGCCGGCAGGTCCTGTTCGGGCACGCTGGTGCGCACCACATACAGGCCATCGAGCGCCGCCTCTTGCCGGATCTGATCGGCCTTGCGCGTCCACGTGAAGCCCTCGTCGGCGAAGCTCAGCTCGAAGTGCTTGGCCATCCTGTAGTGGTCGATGACGCGGCCCACGCGCAGGGCAATGGCATCGGCGCCCTTGAGGCGGTTGCGGGCACGCGTGGTCGCTTCGGCGATCTTCACCAGCTCGGCTTCAGTGGCCTGCAGCAAGTCCTCGCGTTTGCGGGTCCGCTCCTCGGCCAGCAACGGATTGCGGCACACGATGAGCCGCTCACCGGGGAACGCCTCGCTGGTTACCTCCAGCAGGTTGCGCTCGTCAAAGAGCGAGGGCTGGAAAGGCCCCTTCTCCTGGGCGAGCGCGCTCACCTGCGGCGCGCGCAGGCTGCTCACCCAGTCCAGCCCCGCCGGGCGCAATACCGTGTCGATGCGGGCCTGCGTGAGCATGCCCCGGTCGCCCACCCAGGCGATCTTGCCGATGCCATAGCGGTCCTTCAGTTTCTCCACCTGGGCAGCCACGGTAGCCGGATCGGCGGTGTTGCCGGCAAACACCTCGACGGCCACCGGACAGCCTTCTGGAGTGCAAACCAGCCCGAACACGATCTGTGGATCGTCACGCTTGCCATCGCGGCTGTAGCCGCGCGCGGCAAGCTCGCAGCAGTCTCCGGTCACCCACGTGGACGTGAGGTCATAGAGCACCAGCATGCTGCCGGCCAGATGCTTCCTCGCCAGGCGCTTCTCGATGTCTTCCTGGGCCTCGCCCAGCCAGTCGAGCGCGGCATAGGCCTGCTCGAGTTCGACGTCCCCCAGGTTCAGAAGGCGCGACAACGAGTGGGTCGCCGTCTCGTCGCGCAACATGCGATGGGTGGCGAGCTTCGAAGCGGGTGACACCACCCGCGCCACCAGCAGCGCCATGAGCACCGCGCGCAGTGCGGCCGGTGCAGGCGCAAACCACTGCCCGGCACCGCAGGCACGCGCCGCGCCCAGCACCGCGGCCACATGCCCGTGCGGCAGGCTGCGCTCGATCACGAAGGCCTCTTCGGCCGAGGGCACTGCGACGCCACCGCGCAGCAGCACCTTCAGGCCTTCGATGACCTCGGCGGGCAGCGACGAGAGGTTGGCCAGGGTGCGCTTCTTCACCTTGTTGCCGTCGCGGTAGGACTCGCGCAGCAGGATGGCGGGCGGCGAGTTGCGGTTGGGGACGTGTTCGATATACATGAACACTGATTCAAGCAGATATCAGCAGAATTTCAAAATAAAAATACTAATTTACATGGCTACATGATAGTCCCAGAAAATAGCCGAAACCCAGCACTGATGCGGATTCCGGCTATTTGAGAAGTCAAAGCTCGGCCTAAGCGGCAAACCCGCCGCTACGCCCAGCGGTGAAGACGGAGCAAAGAAGAGGTGGCCGGGCTGCGCGCCGGCCACCTGCGGCTCAGTCGAGCAGCAGTTTGATGTCGTGGACCCACGGTGCAGCGCCCTGGCCGTCGCGGGCAAAAAGCCGCAGCTTGCCGTCCGGATCGAACACGTAGCTAGCGGCGGTGTGATCCATCGTATAGCTGTCCGGCGTCTTGCCCGGCACTTTCGCGTAGTACACACGGAAGTCTTTCGTCACCTTGACGAGTTGAGCCTCGTCCGCGGGACGCAAGCCGATAAACGTTGGATTGAACGCCGGCACGTATTGCCCCATCAATGTGGGCGTGTCGCGCTCCGGATCGACGGTGACAAACAGCACCTGCACGCGCTTCGCTTCTTCCGGTCCAAGTTGCTGCAGTGCCTGCGAGAGTTCAGCCATCGTCGTCGGACAGACATCCGGGCAGTGCGTATAGCCGAAGAACAGCACGACGACCTTGCCCTTGAAATCGCCAAGCGTGCGTATCTTGCCGCTCGCGTCGGGCAACGAAAAGTCGCTGCCGAACTGCGTGTTCCCGGTGATATCGACGTTATCGAACGAAGGCGCCGGTTTGCCGCAACCCGCAACGAACAGCGCGCCGCCGAGCACGCAGGCAACCGCGGCGAGGCGCGCAGCGCGCGCAAGCCTGAATGTGAGCATGGTGTTACGCGCCGATCAGGGCACGTGCGTAGTGGTCGATCAGCAGCGCTGCAAACAGCAGCGACAGATAAACGATCGAGTAACGAAAGGTCTTACGCGCGAGCGCGTCGGAATATTCCCGGTAGATCTTCCACGCGTACGCAAGGAAGATCGCGCCGAGCAGCACCGCCGACGCCAGGTATACGAAGCCGCTCATGCCCGAGATGAACGGCATCAGCGTGACCGCGAAGAGGATCACCGTGTACAGAAGAATATGCAGCCGCGTGTACTGCTCGCCGTGGGTGTTCGGCAACATCGGCAGGCCGGCGTTTTCGTAGTCCTTGCGGCGATAGAGCGCGAGCGCCCAGAAATGCGGCGGCGTCCAGACGAAGATGATCAGCACGAGGATCCACGCTTCTCCGGGCACATGGCCCGTGACAGCCGCCCAGCCCAGCGCCGGCGGCATCGCACCCGACGCCCCGCCGATCACGATGTTCTGCGGCGTGGCCGGTTTCAGCAGCAGCGTATAGACGACCGCGTAGCCGACGAATGTCGCGATGGTGAGCCACATCGTCAGCGCGTTGGTGAATGTGTAGAGCGTCCACATGCCGAGGCCGCCGAGCACCGCCGAGAACGTCAGGATCTGCACGGTGGTGATTTCGCCGCGCGCGGACGGACGCCATGCGGTACGACGCATCATCGCGTCGACTTTCTGTTCCATGAGGCAGTTGATCGCGAATGCAGCGCCTGCCAGCAGCCAGATGCCGATGGTGCCGCCAATCAGCACCGTCCACGGCACCATGCCGGGCGTCGAGAGGAACATGCCGATCACGGCACAAAATACGGCAAGCTGAGTGACACGCGGCTTCGTGAGCGCGATGTATTGGGAGATCCGGCTACCGGGTGTCTGGGGAAGAGTTGTGCTGTCCATGTGGGTCACGCTGGCGCGGCATCGCGCGCGGGCAACACGGCGCGGCCGGGACGGCTATAAGCGATTCGAAAGTTTAGCATAACGAGCAAGAGCAGCAGGATTGCCGCGCCCCCGTTATGGGCGACTGCAACGGGCAACGGCCATTGCAGGACGATGTTCGACAGGCCCGTGACGAACTGGATCACGACCACGAGCAGCACGCCGTTCGCCGGCCGCCGCAGCGACTCGAAGCGGCGCATTTTCAGCGCAAACCAGGCCAGATACGCGACGACGACCATGGCGAAGGTGCGATGCGTCCAGTGAATGGCCACGAGCGCGTCCTGGGTGATCACGTCACCGTCGCCCGTCATTCCGAGGGCACGCCACAGGTGGAAGCCATGTCCGAAATCCATCGATGGGATCCACTGGCCATTGCAGGTCGGGAATTCGGTACAGGCGAGTACAGCGTAATTCGTGCTGACCCATCCACCAAGCGCAATCTGGACGATCAGCAGGATTAGCCCGGCCAGCGCCGCCGTGCGCCAGCGCGCCGCTTCGGGCTCGTACGCCGGGAGCGGCGTCTGGCGCGCGGCCAGCCAGCCGAGCGCGCCGAGTAGGGCGAGGCCCAGCAGCAGGTGGATCGTCACGATCACAGGCTGGAGCTTCATGGTGACCGTCCATGCGCCGAACGCACCTTGCACGAGGATCAACAGGAGCAACGACATCGGCCACCACGGCGAAACATGCAGCGGACGGCGCCGAAAGCGCGCAGCCCACGCAATCACCGTCTGCGCCACGATCAGCACGCCGATCGCCATTGCGAAATAGCGGTGGATCATCTCGATCCACGCCTTCGACATGCTGACCGGGCCTGTCGGCATCGCCTGATAGGCGGCGCTGATCGCGGCATGCGCGATGAACGGCGACGACGTGCCGTAGCAACCGGGCCAGTCCGGGCAGCCGAGTCCGGAGTCGGTGAGCCGTGTGAAGCCGCCGAACATCACCAGATCGAGCGTCAGGAATGTCGTGACCCAGACGAGCTTGCGGAATTTGTTGTCGTCGGCCTTGACCCATATGTAAGACAGCGGCAACAGCGCAATGCACAAGCCAATCAGGCCGAGTTGCAATACGAACATCTCTCTACCCTTCTCGCGATTAACAGGGCTGGCGCGGCGCCAGCCGACCCGGCCTCACCCGATGCTCGACCATTTGAGCAGTTTCGTGACGTCACCCTTGATCTTGCTCGGATTGGGATCCTTGGGAAAACGCATCATCAGGTTGCCGTTCGGATCGACCATGTAGATGTGATCCGTGACCTTCGTACCGCTCTCCGTGGGCAGCCACGCGGCGACTGCGGCGGGATCGGCGATCAGCATGTCGGTGTCGCCGTAGGCATGCTGGATGACGTCCGGCACGCTGCCCGAGTCCATGCGCAGCCATACGTTGACGAGCCGTTCGCGCTCGCCCGCCTGGGTCACACGAATCTGCCGCATGAAATACAGCTTGGTGACGCAGGCCTTGTCGCAGGCGCTGCTGTCGACCGAAATCAGCAGCCAGCGGCCGCGCAGCGACGCCAGCTTCATCGGCTTGCCGTCCTCGCCGGTCACAACGAACGAATCGGGAATCGGACGCTGCGGTTCGACGAGCGTGCCGTAGCTCGTTGTGCCACCCTTCGGCTTGATGACGTAGTACGTCAGGTAGGACACGATCACCGGCGCCGCGCAGACAAGTGCGATCAGGAGTAGCGTCCAGCGGCCGCGATGCCACGAACCTTTGCTGCTCGCGGCCTGGCTCCGGCGGGCGGTTTGGGCCGACGCGGCGGCGTCAGCGGATTTGCCGGATTGCGGCGAACGGGGAGATTGCGTGGACACTACTGAACCTCTTTCAATGATTGCGCGGCTTTCCCGCAGATCGGCGGAAAAACGGCTCGAAAAACGCCTGAAATACCGCGCTCGATACGCTCAGGCGCTGGGTGCGTGCCCGTTCCTCGCGGCGCGGCGGGCGGCGTACAGACCGAAGGCGATCGCCGCGACCGCCATACCCCACCACTGCAACATGTACCCATAGTTGCGTTCGACGCCAGAAATCGGCGTGGGCCAGTCACGCACGAGTTTGTCGCCATCGTCGCTGATCTGCTGGATCACGAACGGTTGCAACGGCAAACCGGTTTCGGCTGCAAATGCGTGGACGTCGAGATTCTGGCGAATCTGCTGATGCGCGGCCGACCCGCCTTGGCCGAGCTCATAAGCCTTGCTGGCGTCCGCGCGCGCAATGCCTTCGATCTCGATTTCGCCCTTTGGCGTGACGTATGGCCCGATGGTCGTGCGCTCGCTCATGTTGCGCGGCAGCCAGCCCCGATTGACGAGCACGTAGCCGCCGTCGCGAAGTTTAAAGGGCATCACGACGTAAAAGCCCGGCTGGTCGTTATACGGCCGATTGTCGAGGTATACGACCTGTTTCGGCACAAAGCTTCCGACCGCGCGCACGCGATGGAATTCAATATCTTTCAGCGCCACCGGCGCGGCGCCGATCGTCTGGGCCGGTGCGTTTTCAAACTGCGTGATGTGCGCCTGCAGCGCTTCCTTTTGATGCGCGCGATCGCGCTGCCAAAAGCCGAGACGCACGGTCACGGCGACGACGATCAGAATCAGCAGCGCGGGCAGCAAGCGAATCTTCATTGCGCACGACCTGGCAACAACCGCCCTGCGACAGGCACGCATGGACAAACGCACGGTGAGATAATGATCATCTTGCGTTCGCGTTCCTGATTACCACCTGGTTCCATGCACATTCTCGTTCCTATCGCTTTCGTCCTCATCATCGCCAGCATGGCTTCGGCGCTCTATTTCATGATGCACGACCGGGGCAAGACGAAGCGGATGGTCTGGTCGCTCGCGACCCGCGTGGGGCTGTCGATTTCACTGTTCCTGTTCATCCTGTTCGCACACTGGATGGGCTGGATCCAGTCGACCGGCATTCCCTATGGTCGCTGAAAGCCATTGAAACTCGCAAGGCCGCGCGATGAGCGGGTCTCCCAAGCGAAAACGCCGCCCTGACAGGGTCGAGGGCGGCGCTGCATCAGTTCTGCGTCCTGCTTTTTGCATCCTTTCCTGCTTTGAACCGCTCACTGCACGTCCCGCTCGAACCTTTCAGGACGTGAGACGGCACGCTGCACACCGAATCACCGGTACGCAGCGATCCAGTATGCCTTACAACCAGTAGACGACGACGTACAGCCCCAGCCAAACGACGTCCACAAAGTGCCAGTACCATGCGGCGCCTTCGAACGCGAAATGATGCTCCGCAGTAAAGTGACCACGGATCAGACGCACCAGCACGACTGCCAGCATCGTGCCGCCGAGGAACACGTGAAAACCGTGGAAGCCCGTCAGCAGGAAGAACGTCGAGCCATACACGCCCGACGCGAGCGTCAGGTTCAGTTCGTTATACGCATGGAAGTATTCGAAGCCCTGCAGGAACAGGAAGGAGACGCCGAGCACGAGGGTCGCGGCCAGCCAGGCAATCGCCTTGCCACGATGATTTTCGCGCAGCGCATGGTGCGACACGGTCAGCGTCGCGCCCGACGACAGCAGCAGCGCAGTGTTGATTGTCGGCACCGGCCACGGCTGCATCGACTTGTACTGCGACACAAGTGAAGCCGGACCGTTGTTCGGCCACACCGCCGAGAAGTCCGGCCAGATCAGCTTGTAGTCGAGGCTGCCGAGTTGATGCATCGCGATCTCGCGTGCATAAAACAATGCGCCGAAGAACGCGCCAAAGAACATCACTTCGGAGAAGATGAACCAGCTCATGCTCCAGCGGTACGAAGTGTCGACCCGCTTGCCGTACATGCCGCTTTCCGACTCGGAGATTGCGTCACCGAACCAGTGCCACAGCGTGAAGAGAAGCCACAGCAGGCCAGCGAGCACTCCAATGGGCGCCCAAGACTCACCGTTGATCCATGCCGCCAGCGACCCAAGCATGACCAGCAGCCCAAGGGCCGCGCTGATCGGGTGCCGCGACGGATGCGGTACGAAATAGTACGGGCTCTCGTTTTGACCGCTCATTCTTGATTCTCCACTTCAGTCCAGTTGTTCCGGAAAGCTCCGGCTGTATCTTCGACGGTGCGTCGGTACCGCACCGCTTCACTCTTATAGCTGAGCCTTTCAGCCCCGTCCTGCCTGTTGCATTCAGCGCCTGATTCCCGCGCTGCTATCCCACTACGGCCCGCACGATCAGAATCAGGATTCCGATGAAAATGGCCGCGCCGATCAGCGCCGCGATAATCACGTGGAGCGGGTTCAGTTGCGCCGCGTCCGCTTCCAGATCGCGCCGCTTGCGCACACCGAGAAACGACCACATCACGGCCTTCATCGACTGGCCGAAGCTGCCTTTCCTGCCACTACCGCCGTTCTGCACCATAACCCCTGACCTCTTCCTGCAGGTGTACTGCCTATGCCGTCAGGCGGGATTCGAGCCTGCTGCCGCGGTCGTGCCGTTGGCCGCCTGCCCCGCTGCTGTGCCACGCGTCGCCGGCGCGGGTGTATTCAGTTCGAAGAACGTGTACGACAACGTGATCGTCTTCACATCCTTCGGCAATTTTGGATCGACGACGAATACCACCGGCATCCGTTTCGTCTCATTCGCCGCGAGCGTCTGCTGCGTGAAACAAAAGCATTCGATCTTCTTGAAGTACTCAGTCGCTTCTTTCGGCGCGTAGCTTGGAATGGCCTGCGCCTGAATCGTGTGGCGCTGCTCGTTCGATACCTGATACATCACCGTCGTCACTTCGCCGGGATGTACATCCATGCTGTTTTGCTCCGGCTTGAAACCGAGCGGGCCGCGCGCGTTCGCGTCGAACTCGATCGATATCGTCCGGCTCATGTCGACCTGCGTGTTCTTCGCCTCGCGCACCGTTGCATCACGTTGCACGAGGTTGTTGATGCCCGTGATCTGGCAGATTGCGCGATACATCGGTACCAGCGCGAATCCAAACCCAAACATCATGAACGCCACGACAACCAGCTTGAACAGCATCGAGCGGTTAAAAGCGCGGTCGGCCCTGGCCGGTGGTTGCGGCGACATCGAACTTCCTCAACAGACCATCGGGTCTGATTCAAGCCAAACCGTCAGGCAAAAAAACACTGCTTGATGACTGCACTCACAAAAAAGACAGCAGCGATGCCTAACAGAATCAGGCCGAGGCGCTTGTTGCCGGCACGAATCTGTTCGGGTGTACGTCTTTCTTGTGAATTCCGGGTCATGCTGACTTTCGGTTGCTTCCGTAAATGCGTGGGTACGTCTGCTGGATTTCGGTCTGCCCGGTCCGGCACGTCGATGAATCGCCGCCGGACCGGGCACCGCTAACTTCGATTATTCAACCGTCGGCGGGTTTTCGAACGTGTGGAACGGAGCCGGGCTCGGCACGGTCCATTCGAGACCCGTCGCGCCATCCCACGGCTTGTCCGACGCCTTCTCGAGCTCGCCACCGCCACGATAGGCAGGCAGCGCGACCGCAAACAGGAAGTACACCTGCGCGAGGCCAAAGCCGAACGCGCCGATCGAAATCACCTGGTTCCAGTCAGTGAACTGCGCCGGATAGTCCGCATAACGACGCGGCATACCTGCGAGGCCGACGAAGTGCATCGGCAGGAACGCAAGGTTAAAGAAGATCATCGACGCCCAGAAGTGGATCTTGCCGCGCGTCTCGTTGTACATCCAGCCGGTCCACTTCGGCGACCAGTAATACCAGCCGGAGAACAGCCCGAAGAGCGACCCCGCCACCAGCACATAGTGGAAGTGAGCCACCACGAAATAAGTGCCGTGGTACTGGATGTCGAGCGGCGCCATTGCGAGCATCAGGCCCGTGAGACCGCCAAACGTGAACACGAACAGGAAGCCGACTGCGAAGAGCATCGGGGTTTCGAACGTCAACGAACCGCGCCACATCGTCGCTACCCAGTTGAACACTTTCACGCCCGTCGGTACGGCGATCAGCATCGTCGCGTACATGAAGAACAGCTGGCCCGTCACCGGCATACCGGTCACGAACATGTGGTGCGCCCAGACCATGAACGACAGGATCGCGATCGAGGCCGTTGCGTACACCATCGAGCTATAGCCGAACAGCGGCTTGCGCGAAAATGCCGGAATCACCTGCGACACGATCCCGAACGCCGGCAAGATCATGATGTACACCTCGGGGTGACCGAAGAACCAGAAGATATGCTGGTACATCACCGGGTCGCCGCCACCTGCCGCGTTGAAGAACGACGTGCCGAAGTGACGGTCGAACAGCACCATCGTGATCGCACCTGCCAGAACCGGCATCACGGCGATCAGCAGGTACGCCGTAATGAGCCACGTCCATGCGAACATCGGCATCTTCATCAGCGTCATGCCCGGCGCGCGCATGTTCAGGATCGTCACGACAATGTTGATCCCGCCCATGATCGACGACGCACCCATCAAGTGGACTGCGAAAATCGCGAAGTCCATGCCCGGGCCCATCTGCGTCGACAGCGGTGCGTAGAGCGTCCATCCCGCAGCGGTCGCGCCCCCCGGCGAGAAGAACGAACCGACCAGCAGCACAGCGGCCACGGGCAGCAGCCAGAAGCTGAAGTTGTTCATCCGCGCGAAGGCCATGTCGGATGCGCCGATCTGCAACGGAACCATCCAGTTCGCGAAGCCGACGAACGCCGGCATGATCGCGCCGAACACCATGATCAGGCCGTGCATGGTGGTCAACTGGTTGAAGAACTCAGGCCGCATGATCTGCAGACCGGGCTCGAACAGCTCGGCACGGATCATCAGCGCCATCACGCCCCCGGACAGGAACATGACGAACGAGAAGATCAGGTACAGCGTCCCGATATCCTTGTGGTTGGTGGCGAACAGCCAGCGACGCCAGCCATGCGGCGTCTCATGGGCATGGTCGCCGTGCACGTGCTCGTGGCCCGCGACTACATCGTGTCCGATGCTAGACATGACAATCTCCTAAAACGAATGCTGCTCTGCTGACCGTGACACGTCAGGCCGCCGGGCTGATCTCAACACGCCGGGCCTCTTTCGCGTCGGTGCCGCCCGTGATCGTTTCCGGCTTCTTCAGAATAATGTGGTCTTCGGCGATGCCCGCTGCCTTCAGCGCGTCGCGCACGGCTTCTGCACGGCTCTTTGCGAGCTTCGCGTTGGCATCGGCCGAACCCGTCTTGTCAGTGAAGCCAGACAGTGTGAACTTCGCATCAGGGTGCGCCTTTGCGTAGGCGGCCGCGGCATCGATCGCGGCCTTCGCGTCGTCCGGCAGCGTGCTCTCGCCCGTGGCGAAATAGACGCTCGCCGGCAAACCTGCCTGCGGCTGCGAAGCGGCGCCGTCCGAACCGGCCGACGCTGGCGCTGCAGCGGAAGCTGCTTCCGCGCCGCTTGCTGCTGCAGCATCGCTCGCGCTCGCTGCCGCTGCGCCGGCCAGATGGTCGCCGCCTTCCGGAAGCCGGCCGTTGCGCGCATCGGCGATTTGCTTCGGCTGGAGAATGTCGCCCGTGTGGTTGCCCCACGAGTTGCGCTCGAACGTGACGACCGAAGCGATCTCGACGTCATTCAACGTCGGCGCCCACGACGGCATCGCGTTCTTGCCTTTCAGCACGATGCTCACGTGTTGCGCAAGCGGACCGTTGGCGATCTTGCTGCCGTCGAGCGCCGGGAATGCGCCTGCGCCCTTGCCGTTCGGCTGGTGGCAGACTGCGCAGTTCGCTGCGTAGACCTTGCCGCCACGCTCCGTCAGTTCGGCAAGCGTGTAGGTCCTGTTGGGATCGTCGGCGCTGGCAGCCATTTTCTTCTGCTCGTCGTCGACCCACTTCGCGTAGTCTTCAGCGGAGAGCACCTTCACGACGACCGGCATGAACGCGTGCTCCTTGCCGCACAGCTCGGTACAGAAGCCGCGGAACGTGCCGACCCGGTTAGCCTTGAACCACGTATCGCGCACGAAGCCCGGAATCGCATCCTGCTTCACGCCGAATGCCGGCACGTACCACGAGTGGACGACGTCGTCCGCGGTGGTGATGATGCGGACTTTCTTGTCGACCGGCACGACGAGCGGGTTGTCGACTTCCTGCAGATACGTATCCGAAATCGGCTCGCGGCCATCGGTCTGGGCACGCGGCGTGCTGAGCGTGGACAGGAAGTTGATGCCCTCGCCCGGCCCCTTCACGTACGTGTAGCCCCACTTCCACTGATAGCCGGTGACCTTGACGGTGAGATCGGCGTTGGAGGTGTCCTTCATCGCCACGACAGTCCTCGTGGCGGGAAGCGCCATCAACACGACGATCACGAACGGGACGATCGTCCAGATGATTTCGACGGTGGTGCTTTCGTGGAAATTGGCAGCCTTGTGGCCTTTCGACTTGCGGTGGGCAAAGACCGAATAGAACATCACGCCGAACACAGCGACGAAGATCACCGTGCACAGGATCAGCATGAACGTGTGGAGGCTGTAGAGCTCCTCAGCGATTCTTGTCGCCGGCGGCTGGAGATTGATCGCGTTGACGGCAGGGCCGCCCGGACTATCGCCGACTGCCAGGGCGGCGCCGGCGAACAGCAACCCGCTTAACGCCAGCACGCCCATGAGGGCTCGCTTGATTGTTTTCATAGCTTCCTTACCCAAAATTTCCATTCAAACCCTCGACCCCGCTGGAAGGCTTTCCCGCGCTACCTGGGAACGGCTCGCGATTCAGTGCGTCTAATCACAGCGCCTGAGCCACATGCGCAATTCGCCGGCGAACTGCGCACGCCGGTGCTGCGCCAGGTGCTGCCCGACCATGACCGTCTGACCGCGTGAAACCAGTGCAATCCGGTCACGCGACCTTGCCCCGGCTTCGACCCGCACCCAGCGCGGATTGAATTCGAACTGCGTGATCTGCTCGGCACTTACCTGCTCGATCACCAGCCGGCTCGGAAACAGCCGGATGCGTTCGTAATCGACAGCATGACGCGCATATATTGCAAAGGCGACGCCGACCGCCAGCAATTCCACACCCGTGAACGGCAACACCAGCCAGGCGCCGTACAAAACCGGCATGAAAACAATTGCCAGCGAGAACAAGGCGAGCGACACATAGAAACATACGAACTGCCGGGGCGATGCTGAGCAGTTGCGTTTCATCGTCCAGTCCTTCAGGACCGTTTCTGAATCCGTCAGCAGATCAGTCGCTTCCATCGCTGCCTCCCTGAACCGCCAGTCACCGCCACTTCGCGCCTCGGGCCTGTCGCCCCAAATGTGGGAACCCCGAGCGACAAACTGACGCATTATAGGCGCGTTCTATGGCATCCACAAGCAACGCTCTATCGGCTTGCAAGCCAGGCGCGACAAGCCTCTGCGCCGTTTTGACGCACCCCTTCGACGGCTTTTGGCCCGGTAATTTCAGACATAACAGATGTCCTCTTTACCGCATCACCGATTCTTCGATGAACCTCTTCCAATATCTTCAATACGCACGATGCCATGCCCTTCGGCCGTGGTCCGGGGCACGGCTTTCCACGCGTGTCCGTAGATGACTTCGAAGGTGAGCGGGATCGTGCCGTCCCCACACCGGCGCGCTTCCAGCGCCGTCAGCAGCGCTCTGTGCAGACGCCGGGAGGATGCACCGGAGGCGGCTTCGCGCTCGAATGGATACGCGCCCCAGCGGCGCACATCCGCAAGCAGCGACTCGGGCGATTTGTAGGTAATCGTCAGCGTTTCCTGGTCCATGACCGGGATCTCGAAGCCGCTTTCGATCAGCATGTCGCCGAGATCGTGCATGTCGACGAAATCGATCACGTGCGCGCGCGAGTTCGCGCCGTGGGCGGCCTCGACTTCGGCCCAGGCGCCACGCAACTCCTTGAGCGTATCGGGGCCGAGCGTACTGAACATCAGCAGGCCGTTCACCTTCAGCACGCGCTGCCATTCGGGGAAAACGAGATCCGGGCGCGAATGCCAGTGCAGCGCCAGATTGGACCAGATGAATTCGAATGCGCCATGCGCGAACGGCAGCGCCGAGAAATCGGCCTGAGCGAAGCGCGGGCCGCGTGCGCCGAGCGCCTTGCCAATCGACGCAGGCAGAAAGCGGCGCCAGCTCGTGTCGCCGGCGTCGTGACGCAGCGCGCGTGCGAGCATTGCCTGTGACAGGTCCGCGCCGTATACCGGCGCCTCGGGGAAGCGTTCGCGCAGAAGCGGGAGGTCGTCGCCGGCGCCGCAGCCGGCATCGAGTACGCTTGCCGGGCTGACCTTGATGTAGTCGAGACGCTCGCGCATGCGCTGCGCGATTTCGCGCGGCAGGAAGGCCACATCGTCGAAAGTCGCGGCGCGGCGGTCGAAAATCCGCCGCAGACGTCGCGAGTCATAGGCCGGACGGCTTGATTTTGCGGTTGTTGGGGGCATGTCTGTCGAACTGGCGAAGAGTGCGAAGTATACTCGCTCGCTCCTATCGGTTCAGCGCAGGAGGCCTTCGCGGGCGTTTCAGCCATGGCATTCCCGGCCTTTTCTTCATCACCCGGTCAACAATCCGTGCCCGTCGCGGATCGCTTTCGCTCGCTATGGCTTCGCGCTGTGCAGTTCGCGCTGCCCCCTCAATGCGCGCTCTGCGGCAATTTGTCGCAGAACCGGTTGTGTGAAGCTTGCGATGCGGCTTACTGGAACGAAGCGCAGCTCAGATGCACCGTCTGCGCGATTCCCCTTTCCGGATTCCGGCGCGCAAAAAACGGACCCTATCGGTGCGGTGACTGCATTTCGATGCCACCCGCCTTTGACGCGACACTCGCGCTCGCCGACTATCGCGCGCCGCTCGACGCGCTGGCGCTTGGCCTGAAATTCCGGGCGCGACTGATGCTCGCGCGCGAATTCGGCGAACGTCTGGCGCGTGAGGCGGACAGTGCACTCCCACCGGCGCAGCGGCCCGATGTGGTTGCGCCCGTGCCTCTCGCTCGGCAGCGGCTGATTGAACGCGGCTACAACCAGGCGTGGGAAATAGCGAGGCCGATCGCAGTCGCGTTGGGCGTGCGAAGCGATCCGACGCTGATCCGGCGCGTCATCGATACGGCACCGCAGTCGCGGCTCGACCTCGACGCGCGACGCGATAACGTGGGCCGTGCGTTTGCTGCTGCAAAACCGGTACGCGGCCTGCATGTGGCGATCGTCGATGACGTCATGACGTCCGGCGCCACTCTCGAGGCGCTGGCGCGTACGCTGAAGGCGGCGGGCGCGCGGCGTGTCACCAACTTCGTCGCGCTGCGTACGCCGAAAAACTAGCATTCAACCTGTACATACCATGTTCAACGTTGTTCTCGTCGAACCCGAAATTCCGCCCAACACGGGCAATGTGATCCGCCTGTGCGCCAATACCGGTGCGCGGCTGCACCTGATCGAACCGCTCGGTTTCCCGCTCGACGATGCAAAAATGCGCCGCGCGGGACTCGACTATCACGAGTACGCGCAAATGCATGTGCATGCCGATTGGGATGCCTTGATCGCCGCTGAAGCGCCGGATCCCGCGCGCATGTTCGCGTTCACGACGCGCGGTTCTGGACGCTTTCATGATCACGCGTTTCTCCCGGGAGACTGGTTCGTATTCGGCGCTGAGACGCGCGGCCTGCCCGATGCGGTACTGAACCGGTTCGCCGGCGAACAGCGCGTGCGACTGCCGATGCGACCCGGCAACCGGAGCCTGAATCTGTCGAATACGGTAGCTGTCGTCGTGTTTGAAGCCTGGCGTCAGGCGGGTTTCGAAGGCGGTGCCTGACGGCTCGCCAGTTCGTCTTCATAGCGCCGGAACATCGCTTCGTCGAAGCAGGCAAAGATCACCTGCCCAATTGCCGGAGTGCGGTGCAACGTGTCGATCACGGCGCCAACGGCAATGCGCACCGCCTCGTCCGCGGGAAAATGGTAGATGCCGCAGCTGATCGCCGGAAACGCGATGCTCCGGCAGTTCGATTGCTGCGCGAGTTCCAGCGACCGCTGGTAGCACGACGCGAGCAGATCCTGCTCGCCACGGTTGCCGCCACCCCAAACGGGCCCCACGGCATGAATGACCTGTTTTGCCGGCAGGTTGTAGCCACCGGTAATTTTGGCGTCGCCAGTCGAGCATCCGCCTAGCTTCTCGCATTCTCGCAGCAGACCTGAGCCCGCCGCCCGATGGATCGCTCCATCGACGCCACCCCCGCCTAGCAGTGACGTGTTTGCCGCATTGACGATCGCGTCGACGGCGAGCGTCGTGATATCGACGGCTCGCGCTTCGAGCCTGCAGTGTCCGATTTTGAGCATGGAAACCTCCGCGTCCAGTACAGCCAGCCGTATTCTGGTGGACAGCAGGAGGCTTCGTCGGTTCAGGTAAGAATTCGTAGCGCTGTTCGCGGCGCCAGATGGCGGAAACAGCCCGGCGCTGAACCGCCGGGTTGCCCATTACTCCGCTTTTGAATCGCGGCGCAGCAGCGCACTGACGGCATCGCGGGGAGCGACGCCGTCGAACAGCACGGCGCAAACCGCCTGCGTGATCGGCATCTCGATCGCATGCTCGCGCGCGATGCCAAGCACTGCCTGCGCACAGCGCACGCCTTCAGCAACGTGCCCCAGGGCGCCGAGGATATCGTCTAGCGAACGGCCAGTCGCGAGTTGCACGCCCACGGTCCGGTTGCGCGACAGGTCGCCCGTGGCGGTGAGAATCAGATCGCCGAGACCGGTCAGGCCGGTGAACGTTTCCGCGCGACCGCCGAGCGTCACGCCAAGACGCGACATTTCAGCAAGCCCACGCGTAATCAATGCAGCACGGGCATTGAGACCCAGCCCGAGACCATCCGAAATTCCGGTCGCGATGGCAAGCACGTTCTTCACCGCGCCACCGGTTTCCACACCGACGACGTCGTCGCCCGTATAGATGCGCATCGCTCCGTGATGGAACGCAGCGACAGTCCGTTCGCGACACTTGGCCGACGTGCTGGCGACCGTCAGCGCGACCGGCAATCCTTGCCCGACTTCGCGGGAGAAGCTCGGTCCGGACAGCACGCCATAGCTCGTGTGTTCCGCCAGTTCAGCAGCGACAACCTGATGCGGCAACAACTGCGTATCGGCCTCGAAGCCCTTGCAGAGCCACACGAAGTGGGCCGGCACGCTGCCCGCATCGCGCATTGCGCGAAGCAGCCCGCGCAGGCCTGCGACCGGCGTCGCGACAACGCACAGCGCATCGTCGGCCGCGCAGTGCGCAAGCGCCGCTGCCAGGTCCGCTTCGTAGCGCAGCGCGCGCGGCAACGCAACGCCCGCCAGATAGCAGGTGTTTTCGTGCGTCGAGGAAAGTTCGGTGACGAGCGCGCTGTCGCGCGCCCAGAGCACCGTCTCATGCCGCCTGGCCAGATGGCCTGCGAGAGCGGTGCCCCATGCACCAGCGCCGAGAACGGCGACCTTCATACCCGGCACCGAGCGCGACCGTTAGTGGGTCGCGTTGCCGTTGGGCACGCCGTCCTGGCCGCCAAGCTGCGCGAGACGCTGCTCGTACAGCGCCTGGAAGTTGATTTCGGCGAGGTGGATCGGCGGGAAACCTGCGCGGGTGATTGCGTCGGCGATGTTCGAGCGCAGGTACGGGAACAGAATCGTCGGGCAGGCAATGCCGACGAGCGGATCGATCTGTTCCACCGGAATGTTGCGGATATCGAAAATGCCGGCCTGCTTGGCTTCGATCAGGAACGCGACCTTATCCGAGACCTTGGCGGTGACCGTGCCGGTGACGAGGACTTCAAACACGCTCTCCGCGAGGCGCTCGGCCTTCACGTCGACTTCGACTTCGACCGACGGCATTTCCTGTTCCAGGAAAATGGCCGGCGAGTTCGGCTGCTCGAGCGACATGTCCTTCAGATAGATGCGCTGGATATTGAAGAACGGCTGGGTATTCTCGTCAGACATGATTGGGTGGTTTCCTGGATGAGTTCGTTACGGCGGGTCTGATTCACTGGGGAACAGCCCGCCGGATCTGTGCGGCGCGCAGCGCCGATACGACGCGGAGGTTGCAGCGAAGCTTTGCAAACTTTCGTTACGCAGCAGCCTCGAGCAGCGGCATCAGACCGCCCGCGCGATCGAGCGCGGACAGGTCGTCATAACCGCCAACGTGCGTGTCGCCGATGTACACCTGCGGCACAGTCCGCCGACCGGTGCGCGTCATCATTTCTTCGCGGCGCGCCGGGTCTTTGTCGATGAGTACTTTCTCAACGTGCACGACGCCGCGCGACTTTAAAAGACGTTCGGCCATCTGGCAATACGGACACACCTGCGTGCTGTACATGATCACTTTGTTCACTTCGCAACTCCTTGTTTCACGACCGGCATGCCGGCTTGCTGCCAGGCGTTCAGGCCGCCTTGCAGCACATGGACTTCGGCATAGCCCGCATCCTGTACGATGCGCACCGCCTTGTGCGACTGCTGGCCGGTCTGGCACACCAGCAGCACCGGATTGCTCTTGTTTTTCACGAGTTGGCCGACTTTCGCCTGCAACTCTGCGAACTCGATATGGCGTGCCGAAGGAAGATGACCATTGGCGAAGTCCGCCGACGGACGAAGGTCGATGACCACGGCATTGCGCCGGTTGATCAGTTGGGTAGCCTCGGCAGCGGAAAGGCCGCCGCGGCCACGGCGGCTGATCGCCGGCCACAGGAGCAACCCACCGGAAATGAGGGCAACCGCAACGAGTACAAGGTTTGTGTAATCAGTGAAAAACTTCACGGAAAATCCGCCGAAAAAAGGAGAAATCGGAAAGGGCGATCCGCCCATTATAAAATAACCCTCTGACGCGATGGCGGCGTCCCCTGCGGCCCAGAAGCCGTCCTCGCTTTACCGCTTCCTAACTACCGACCGGCACCATGTACAAACTCGTTCTCATCCGCCACGGCGAATCGACGTGGAACAAGGAAAACCGATTTACCGGCTGGGTCGATGTCGACCTCACCGAACAGGGCAACCGCGAAGCCCGGCAGGCCGGCGAGTTGCTGAAAGAGTCGGGCTACACGTTCGACATCGCCTACACTTCGGTGCTAAAGCGCGCGATCCGCACGCTGTGGCACGTGCAGGACGAGATGGACCTCATGTACCTGCCGGTCGTCCATTCGTGGCGCCTGAATGAACGTCACTACGGCGCGCTTTCGGGACTCAACAAGGCCGAAACGGCAGCGAAGTACGGTGACGAGCAGGTCCTCGTCTGGCGCCGCAGCTACGACACCCCGCCTCCGGCACTCGATCCGTCCGACAAGCGCACCGCCTACAATGACCCGCGCTACGCCAGGGTCCCGCGCGAGCAGCTGCCGCTGACCGAGTGCCTGAAAGATACGGTCGCGCGCGTGCTGCCGATCTGGAACGAATCGATCGCACCGGCCATGAAATCGGGCAAAAAGGTACTGATTGCTGCGCACGGCAACTCGATCCGCGCACTGGTCAAATACCTCGACGACATCTCCGATACGGATATCGTCGGGCTGAACATCCCGAACGGCGTGCCGCTCGTCTACGAACTCGACGAGAACCTGAAGCCCATCAAGCACTACTACCTTGGCGACGCTGACGCCATCGCCGCCGCTCAGGCAGCCGTCGCCAAACAGGGCAAGGCGGGCTGATCACGGCCCCCAAACCCTGCGTCGACAGGCAAAGGACGGATGTCGCCCGCACCGGTAAGCGCCACCGGAGTGGGCGACGTCCCTCGATAGGAACACCTCGTGTGCCTGTTACCGAACATTACTTCCACACCGAAGCCGTGGTTGCCAGAACCTGCGGGGCCGACCGCTGTCGAACCCCGATCATCTGCAGCCTGCACTCGCGCACTTGGCGCGCGCCTGTGCAGTTATACTTGTCCGTCCCTTCTCTTTGACGCTGCCACGCGCTTCCGACCGCAATAGACTCTATGCGAAAGAACCTGAAAAATATCGGCCTGATTGCCGCGGGCCTTGCTACTGGCGTTTTTGCCACACTGCAACTTTCTGCCTCGGCCCAGCAGACTGCGACTGTGCCGCTGCCGCTTGACCAGCTTCGGCTTTTTGCAGAAGTTTTCGGGCAGATCAAGCATGAGTACGTCGAACCGGTCGACGACAAGAAGCTCCTCACGGCCGCGATCAAGGGCATGGTGTCGAGTCTCGATCCGCACTCGTCGTATCTCGACAAGACCGACTACGAAGAACTGCAGGAGCAGACCAAGGGCCGTTTC
The DNA here is from genome assembly GCF_004361815.1 of Paraburkholderia sp. BL10I2N1. Lineage (NCBI taxonomy): Bacteria > Pseudomonadati > Pseudomonadota > Betaproteobacteria > Burkholderiales > Burkholderiaceae > Paraburkholderia > Paraburkholderia sp. BL10I2N1. The sequence goes on along the minus strand of NZ_SNWA01000001.1, from coordinate 1,757,755 downwards.
GCCGGTCTTGGCATCGAAATCTCGTCGGAAGACGGGCTCATCAAGGTGATTTCGCCGATCGAAGACACGCCGGCGTTCCGTGCTGGCATTCGTCCGGGCGACCTCATCACACGCATCAACGACAAGCCTGTGCGCGGCATGACGCTCGACCAGGCCGTCAAGCAGATGCGCGGCGAACCGGGCACGAAGGTCACGCTGACGATCTTCCGCAAGACGGACGACCGCACGTTCCCGCTCACCGTCACGCGCGCGATCATCAAGGTTCAGAGCGTGAAGGCGAAGATCGTCGCGCCGGGCTACGCGTACATCCGCATCACGAGCTTCCAGGAACGCACCGTGCCGGATCTGTCCGCGAAACTGCAGGACATCGCCCGCCAGCAGCCGAACCTGAAGGGTCTCATCCTCGATCTGCGCAACAATGGCGGCGGTTTGCTGCAAAGCGCGGTGGGCGTCGCGGGCGCGTTCCTGCCGCCGGATTCAATTGTCGTGTCAACCAACGGCCAGATTCCGGACTCGAAGCAGGCCTATCGTGACACTTACGATAACTACCGCCTGCCATCGTTCGACGGCGATCCGTTGAAGAACCTGCCGGCCATCTTCAAGACCGTGCCGATGATCGTGCTGACGAACGCGTACTCCGCGTCGGCGTCGGAAATTGTTGCAGGTGCGCTGCAAGACCAGCACCGCGCGCTGATTGTCGGCAAAACAACGTTCGGCAAGGGCTCGGTGCAAACGGTGCGTCCGATGACGGCGGACACCGCGCTGCGCCTCACCACCGCGTACTACTACACGCCGAGCGGGCGCTCGATCCAGAACAAGGGCATCCGCCCGGATATCGCTGTCGATCAATACGCGGAAGGCGATCCGGACGACGCACTTGTGACGCGCGAAGTCGACTATTCGAACCACCTCGCGAACACGCAGGATCCGAACGAGAAGAAGGAACAGGAACAGCGCGAGCAGGAGCGCATGGACCAGTTGCGCCTGCTTGAAGAACAGAACGACAAGAAGACGCCGGAACAACGCCAGAAAGATCGCGATCGCAAGCCGGTCGAGTTCGGTTCGACCGACGACTTCATGCTGCAGCAAGGCCTCAATAAGCTGGAGGGCAAGCCAGTGCAGGAATCGAAGTCGCTGACCGAGCGCCGTCTCGCGCAGAACAAGCCGCCGCAATCGGCTTCGGCGCCTGTCGCGGTGAAGCCGGCGCTGTCCGTCACGCCGGGCGCCTCTGACCCGGTAGCGGACCCCGCGCCTGCATCAGCCCCCGTCCCGGCTTCGCAGGCCAAGTAACGTTTCACGCCTCACATGCCTTCGCGGCGCCCGCTGCGAAGGCATTTCCGTTAGCGCGACTAGAATAACGATTACTACCCCGCGCGACACGCGGCACTCCCGCCTGTCATCGCGCGACAGAACGACGCGCTCCGCCATGAATGACGATCAACTCCTCCGCTATTCCCGCCACATTCTTGTCGACGAACTGGGCATCGAAGCGCAGCAGCGTTTTCTCGATGCGCACGCGATCGTCGTGGGCGCGGGAGGGCTCGGGTCGCCGGCGGCGATGTATCTGGCGGCAGCGGGTGTCGGCAGCCTGACACTCGTTGATGCCGATACGGTCGATCTCACCAATCTGCAACGGCAGATCCTTCATGTGAGCGCGTCCGTAGGCCGTAAAAAGGTTGAATCAGGTCGCGACGCCATCGCCCGTCTGAATCCCGACGTGCAGGTCAACGCGGTAGCCGAACGGGTCGACGATGCATGGCTCGACGCGAACGTGCCGCACGCAACCGTCGTGCTCGATTGCACCGACAATTTCGCCACCCGCCATGCGATCAATCGCGCGTGCGTCGCGCATCGCGTGCCGCTCGTGTCGGGGGCGGCACTGCGTTTCGACGGGCAGATCAGCACATTCGATTTTCGCGACAAAGCGTCGCCCTGCTACGCGTGCGTGTTCCCCGAAGATCAGCCGTTCGAGGAAGTCGCGTGTTCGACGATGGGCGTTTTCTCGCCGACGGTCGGCATCATCGGCGCCATGCAAGCCGGCGAGGCGCTGCGGGTGATTGCAGGCGTCGGCACACCCCTCGTCGGACGGCTGATGATGCTCGATTCGCTGCGCATGGAATGGAACACGATGCGCATCGCACGCCAGCCGGATTGCCCGGTCTGCGGCGAGGCGCATCGCAAGACCTCTTAAGCAGCCGCGACGCGCTTCAGCGCCGCCTGCACTTCTTCCGGCTCAAACGAAGCCAGCACGTCGGCCACCGGCTTTTCCAGCGTCTTCAGGTGCGAGCGGAGGATTTCCTGCTTCACGACCAGCAGTTGGCTCGGGTGCATCGAGAACTCGGTGAGACCCATGCCGAGCAGAAGACGCGTAAGCGCCGGATCGCCCGCCATTTCACCGCACACCGAGACCGGCACGCCCGCGCGCCTGGCCTCGCGCAGTGTCAACGCGATCAGATGAAGCACGGCCGGGTGCAGTGGGTCGTACAGGTGCGCGACGGAGTTGTCGGCGCGATCGATGGCAAGCGTGTACTGGATCAGATCGTTCGTTCCGATCGACAGGAAGTCGAGACGCTTCAGGAACAGCGGCAGCGCAATCGCGGCAGCCGGAATCTCGATCATCGCGCCGACGCGGACGTTCGGATCGTAAGCGAGACCTGCGTCGTCCAGCTGACGCTTGGCTTCGCGGATCAGATCCAGCGTCTGGTCGATTTCCTGCGCATGAGCGAGCATCGGAATCAGGATCTTCACCGAACCGAATGCCGACGCACGCAGAATGGCGCGCAATTGCGTGAGGAACATCTGCGGCTCGGAGAGGCTCCAGCGGATCGCGCGCAGCCCCAGTGCGGGGTTCGCAGCCGCCTCATAGCCGTCGCCACTGCCGACCGAATCCAGTGGCTTGTCGGCGCCGACGTCGATCGTGCGGATCGTCACCGGCAGACCGTTCATCCCTTCGACCGCACGACGGTAGGCCTCGAACTGCTCCTCTTCTTCCGGCAGATGGTCCTTGTGATTCATGAACAGGAATTCCGTGCGGAACAGGCCAACGCCCGTCGCGCCTGCCTCCAGCGCGCTGTGCGCGTCTTCGGGCAATTCAATGTTCGCGCACAGTTCGATCTTCGTGCCGCAGAGGGTTTGCGTGGGTGAAAACTTGAGACGCTGCAGCTTGCGCAGCTCAAGCGCCTTCTCGCTTTGACGATACGAATACTCTTCGAGCACGATCGGCGCCGGATCGACGATCACGATGCCGTTGTCGCCATCGACGATGATCAGGTCGTCCTGGCGGATCAGCGCACTCGCCTGCTGCACGCCGACCGCGGCCGGAATGCCGAGGCTGCGCGCGACGATCGCCGTGTGCGACGTGCGGCCGCCCAGATCCGTGACGAAGCCCTGGAACGTTTGCGTCTTGAACTGCAGCATGTCGGCGGGCGCAATGTCGTGCGCGACGACGATCATCTCGCTGCAGGCGCCGTGTGCGCCAACCGGCAGCGTCGAAGTCGAAGCGCCCGCAAGTGCCTTCAGCACCCGCTCGACCACCTGCTGGATGTCGGCCTTGCGCTCGCGCAGGTATTCGTCTTCGATATCGTCGAAATGGCGCGACAGGCGCTCGAGTTGCTCCGTGAGCGCCCATTCGACGTTGTAGCGGCGGGTGCGGATAAGGTCGATCGCTTCCTGGACGAGCATCGCGTCGTTCAGGATCATGGTGTGCACGTTGATGAAGGCGCCCATTTCGCTGGGCGCGTCGGCGGCGAGGTCGGCGCGCAATGCGTCCAGTTCGAGATGCACGAGTTGCTGGGCCGTACGAAAGCGCTCGATCTCGCTCTCGATCTGGGCGTGTTCGATCAGATAGTGGTCCACGTCGAGTGCGGCCGGGGCGATCAGATAAGCCCGCCCGATGGCGATACCGCGTGACACGGGAATTCCATGCAGCGTGAACGACACGCGCACCTCCTCTAGTTGTGTAATGCCGCGGCAAACCGCTGCAATGCTCTCAGACCCCGACGGTCATTATAAATTCCGCGCCCTCGCGTGACTGCGTGCAGTGCAGCATCGCCGAATCCTGTGTAAACGATTCAGCCCACGCGAATCGCAACGCCGCGCAATGCCCACAGCCCGCCGGAGTAGGTCGATCGTGCCACACGACAGTCAAACTGATGCGTCACAAAGCGACTCCCGATTGTGGTGGAACAAAAAAAACGCCGCGTCGAGCGCGGCGTTCGGACTTGTGCGCCATACGACTGGCGTACAACGGATGTGTCACTGTCCTTCGCCGAATTTGTCGGCGATCAATTTGAGCAGGGCGTCCATCGCTTCGGTTTCGTCCGGCCCTTCGGTTTCGATCGTCACCGTGCTGCCGATGCCCGCGGCCAGCATCATCACCCCCATGATGCTCTTCGCATTAATTCGGCGACCGTTGCGGCTCATCCAGATTTCCGCCTGATAGTTTCCCGCGAGTTGCGTCAGTTTCGCCGAGGCGCGCGCGTGCAGCCCCAGTTTGTTCACGATGGTCGTTTCTTTTTGCAGCATCTGATGTTCCGAAGCGCGGGTTGATAGGTGAGAGAAAGGAGCTAGCCAGGATTCGCGCCAGGCGGCAGCGCGGGCCGACAGTCGGTTGAGCAGGCAGGCGGTGCGACGGGTGCAGGCGTCGTGGGACCTACGGCGTGGATACCCTTGGTCGCACCTGCAAGCGCCTTGTCGACGAGTGTATCGAGCGGCGTCGCCCGGTAACAGACAGCGCGCACGAGCATCGGCAGATTGACCCCGGCAAGCACACGCACGTCAGGTAGCGACGACAGCCGCCCGGCGATATTCGCCGGTGTTGCGCCGAACATGTCGGTCAGCACGAGTGCGCCGTTCTCTTCCTTCAGACGCTCGATTTCGGCGTGCGCGAACGCGATGACTTCGGCAGGATCGCAGTCGGGCATCACGTCGATCGCGCCGATGCGCGCGGGCAAGCCGCCATAAATGTGGGCGATACACTCCCGGAGCGCGGTCGCGAGCGGGGCATGTGCAATGATCAGAATGCCTGCCATGTCAGTAATACAGCGAAAAAACGGCTGGAAATCGGTAGACCGGGCATTGTAACAGCACCATTTTCCTGCTTTCGGAACGTTCGCGCATGGCCGCCAAAGAGTGGCCGTTTAGCACGCCGCGAACTCACCGGAAATGCCTGCGGCGCCCCTTTCGGGCGGTCAGGCCGCGGCGCGCTCCAGCGCATCGATAAACATCGCGGCGACATCGAAGCCAGTCTGATCCATGATCTCGCGGAAACACGTCGGGCTCGTGACGTTCACCTCAGTAAGCCAGTCGCCGATGGCGTCCAGTCCAACCAGTAGCAGACCGCGCGCCGCCAGCACCGGCGCAAGCGTTTCAGCGATCTCACGATCACGCGTGGTAAGCGGCTGCGCAACGCCCAGTCCGCCTGCCGCCAGATTGCCGCGCACTTCATTACCCTGCGGAATCCGCGCGAGCGAGTACGGCACCGGCTGCCCACCGATCAGCAGAATACGCTTGTCGCCGGTCTTGATTTCCGGGATGAACTTCTGCGCCATCACGGAGCGCGCGCCGTCGTGGCTCAGCATTTCGACGATCGAGCCGAGGTTCATGCCGTCCGCCTTCACACGGAACACGCCCATGCCGCCCATGCCGTCGAGCGGTTTCAGGATCACGTCGCCATGCTCGGCGTGAAATGTGCGCAGACGGGCCGGGTCACGCGTAACGAGCGTCGGCGCGACAAACTGCGGGAATTCGCCGATCGCGAGTTTCTCCGAGTGATCGCGGATCGCCTGTGGCTTGTTGAAGATGCGTGCGCCGCCGCGTTCGGCCATCTCGAGGAGCCACGTCGACGTCACGTATTCCATGTCGAACGGCGGATCCTTGCGCATCACGACAGCGCCGAAGCTTTTCAGCGAGCGGGCGCTGGCCGGCTCCACGGCGAACCACGTTTCGCGCTTCAATTCCGCCTGATCTCCGACGATTGCAAAGCGCTGCGCGTTCGACTCGACATCGCCGCCCGTCCACGCCAGATGCTGCGGCTCGCACGCGTACAGCGTGTGGCCGCGCCGCGCGGCTTCGGCCATCATCGCGTACGTCGAATCCTTATAGATCTTGAAGCGCTTCAGCGGGTCGGCGATAAAAAGAATGTCCATGAAGGTCCTGATGCGCCCGTGCGGGCCTCGGGTTGAACGTTGATCGTTGAACGGCGCGCCGGACGGCGTCTCGCCCGCCCGCCAACCCGCGCGCCCGTGTTGCCAAAGGGCGTACTCAGACCTGGATGGCTTCCGGATCCGTCTTTTCGAGTTCCACCGACGCGGCCAGCAGACCAAGCCGCGCCACCACGCCGTACATGTAGAAGCGGTTCGGCGGCGCCGCACCCGGCTTCGCGTGCGCGTCCGGCAGCGCCGTGTGTTCGAAACCAAGCGGCACGAAATGCATACCGGGCGCGTTCAGGTTCTGGTCGCGTTCACGGCTGCCGTGGACGCGGTAGAAACCGCCAACCACGTACCGGTCGATCATGTACACGACCGGCTCCGCGACTTCGTCACCGATACGTTCGAACGTATATACACCTTCCTGGACGATCACGTCGTGCACTTCGAGGCCATCCTTGGTTGCAGCCATCTTCGCGCGTTCGCGCTTCGTGAGCGCGGCAACTTCCGACGCATCGTGTACGGTCATCACGCTCATGCCGTAAGTCCCGGCATCCGACTTGATCACGACGTACGGCCGCTCGGAAATACCGTACTCGCGATACTTCCTGGCGATTTTCTTGAGCACGCCGTCGATCGCGTCGGCCAGCGCCTCTTCGCCCGTGCGCGCCTGGAAATCGACGCCTTCGACGTGCGCGAAGTACGGATTGATCATCCACGGATCGATCTCGACCATTTTCGCGAATTTCTTCGCGACGTCGTCGTAACAGGAGAAGTGCGTCGACTTGCGGCGCACCGCCCAGGCCGCGTGCAGCGGCGGAAGCAGGTACTGCTCGTGGAGATTTTCGAGGATCGGCGGAATGCCTCCCGAAAGATCATTGTTCAGCAGAATCGAGCACGGATCGAAATTCTTCAACCCGAGCCGGCGCTGCGAGCGCTCGAGCGGCTCGAGGACAAGCTTTTGCCCGTCCGACAGGGCAATCGTAACTGGCCCGGCGACATTTTCATCGAGCGTGCCGAAGCGGACGTTTAGACCGGCCTGACGCATGATCGTCGCGAGTCGCGCGACGTTCTCCAGATAAAAGGCGTTGCGCGTATGACGTTCCGGGATCACCAGCAGGTTCTTCGCGTCGGGGCAGATCTTTTCGATCGATGCCATCGCGGCCTGCACGGCGAGCGGCAGCACTTCCTGCGGCAGGTTGTTGAACGCGCCGGGAAAAAGATTGGTGTCGACCGGCGCCAGCTTGAAGCCGGCGTTACGCAGATCGACGGAGCAATAAAACGGCGGCGTGTGTTCCTGCCATTCGAGGCGGAACCAGCGTTCGATGGCAGGCGTAGCGTCGAGGATCTTCCGCTCGAGGTCGAGCAGCGGGCCGTTTAACGCCGTAACTAGGTGCGGAACCATTGATCACTCGCAGACTGGAGAAAAAAGATTGTAGAGCAAACGCTCTGGCCATCTGGGGACGGTTTCTCCGATCGCAAGCCCGGACGCGGACACGTTCTCGCTATAACAGCGATAGTCTTAAATTCTCACCGTTTACGACGCGGACTGCAAAGAAAAAAGCCCGCCGTGAGGCGGGCCAAAGTCGCTGTGCTGATACCTTACATACCAGTGCGTGTCGAATCACCTCTTGCGTTATTCCACGCTTTCGCCATGCAGAACCACATCGAGGCCTTCGCGTTCTTCTTCTTCCGTCACGCGCAGACCCATGACCATGTCGATGACCTTCAGCAGGATGAAGCTCACCACGCCGCTGTAGATCAGCGTTGTCAGGACGCCCTTGGCCTGCAGGACGATGCTGCCGTCCGCGCCACCGATGTCCTTGACCGCGAACACACCCGTCAGGAGCGCACCCACGATACCGCCGATGCAGTGCACGCCGAACGCGTCGAGCGAGTCGTCGTAACCGAGCTTGTGCTTGAGCCACGAAGCCGACCAGAAGCAGACCACGCCTGCCACCACACCGATCACGAGAGACCCTGCCACACCGACAAAGCCCGATGCCGGCGTGATCGCCACGAGACCCGCCACCGCACCCGACACGATACCGAGCACCGAAGGCTTACCCTTCGCGATCCATTCAGCGAACATCCAGCCGAGAGCCGCCGTAGCCGTCGCAACCTGCGTTGCCAGCATCGCGAAACCGGCACGGCCATCAGCCGCCACGGCCGAGCCCGCGTTGAAGCCGAACCAGCCCACCCACAGCATCGCGCCACCGATCAGCGTTAGCGTGAGGTTGTGCGGAGCCATGGTGTCCCGGCCGTAGCCGACACGCTTGCCGAGCACGAGGCAGCAGACCAGACCCGCGATACCGGCGTTGATGTGCACCACCGTGCCGCCTGCGAAGTCGAGGATGCCCGCGGCAGCCAGCCAGCCGCTCGGTTCCCAGACCATGTGAGCGATCGGCGAGTAGACGATGATCGACCACAGCGTCATGAACACCAGCATCGACGAGAACTTCATGCGGTCAGCGAACGCACCCGTGATCAGGGCCGGCGTGATGATCGCAAACGTCATCTGGTAGACGAAGTAGACCGTTTCCGGGATCGTCGGAGCCAGATGGCTGACGGTCAGCGTCGTAGCCTTGTCGCCGTGGATGTAGTTCATGCCCGCGAGGAACACCCGCGAGAAGCCGCCCAGGAATGAGCCGCCCGGCGTGAACGCGAGGCTGTAGCCCACCACCGTCCAGACGACCGTGACGAGACAGGTGATCGCGAAGCTTTGCATCAGCGTCGCGAGCACGTTCTTCTTGCGGACCATGCCGCCGTAGAAGAGCGCGAGGCCCGGGATCGTCATGAACAGCACGAGTGCGGTGGAGGTCAGCATCCAGGCAGTGTCGCCCGAGTTGATCTTCGACGAATCGACCGAGAACGGCGCGGTCGGTGCTGCCGGAGCAGCTTCGGAAGCCGGAGCGGCGCCGCTCGCGGCCGCGGCATCGGCCGCCGGTGCCGAAGCCGCAGCTGCGGCTGGTGCTGCCGCCGAAGCATCCGGCGCCGGCGCGCTGGCCGCCGTGTCGGAAGCGGCTGCCGAGGCAGCTGCGGGCGCGGACGCATCGTCCGCAAGGGCGGCGCCGATACCGCCCGCCATCAGCGAACCGGCCATCAACAGGGACATCAATAATTTGCGCATCTCTATTTCCTCTTGTCGCTGTTTTTTATTACAGAGCGTCCGCGCCGGTCTCCCCGGTGCGAATCCGAATCACTTGTTCGATCGGCGTGACGAAAATCTTCCCGTCGCCGATCTTCCCGGTGCGCGCGGCACGTTCGAGAGCCTCGATCGCCTGGTCGACGATGTCGTCCGAGACGGCTGCCTCGATCTTCACCTTCGGCAGGAAATCGACGACATACTCGGCACCCCGGTACAGCTCGGTATGGCCTTTCTGACGCCCAAAGCCTTTCACTTCCGTCACCGTGATGCCTGAGACGCCGATGGCCGACAAGGCTTCGCGCGCCTCATCGAGCTTGAACGGCTTGATGATTGCGGTAATGAGTTTCATGAAATCCTCGCTGTGGTTGCGTAAACCTTGTGTGCGTGTGCCTCTGCTTCGATATGCGGCTACACCCGGAACCGCATCGATGCGCTGTCGGCAACGTTGCCCGGCAGAGCGCGCGCGGCAGTAACAGCAACTCGCATGCCATGTCGCGTACGTGCAAGCGAACAGAAAGGCGGCTTAACGTTTGCGCATAGCCTTGGCCGGATGGCCAACGTCGGCGGGGCACGGTGGCGCGCGGCGTGGATCGTTGCTAGAGTGTCCGCAGGCTCTACGGGCGGGAAAGCGCACCAAACGCGCTCATCAGGGCTGGAAGCGCAGCCACCCATGCACCAGATTCGCTCATTGTCTGGCGCGGAGCACAGACCTAACGACTCATGCACATTTTTTGTGCAAACAAGGGGAAGCAATGAAACAACCGAATGAGGTCTTCAACGACCTGCAGGCACGCGTAAGCGATCTGCTCAAGAACTCGCCGGCGAAGGATGTCGAACGCAACGTCAAGGCGATGCTCTCGCAAGGCTTCTCGAAGCTCGATCTCGTCACGCGTGAGGAGTTCGATACCCAGACCCAGGTGCTCGTACGGACCCGCACGCGTCTGGAAGAACTCGAACGGCGGGTCGCCGAACTCGAGCAGAAGCTGCCGGTGACGCAAACATCCTGAACACGCACTGACCGAAGAACTGGGCATCACGGCAAGCGAGCCGCGACGTTTTCAGCGTTATCTGCGTTCCAGGGTTTAAGGGACTGCGCGCGAAAGCGCAACGTCCGACGGGGAGAAAACATGTCGCTTGCGGTGGTGCGCAGTCGCGCGCCGGCCTCTGGCCGCGCGCCGGAAGTTACGGTCGAAGTACACCTCGCCAACGGATTACCCTCGTTTTCGATTGTCGGGCTACCGGACCTCGAAGTCCGGGAAAGCCGCGAGCGCGTACGCGCCGCGCTGCAGAACTGCAGCTTCGATTTTCCTGTCCGGCGCATCACAGTCAATCTGGCGCCAGCCGACCTGCCGAAGGAATCCGGTCGTTTCGATCTGCCGATCGCGCTCGGCATTCTGGCGGCGAGCGGACAGCTTCCCGTCGAATCGCTGAACCAGCGAGAGTTCGCCGGCGAACTCTCGTTGACGGGCGCGCTGCGGCCAATGCGCGGGGCATTCGCCATGGCGTGCGGCACGGCGCGCGCCGGCCAGCAAGGGCAGCCGATACCTGAACTCTATCTGCCTGCGGGCAGTGCCGCCGAGGCCGCGCTCGTGCCGGGCGTCGACGTCTATGGCGCAGACGATCTGCCATCGTTGTGCGCCCACCTCGCCGGCGAGCCGGATGCGCGGCTCTTGCCGAGTCGTCCGCCTGATTGCCCTTCGGTGGCCGCTACCGCGCAACCTGATATGGCGGAAGTGATCGGCCAGCGCGGTGCGCGCCGGGCGCTGGAGGTTGCAGCGGCAGGCGGCCATCACATGTTGATGGTCGGCCCGCCCGGTGCCGGCAAATCGATGCTCGCAGCGCGCCTGCCGGGCCTGCTGCCGCCGATGACCGATGACGAAGCGCTCACCTCCGCTGCGCTACTGTCGGCGAGCATGTCCGGCTTTTCTCCAGTGCAATGGCGCCAGCGTCCGTTCCGGGCACCTCATCACTCTTCAAGTGCCGCGGCGCTCGTCGGTGGTCGCAATCCGCCGCAGCCGGGGGAAATCACGCTGTCGCATCTGGGAGTCTTGTTCCTCGACGAGCTCCCTGAATTCGACCGCCACGTACTCGAAACACTGCGCGAGCCGCTCGAAGCCGGGCGCATCACCATCTCCCGCGCGGCCTTGCAGGCGGACTTTCCCGCGGCGTGCCAGCTGATCGCGGCCATGAACCCCTGCCCGTGCGGCTGGCGAGGCGACCCCAATGGCCGCTGCCGTTGCACGCCAGAAGTCGCGGCGCGCTATCTGCGCAAGCTGTCGGGGCCGCTACTCGACCGCATCGACATTCAAATCGAGATTCCCGCTCTAACGCCTGCCGAATTGTCCGCACGTGCAGCAGAACCCGGCGAGCCGAGCGCTGCCATCGCCGATCGCGTCAGCGCCGCACGCGAACGGCAGTTGCACCGCCAGGGCAAAACCAATCGCGAGCTAAGTGGACGCGAAGCCGACGAGGTCTGCCGCCCCGTCCCGGCCGGCGAAACCCTGTTACGGGAAGCTGGCGAGCGTTTTGGCTGGTCAGCGCGTGCTTACTACCGGGTGCTGAAAGTGGCGCGCTCGATCGCCGATCTGGCCGGCAGCGACATTCCGGATGCGGCTCAGATCGCAGAGGCCATCCAGTACCGGCGCGTATTTTCATTGGTGTGAAGAAAAAAACGGCTGTCAAGACTTGACTTATTCACATATGCACGCCCCAGACAAATCCTGATACATCTGAAAGGTACATGTGAGGCTTTAGAGAAAAGCCATTGATTTAATTGACTTATTCAATTTGCCGAGATCGCGTGCAAACTAACAGAATGCCCACGGGACGGGCTTTTGCGGGGTAACGCACATAGTTTTCAACAATGTTATCCACAGGTCCTGTGGGTAACCAAAAAAGCGCCATGAAATCCGGTGATTAGCGCCATATCCTGCGAAGGAACTTTCACTGCGATTTGCGCTCATGCAGTCTTCGGCGACGCCGAAGAGGCGCCTTTAGAACAGTTTGAACGACTCGAAAAACTGGTCGAGCTGTTCCTGCGGCGGTTCCTTGCCGGCGATCACCACCGCCTGGTAGACATGCCGGCCACGCGCGACAATCCGTGCGTGCATCGTCCGCGGTTCCAGCCTGGGGCCCACCTTGCCGGCGAATGTCATTTCGATGCCGGAAACCTGCCCGCCCGCAGCAAGGGGAATCTGGGTCGCATGCGAATCCGGTGCAGCCCCCAGGTTTCGCGCGAGCCCCGTGCGCAGGAATTCGAGCGCGGTGCGCTGAGCCTGCGGATCGTCGCCCGGCAGCGTGATGGTGCCGACCGCAAACACCACTTCGCCCGCTTCGGCCGTTTGCATGCTCATCTTCATCGGCGTGCCGCCAATGTCGATCTGCCGTTCGTCGACCGACGGTTTTGCCGGCAAATCCACGGTGTAACCCTGATCGTCGTTCATGATCGTGCGCCAGTCGAAGGTCGGCGTGCAGGCGATCAACACCGCGCCGGCGACGCACGCGCCAACGGCCGCCCGCAACGCGGCTGGCAGACGGAGAGAGGCACAGGGATGGAAAAGAGAGACAAGGCGACAGGAAAACGGAAAAAACAAACGGAAAGCGGATCGGCGCATGAGACTTAAGACGGGCGAACGACAGGATTAAAACCCTATTATCCGCCGTCAGGCCGCGCCCTGCCGCAGGGCGGGTTTAACGCTACAATACGAACGCTGCATTTCGCGTGTTTTCCGCGCTCCAAGAGGTCTGTCCATGAGCCCCACCCCCGTTTCCAGGCGTACCAGCCCGATCCGCTACATTGCAATGGCGGTTGTCGCCGGTGCGATCGCGATCGCCGGCTATTTCGCGTTCGGCAGCCAGCAGCACGTGCCCGATGCCACGTTTACGCTGCTGTCCGGTCAGAAAGTGTCGACGGCCGACCTGAAAGGCAAGGTCTATCTCGTCAACTTCTGGGCGACGAGCTGCGATACCTGCATGAAAGAAATGCCGCAGATGGTCAACACGTATAACCGCTTCAAGGGCAAAGGCCTTGAATTCGTCGCGGTAGCGATGAATTACGACGCGCCGATGTACGTAACCAACTACACGCAAACGCGTCAACTGCCGTTCAAGGTCGCAATGGACGACGGCTCAGCGGCAAAGCAGTTCGGCAATGTCCAGTTGACGCCAACCACGTTTGTGATCGACCGCAACGGCAAGATCCTGAAGCGTTATGTCGGTGAGCCAGAGTTCGGCGAACTCGACCAGTTGCTTGAAAAGGCACTGGCCACCTGAGTTCGCGGCCATCGCAATTCACCAGTAGAAATCAAACCGGCGCGGCGGCACGAGTTCCGCCACCGCGACCGGGTTTTCACCCGCCTCTCCTTCGTCTCACCTCTCGCCTTCACCTCGCGCCGCCAGGCCGTACCGCTTGATCTTTTCGTAGAGCGTCGCTTTTCCCAGGTGCAACCGGTCCGCCGCGACTGCTACTGCACCGCCTGTCTGCTCCAGCGCCTCCGCAATCACTGCCCGTTCGAACTGCTCGACGCGCTCCTTGAGCGATTGCGCTTCAGCATCGTCGGCCGACGTGGCGACCGGATCGTCCGCCACCCCAAGCACGAAGCGGTCGGCGGCGTTGCGCAGTTCGCGCACGTTGCCCGGCCATTCGCGCTGCATCAGGCTGGAGCGTTGCCGGTCGGTCAGGATCGGAGCCGGTCGTTGATAACGCACGGCGGCGTCCAGCAGAAAATGCTCGAAGAGCGGCAGGATGTCCTCTCGACGCTCAGACAGCGGCGGTAGCGCGATCGTCACCACGTTCAGCCTGTACAGCAGATCGCGACGGAAGGTGCCAGCCGCGACATGCTCCGTCATCTCACCCTTCGCCGCCGCGACCACCCGACAATCCACACGTATCGGCTGATTCGAACCTAGCCGCTCCAGCACGCCATCCTGCAGCACGCGCAACAGCTTCACCTGCAACGCGAGGGGCATGCTTTCAATTTCGTCGAGAAACAGCGTGCCACCCGATGCATGTTCGAGCTTGCCGATGCGACGTTTTGCCGCACCCGTGAACGCGCCTGGCTCGTAGCCGAACATCTCCGACTCGAACATCGGCTCCGGCAGCGCGCCGCAATTCACCGCGATGAAAGGCTTGTTGCGCCTCGGCGACAGCTCATGCAGGCTGCGTGCGATCAGTTCCTTGCCGGCGCCGGTGTCGCCATTGATCAGCACGGACGCGTCCGTCGGCGCCACATTCGCGATCAGACGGCGGATCTGTTCGATCGCCGGACTGCGTCCGATGATGCCGGGCGCCACCGCGTTCTGTCCCGCAAGCTCGCGCCGCAGCGCGAGGTTTTCCAGCACGAGCTTGCGCCGTTCGAGTCCGCGCCGAACAGTTTCGATCAGCCTTTCCGACGCAAACGGCTTTTCGATGAAGTCGTATGCACCGTCGCGCATCGCCTGCACGGCCATCGATATGTCGCCGTGGCCGGTGACGAGAATGATCGGCACATCAGGCGCACGCTCGCGGCATTGCGCAAGCAGATCGAGCCCGCTTGCCCCCGGCAGCCGGATATCGCTGACGATCACGCCCGGAAAATCCGCGCTGATCGCCCGCCCGGCGGATTCGACCGATGCGTGCCCGGTGACCTCGAAGCCGGCAAGCTGCAGACTCTGAACACTCGCGCGCCGCACAAGTTCGTCATCCTCGATATACAGCACCTGCAAGCCATTGTTGCTCATGTTTTTGCCACCTGAATTCAGGAGCCCGATGTAAGGATATCCGGCGCGTGCACGTGCGCGCGGCGCAGCGTCAGGATGAAGACTGCCCCACCTTCCGGCGCGTTTCGCGCAACCAGCGAGCCGCCGCAGTCGCGCGCGATCGACGATGAAATCGCCAGCCCGAGTCCTAGTCCCTGCCCCATTTCCTTCGTCGTAAAGAACGGTTCGAAGAGGCGCGGCAGGACCTCGTCCGCGATGCCGGGACCGTTGTCGCGCACAGAGATCAGGAGCGTCGCATCGGACACTTCGATATCGATCGCGATGCGCGGTGAGGGCGTGCCGACGATCACATCGAGTGCGTTGCCGAGCAGGTTGATCAGCACCTGTTCGAGACGCAGTTCGTCGCAGTGCGCGACAAGGGCGGGATGATCGGCGCTGACGTCAAAGGTTTCGCGGTGCCCCGTCTGCGCATCGAACAGCGACAGATCGACCGTGACGTCCTGCAAGCGCTTTTGCAACAACGCCAGCACATTGCGCAGCGCCCGCGCGATCGGCGCGCGCGCGCTGCGCGGCCGCGCGCGGCCCACGAACAGCTTCAGCTGGTTCGTGATCTTGCCCATCCGTTCAGTGAGCGCGGCAATCGCTTCGAGATTCTCGCGCGCCGACGCCTCATCGCCCCGCTCAAGGAAGACGCGCGTGTTGTCGGAGAAACTGCGGAGTGCCGCAAGCGGCTGGTTCAGTTCGTGCGTGATGCCGGCGGCCATCTGTCCGAGCGCCGCGAGCTTGCTCGCCTGGATCAGTTCGTCGTGCGCCGCACGAAGCTCCTGCTCGGCGCGCGTGCGTTCGCTCACTTCCTTCTTCAGCTGCTCGTTGGCCTGGGACAGGTCCGCCGTACGTTCGGCCACGCGCCGGTTCAGTTCGGCATAGGCCTTTTGCAGCAGCGCGCGGCTGCGGATCATCTCGCGCACGCGCGCGCGGCGCATACGCCAGTAGAACGCGAGCAGGCACAGCGACACGTAGCCGAAACCGGTCACGATCGTCGCGTTGCGCGCATCCCGATTGACCGGATCCACCGACGCCATCGTGATGAGATGCCAGTCCGGCTCACCCAATGCGCGACGCGTTGCCAGATAGCGCGGCGCCATTCGCCCGCCGCCCACGCGCACGATCTGCGCGCCGCCCTCCAGCATGCGTTCGATCGTCACCGGTAGCGGCGCGATCGGCTGCTGCGCGTACTGGCGTGTCTGCCAGATCGTATCGGTGATCGCGCCCGACAACGGGCGGACCGTATGATATTTCCACGCCGGCACTGACGACAGAAAAATCACGCCGTGGTCGTCGGTGACGATCAGCGACTCGGGCGCATCCGCGCCCGGAAACCATTCGAGATTGAGTTTCACGACCGCGACGCCGACGATCCGTCCATCGTGCAGTACAGGTTGCGAAATGTAGTAGCCTGGCGCCTGCGAGATCGTCCCTATGCCGAAGAAGCGCCCGACGCCACCTTTCATCGCATCGACGAAATACGGCCGGAAGCGGTATTCGGCGCCGACAAAGGTGTCCGGAGCGTTCCAGTTGCTGGCCGCAACACAGATGCCGTCGGCACGGATGATGTAGGTGGAGGTCGCCCGTGCGCGCCGGTTGAGATCTTCGAGATAGCGATTGGCTCGCTCGACGCCAGCTGGCGTCGGCGCATCGAGCACTTCTTGCACGAACGGATGTCCAGCCAGCAGATACGGCAGCGATTCGTAGCGATCGAGCGTGCTCTTGAGCGCGCTCGTCGTGCGATCGACACGGGCCGCGGCGTTGCGCCGAAGATTGTCGATGCCGTGCTGCCAGGTGATGGTCCACGTGAGCCCGCACGCCGCCACGAGCCCTGCGACGAGCGCAAAGAGGATCAGCAGGCGGCGCGTCACGGTAGGAAAGTCCAGTCGATGGGGTTCGACTATTGTGGCATATCGCGCCGCACCGTCTACCTGTTGGGCGGACGGCGGCGCGACGCGCCCCGCCGCCTTCATGGCATCAGGCTCCAGCCGTTTCGGTGACCGGCGTTTCGCCGCGGATCACCGAGCCCAGCTTCACGCGGTCCAGTTCTTTTTCCCACGCCGCCACGACCACCGTCGCCACGCCGTTACCGACGATGTTCGTCAACGCGCGGCATTCGCTCATGAAGCGGTCGATGCCGAGAATCAGCACCATGCCCGACAACGGAATCGTCGGCACGACCGCGAGCGTTGCAGCGAGCGTGATGAAGCCCGCGCCCGTCACGCCGCTCGCGCCCTTCGACGTCAGCATGGTGACCGCGAGCAGCGTCAACTGCTGCGTCCACGTGAGATCGGTGTTGGTCGCCTGGGCGATGAACAGCACGGCCATCGTCATATAGATGTTGGTGCCGTCGAGGTTGAACGAATAGCCGGTCGGCACCACAAGCCCCACCACGGAACGCGAGCAGCCGAGCTTTTCGAGCTTCAGCATCAGTTGCGGCAGTGCGGCTTCCGACGAGCTCGTGCCGAGCACGATCAGCATCTCTTCCTTGATGTACGCCACGAAGCGGAAGATGTTGAAGCCGACCATGCGCGCAATCGCGCCGAGCACGACGATCACGAACACGATCGAGGTCAGATAGAACGTGCCGATCAGCTTGAGCATCGGAATCAGCGAGCCGATGCCGTACTTGCCAATCGTGAACGCCATCGCGCCGAACGCGCCGATCGGCGCGAGCTTCGTGATGATGCGCACGATGCCGAACAGGATGTGCGCGAGACCATCAATGAAGTTTGTGACGACCTTGCCCCTCTCACCAGCCGTCGCGAGCACCGCGCCGAACAGCAGCGCAACCAGCAGGATCTGCAGGATTTCGCCTTGCGCGAATGCCGACGAAATCGTGTCGGGGATGATGTGCATCAGAAAGTCGACCGTCGACTGACCGTGCGCCTTCGCGGCGTACGATGCGACTGCCGAGCTGTCGAGCGTGGACGGATCGATGTTGAAGCCGGCACCCGGTCGCAACACGTGCGTCGCGATCAGGCCAAGCACCAGCGCGAAAGTCGAGACGATTTCGAAGTACAACAGCGCCTTGCCGCCGACGCGCCCGACCTTCTTCATGTCTTCCATGCCGGCGATGCCGGTCACCACCGTACAGAAGATGATCGGCCCGATCACCATCTTGATCAGCTTGATGAAGCCGTCGCCGAGCGGTTTCATTTCGACGGCGAGGTTGGGCCAGTAGTGTCCCAGGATGATGCCGATGATGATCGCGACGATCACCTGGACGTAAAGCACTTTATGGATAGGTTTTTTCACGATGGTTCCTGCGGTATGGGTGTGAGCCAGTGACCTGCGACGGCGCGCATCAGGGGGACGAATGGACGTCGCCTGTGCACGGCAGCGGGCCGCGACAAGACGATGAGTTCAGACGTGCCGGGAAGGGAATTCGGACATCGGTTGTCTCCTTGCTGTAGTTGTGGGGCCGTTGCGGCCGCGAATTCTACTCTGCAAGGTCGATGCCAGCTTCGAGCGGGCCGTTTACCCTTGATTTTTATGGGTTTCTCTGCGGGACAAGCGCGGGCGCGTCCGGGTTTCCGGAAATCCGGAATCCGGGCGTCGGAGATTCCAGACGGAAGCGGGCAAAAAAAAGCCTTCCTCGCGGTGGGAAGGCTCTTCAAGGAGACGTTGGAGACTTTCTGGCAGTGGGCTCCCTGAGGTCGGTCGGTCCTGTCGCAAAACCCACACGTCGATATTACGGGCGACGTCGTGCGGATCAAAGTCAACGATTGTTAAATCGGTGCGTCGGCGGAAAACTCTCCGGGGTGAAATCCATCCGTAAGGCTCGCTGCGCTGGCGAACCTTATGCCCGTCCAAGCGACGAAGCCCGCACAAGTGCGGGCTTCGAAGTGCGGGCTTTGTCTTCCATCAGGGAAACACAGCAGCAGGATCAGACCACGCCTGCTCCATGCGCCTGCAGGTCGGCGTGGTAGCTAGAGCGCACCATTGCGCCAACAGCCGCATGCGTGAAACCCATCTTGTAGGCCTCTTCCTCATACATTTTGAACGTGTCCGGATGCACATAGGCGCGCACCGGCAGGTGATGTTCCGACGGCTGCAGATACTGGCCGATCGTCAGCATGTCGACGTCGTGCGCGCGCAGGTCGCGCATCACCTGCAGGATTTCCTCTTCCGTCTCGCCGAGGCCGACCATCAGACCGGATTTAGTGGCGACGTCCGGATGCAGCGCCTTGAAGTCCTTCAGCAGCTTCAGCGAATGCGCGTAGTCCGAACCGGGACGCGCTTCCTTGTACAGGCGCGGCACCGTTTCGAGATTGTGATTCATCACGTCGGGCGGCGCGGCGTTCAGAATGCCGATCGCGCGATCGAGACGGCCGCGGAAGTCCGGCGTCAGGATTTCGATGCGGGTTTCCGGCGACAATTCGCGCGTCTGACGGATGCATTCGACAAAGTGGGCGGCGCCACCGTCGCGCAGATCGTCGCGGTCGACGCTCGTGATCACCACGTACTTCAGCTTGAGCGCGGCGATCGTGCGCGCGAGGTTGCCCGGTTCTTCCGCATCGAGGGGGTCGGGACGGCCGTGACCGACATCGCAGAACGGGCAGCGACGCGTGCACTTGTCGCCCATGATCATGAACGTCGCGGTGCCCTTGCCAAAGCATTCGCCAATGTTCGGACAGCTCGCCTCTTCGCAGACGGTGTGCAGATTGTGCTCGCGCAGGATCTGCTTGATCTCGTAAAAGCGCGAACTGCCGGTCGCCGCTTTCACGCGGATCCAGTCTGGCTTCTTCAGCTTTTCGATCGGAACGATCTTGATCGGGATACGCGCGGTCTTGGCCTGCGCCTTCTGTTTTGCAGTGGCGTCGTAGACGGTCGAGGCGGCGGGAGCCGGGACGGCATCGGTAGAGGGTGTGCCTGCAAGGTTCGCGGTAACGTCAGTCATTCGTTCGATCCAGTCAGGCGGTGAGCGCACCGGCCCGTGGTTGGGCGACGGCCGCGGGTGTGCCGTCGATGTTTGCGGTGAGGCGCGCTGCAAGCGTGCGGGCTACATCTTCACAGCCGGCGGCAACGCCGAGCGTCGCCATATCGACTGTTTCAAGCCCTGCATAGCCACATGGGTTGATCGCCAGAAACGGCTGCAAGTCCATGTTCACATTCAGGCTTACACCGTGATAGCTGCATCCGTTGCGGATTTTCAGGCCGAGCGCCGCGATCTTCGCGCCTGCATGCAGCCCCGCGTCCGGACCCGGCGCCACATAGATTCCTGGGGCGCCTGCCTTGCGTTCTCCGGCGAGATTATACGCCGCGAGCGTCTCGATCACTGCCTCCTCGATCCGCGTGACCAGTTCACGCACCATCAGCTTGCGACGACGCAAATCGAGCAGCAGATAGGCGACGACCTGCCCTGGACCGTGATACGTGATCTGCCCCCCGCGATCGACCTTGACGAGCGGGATGCCGCTGTCGACGGCGAGCAGATGCGCGGGATCGCCAGCCTGGCCAAGCGTGAAGACAGGGGGGTGTTCGACGAGCCAGATTTCGTCAGGCGTGTCGGCGTTGCGGGCGTCCGTAAACGCGCGCATTGCGTCGAAGCTGACCTGATAAGGCTCGACGCCGCGCCTGAGCAGCTTGACTGGAGGCTTCGAAGCCATTGAAAGCGCGTCAGCGACGGCCTGGGCAGCCAGATCGGACCCGGTCGAACCGGGAGACAACAAGGGCGGGGAAACCGGCGTGGCACACATGATTTCGCCAGTTTACCGAAATCCGGCGTGCCTCGCCGAACACCTGCCCACCCGCTATCGGGCCCCGCGTGGATAGCGGCCCGCTTAGACCGTCCGCCAGCCCTGGCGCAGCCAGGTCCCGAAGCGTTCGCCCACCCGCGCAAACCAGTTCATGCACCGCTCGTCTGCCCGCATCGGCACCGAGAACGCCAGTTGCGCCTGCGGGCTGCCCTCGACACTCAGCCAGAGCCGCTCCCCGCGCCGCAACCGCAATGTATGCCCCGTTTCAAGGAAGTAGTCCTCGACGTCGTCGCTGCGCGTCACCCACACCGAGCCGCCGTACGCCCTCAATTGCGTGCTGCGCGTCACGACCATCGGCACTGTTTCGCCGGCCTTGATTTCGAATGTGATGCTAGAGGAAATTTCTCGCATGATCCGCTCCGCCAAAAATCGCTTTGATGGCTACAATCGTAGGCGTGGCAAGGGTTTCGGTAAAACGATCAATTTTCACGGCCATGTGAGAAATATTGCGATGGACCTTCGACAACTCCCTGCGTTGAACGCGATCAAGGCCTTCGAGGCCGCTGCCCGCCACGAGAGCTTTTCGCGCGCGGCCGACGAACTCTTCGTCACTCACGGCGCGGTCAGCCACCAGATCCGTGCGCTGGAAGAGGAACTGGGGGTCCGGCTGTTTGCCCGCGACGGCAAGCGCGTGCAGTTGACGGACGTCGGGCGGCGCTATGCGACGCAGATACGCTCCGCTCTGACGGCAATCGCCGACGCCACCCGCCAGATTCGCGCCGGCGATCGCGAGCGGCGGCTCGTGGTGTCGATGCTGACGTCGTTCGCGGCACGCTGGGTGACGCCGCGGCTCGGCAGCTTCATCGAGGCGAACCCGCAATGGGATCTGGAACTCCTGTCGACGAACGCGCTGACCGATTTCGCGCGCGATGACGTCGACGTTGCAATCCGTTTTGGATTCGGACGATACCCGGGTCTGCACGTCGAACTGCTGCTCGAAGAGATTTTCTTCCCGGCCTGCTCGCCGAACTTCAACGGCGGCAACCTGCCAAAAACACCCGCCGATCTGGCAAGTGTTCCGCTGTTGCGCTCGGACGACGAACTCTGGCGGCCCTGGTTCGATGCCGCTGGACTCAACGAATGGCCGGAACCGAAGCGCGGCGTGCTGTATCAGGACTCGTCGAATCTGCTGCAGGCGGCCATCGACGGCCAGGGCGTCGCGCTCACTCGCCGCTCACTCGCCATGCACGAGATCGCGGCGGGCCGACTTGTGCGACTGTTCGACGTCGATGGCCCGAGCCCATGGCAGTACTACTTCATCTGCGCGCCGCAGATGTTGGAGACGGCGCGCGTGCAGGCATTCCGGAGCTGGGTTTTCGACGAAGTGGCCCGCTTCAGGCTGCTGTTCGAACGTGCCTGCTCGGAGCGACCGGGCACGAGTAGAACGGCGGACACGTTGCACGTCCAGCCGTGAGGGGCGGCGCTGCGAGCGCACCGCACCGGTTCGTCAGAGCACGACCTTGACCATCGGATGCCCGGTCAGCGCCCGATAAATGTCGTCGAGATGCTCACGATTCAGCGCGCGCACCGTCACGGTCAGTCCCGTGTAGTTGCCGCCACTCGACGGGCGCGTTTCGATACGCGTCGCGTCGAAACCGTTGTCGAACTGCCGGATCACCGTCACGATCGTGTCGGCGAAATCGGGATGCGATTTACCCATCACCTTGATCGGGAAATCGCAGGGATACTCAATCAGTGATTCGTTCACCGGACTCATCTTTCACTCCTTCCAGCGCGGCAACCTGCAACTCATCCATGTGCCCTGACTGCCTGTGAGCAGCAGGCCGCCAGCCCGCACCTGCAACCGGCAGCGTCTTCAACCCGCGTCGATACGCGAATTGGCTGCTGCAATCCCGCGTCCATCGCAGCAACGCGCCGCACGCGGGATCACGAGCCCCAAGCTTACTTCTTCTTGTTGAACATCAGCACGAGCGAATCCCACACGCGACCGACAACGCCGGCCTGCGGCACCGCCTGCAGCGCGACAATCGGGAATTGCGCGAGCGTGTTGCCATCGGCGACGAGCTTCACGGTGCCCACCTGCTGACCGTCGGCGATCGGCGCAATCAACGGATCCATGCGGTCGATCTGCGGCTTGACCTTGTCGCCCAGGCCCTTCGGCACGGTGATGTACTGGTCGCCCTTCACGCCGATCTTCACGGTGTCCTGCATGCCCTTGTAGACGCGCGGCGTCTCGATCACCTGACCTGCCTTGTACAGGCGCAACGCGTCGTACGCGGTGTAGCCGTAGTTCAGCATCTTCAGGCTGTCCTGCACGCGGTCATGCTCCTTCTGCTCGCCCATCATCACCGAGACGAGACGGCGCGACGCGTCGGGCGTACCGGGCAGCGAGCGCTTCGCGGACGCGATCAGGCAGTAGCCGGCCGCCTGCGTGTGGCCGGTCTTCAGACCGTCGACGGTCGGATCGATCCACAACAGACGGTTGCGGTTAGGCTGCTTGATCTTGTTGTACGTGAAATCGCGGACCGAGAAGATGTTGTAGTAGTCCGGGAAATCGCGAATCAGGCGCGCGGAGAGGATCGCGAGGTCACCTGCCGTCGTGTAGTGCTGCGGATCGGGCATGCCGTTCACGTCGGCGAAATGCGTGTGCTTCATGCCGAGGCGCTGCGCTTCGGCGTTCATCAAGGTGACGAACTGTGACTCGCTGCCGCCGACCAGTTCTGCCAGCGCGATTGCCGCGTCGTTGCCGGACTGCACGATCATCCCGTACACCAGGTCGTGAACCGTGACGGGCTTGTTCGCTTCGATGAACATGCGCGACTCGTCGGTACGCACGCGACGCACGGCTTCACTCGGATTGATCGTCTGATCCATCGAGATCTTCTTCGTCTGCAGCGCTTCGAAAACGAGATAGGCGGTCATCAGCTTCGTGAGCGACGCCGGTTCGACGCGCTCATCGGCATTAGCCGACGCGAGCACCTGGTTGCTGGTGGCATCGACCAGCACCCACGAGCGTGCGTTCACGCCCGGCGGCGGCACCTGCGCGAACGCGGTGCTTGCCACCAGCGTCGCGGGCAGCACAGCGCCAAGCGTCACCGCGCGGCTGAGGGAAGAAGGGATAAACGATGTCAGTGACGGAAAGCCGGAGGAAAAACGCATAGGATGGGTTCGGGCAGAAAATAGGCTTCGCGCGCGGGGGCACGCAGTTTGGAAGAGCCGGTCGGCGAGCGCATCGCGCCTGAAACATGGTTCGACGGTACGGCGCCCATTGGACTCCCGGCCACGCGATCGGTTCGCGCAGCGCGCCCGACATCCGGCGATGCGAGCGTCGCGATCAGCCGGGCGGGCGGCGCTGCGCCCAAAAAAGAGCGCTCATTATACGCGCCGCAACCTCACAATCCGCCGGCAGCCACGTCGATAAATCTGCATTTCGTGCGTACCTGTACCCCGAAATCGTGGGTGCGGGCGATTCACCGCCAGGCGTCGCTGACGATGCGCTTGAGGATATGCAGCTTGCGATGCAGGAAATGTTCGGCGCCGGGAATCACGACAACCGGCAATTCCTGCGGCCGCGCCCACTCGTAGACCGAGGCAATCGGCACCGTTTCGTCGGTTTCGCCGTGAATCACGAGCGTGTTTTCCGGAACCGGTGCAACTTCCCAGTTGCTTGCGGCCGTACCGACGAACACCATGCGTTCGATCGCGCTGCCCTCCTCGCGCAACCGCGCGGCCACATGCGACAACACGAACGTCCCGAACGAAAAGCCCGCCAGCACGAGGGGAAGATCGCGTTGCCCCGGTTGCGCACGCATGTAGTCGAGCACGGCGCGCAGGTCATCGCGCTCGCCGATGCCTTTGTCGTGCTCGCCCTGGGTCTCGCCGACACCGCGAAAATTCGAGCGGTATGTCACGTAGTTCAACTGCACCAGCGTGCGCGCGAGCGTCTGCGCGACCTTGTTGTCCATCGTGCCGCCGAAAAGCGGATGCGGATGCGCAACCAGCGCGATGCCACGCGGCGCGGCACCGTTCTCGCGCACGTCGTCGGGCAGGTCGACGGCGACCTCGATCTTGCCGACAGGCCCGTCGATCAGGAATTTTCTGGTATGGACGTTCATGGGGGGATCAGATTTTGAGACGTTCGACGACCTTTCCGTTCACGAGGTGCGAATCGACGATCTCGTCGATATCCGTCTCGTCGATGTAGGTGTACCAGGTGCCTTCGGGATATACCACCAACGTGGGCCCTTCCTCGCACCGGTCAAGGCAGCCGGCCTTGTTGATGCGCACCTGGCCGGGACCCGCGAGCCCCAGCTTCTTCACCCGTTTCTTCGCGTACTCCTGCATCTCCTGCGCGTTGCAGTTCGCGCAGCACGGGCGCTCCGCGCCAGGTTCACGCTGGTTGAGGCAGAAAAACACGTGGTACTTGTAGAAGGAATCCATGATGTCCAGCGAGAGAAAACTGAGAGAGTTGGAAGGCTCGGGGGAATCCACTTGTGTCCGCTGGCCTGCCGAGTCCGGTCGATTATAGCGAGCAGGCCCGTCAGCCGCTCCCGCGCCGCCGCGTGAGCCACGCACGCTCCACCGAAAATGCGAGCCAGACAAGCGCCGCGTACGGCCACATCCAGGCCAGCCAGCGCGCCAGACCGTTGAAATGCAGATACCGCCCCTGACGCCAGTCAGCGAGCACGACATCGAAATACGGATTCACCGGCAGCACATTGCCGAACACGAGCGCAAGAATCATCGCGCAAGCCGCGAGCATCACGCGCCATGTGGCCGGCAATGCGAGCGCAAGCAACGCAGCTAGCGTGCCGCCGACAAGGCCGGCAAGCGCGCCCGGCGTGGCCCAGTCGAACGCGAGGCCGCTTTGCGATTGCAGAAACGTCGCGCCGGCCTTCACTAACAGGGTGAAGCCGATAAAGGTGAACAGCAGTCTGACACGCGGCGCATGCGAACGCATCGGCAGCGACGCCAGCGTGCAGGCAGCGAAGAGGCTCAGCGCGGTCAGTACCGCTTCCCAGACCTCGTCGGGCAGCCAGCCCGCGACGAGCGCAGGCCACGACGACACATGCCACCGATCGGGCGTCCATGCGAGCAGCGCGTCCTGCATGGTCGAATCGAAGCGCAGCCACAGCTCGCGCGGCCAGTCGCCGATGGTGAAGAGGCGCGGTGCGGGATGCATCGTCGCGAACGGCCACAGCAGCGTGAGCCCGAGCAGCTCCGCGGCATCGTCCTCGAACCACAGGAAACGCAGCCGCCGCAGCGCGCCGCGATCGAGCAGCATGCCGGTTGCCGGCGACATCAGCGTAGCGCCGAGCAGGGCGCCCAGCACGTTGGCGGCCAGGTCGAGATTGGACGCGACGCGCGTCGGCAGCCAGGTCTGGATCGCTTCCATCGTGCCCGACAGCAAGGTGCCGAGCGCGAACGCCAGCCCGACAGCCAGCGCGCCTCTCCAGCGCGGGTACGCCGCCAGCACGACGAGCGCGCCGAACGGCATGTAGCCAAGCACGTTGGTCACGACATCGAACGCGGTCAGGTACTGCGGCAGCGGATCGAACAGATAGTCGAACGGCCCGAGCCCGAGCGAGCGCCAGCCAGTGAACGGATACAGCGAACCGTAGACGATCAGCGCCGCATACAGCGCGAGCGCCTGTCTTGCTAGTGCCGACGAGCGGCGCTGCCAGGGTTTATCGCTCATGCAGCGGCCTCGAAGCGTGCGCTGCGGGCACTTCATTGCGCGGCGACGAGCGCCTGCACGCCGAGCCAGGCCGCGACCTGGGCGACGAGGTCATCGCTGGCGGCGGCCAGTGCGCGGGCACCGCCCGCGGCATCGGAAGAACTGGCCGGCGCGCGCGCGATGAACGTGCGCTGGCCGAGCACCTTGCCATCCTGCAAAAGCGTGACGCGCGCGGTGACGGCACCATGACTCTCGTCCCGGCCATCGAAGACCTGTTCGAACTCCTGCAGATCGATCCGCAGGACCGGCGCGCGCACGCCATCGGCGCCGGTCAATACGGTGCCGCGTGAGCTGAGCGCGGTGCGCAGACGCTGCGTCAGCAATTGCGACGGCGGCATGGTCCAGTGGCTATTCGCATACGACGCGAGTTGGTGCGCATCGGCATAGTTCAGCCGGTAGTTCAGGTTGTCCGAATTGAGCGGGTCGGGCGCGGTCACGTCCAGCACCTTGACCGCCGGCATCGTGCCGCTTGCCGCGGGCGGCGTCGCGGGCCCGAAGTCGTAGCGGATATCGGAGAGCGCCGCTGGCGTCCCGGCACAGCCCGACAGCACGCCAAGCGCGAGCAGTAGCGCAGGCGCGGTGCCTGAGAAGCCGAAACGTCTGGTCGAGCGTGGCATTGCAATCTTCCTCTTCAAGTCATTGTGCTGTACGGTCCGCGGGCCAGGAGAAACCTGGCTCGCGCGGTCCCGGGGCGGCAGGCGTAGCGCCGAACAGCACGCCACGCGGATTGGTGCTGAACGTATCGGCGGCACGATCGATCGAGCGCGCGGCGCTGCGCACGTCGTCGGAAAGCGAATTGACGCGCGGCAGCGTGTCGTAACCTACACGCGCCGACAGTTCCTGCACTGTCGATTGGATCGACGTCAGGGCCGCACCCGACTGCTGCGCGGCCGTGCCCACCTTGTTCAGGTTCATTTCGAACGGACCGTCGGGCCGGTTCAGGCTGGTGATCAACTGGTTCGTCGACGCGAGCGTCTGATCCAGTTCGTGCAACGTGGCCGGCAGTTTGCCGGCGACCGGCGCCATCTGCTGCGAAAGCGTGGCGACGCCATCGGCGGCATGCTGCATGCTCGCGACCGTCGCCTGCAACTGAGCTCGCATCTCGGGCGACAGCATGTCGTCGACGTCGTCTGCCACTTTTTCCAGCTTGTGCAGCAGGATATCGCCGCGCAGCTGCAACTGGTCGAACAGGCCCGGACGCATCGGCAACTGCGCGACCTGCTTCGCCGATGACGGTAGCGGCGTCGGATCCTTGCCCGTGTCGTCGAGCTGGATGAACGCGATCCCGGTGACCCCCTGGAAGCTGAGACTACCGAAGGTCGAATGCGTGATCGGCGCGCGCTGGTCGACCATGATCCGGATCACGATCTGGCCCGGATGATCCGGATCGAACTTGATCGACTGCACCCTGCCGACACCCAGCCCGCGAAAGCGCACGGCGGCATCTGGGGAAAGCCCGGTCACACTGGTCCGCGCAATCAGGTCGTACGGTTCGCGCACCGACCGGTCGACGTTGAGCAGGAACGCCCCTATGCCGATCGCCA
Organism: Paraburkholderia sp. BL10I2N1; assembly: GCF_004361815.1. NCBI lineage: Bacteria > Pseudomonadati > Pseudomonadota > Betaproteobacteria > Burkholderiales > Burkholderiaceae > Paraburkholderia > Paraburkholderia sp. BL10I2N1. The sequence continues at coordinate 1,729,715 of NZ_SNWA01000001.1, read as the reverse complement.
GCGCCAGCAAGACTGTGAAGAGCCCGGCCCAGAACGCATGTGATTTGTTTTCCATCGTCAGGTCCCCAGGATTCTCACAGCGGCACGTCGGCCGATGCCGGTTCGAGCGCCGCCGGCGGCAGCTTCGCGCGGCGCTCCGGCGGCAGCGCCTGCAAGGCGCGGCGGCCACGCAGGCCGAGGAAATACTCGCGGATGAACGGATCATCCACACCCGCCACTTCCTCGACCGGGGCGGCCACCAGCACCTTGCGCTCGGCCAGCACCGCCACCCGCGTGGACAGCGCGATCATCGTATCCAGGTCGTGCGTCACCATCACGACCGTGAGCCCCAGCGCCCGGTGCAGCGTGCTGATCAGCTCGACGAACTCGTCCGACGCCTGCGGATCGAGCCCCGCCGTCGGTTCGTCGAGAAACAGCAGCTCCGGCTCCAGCGCAATCGCCCGCGCAATGCCCACCCGCTTGACCATCCCACCCGACAGCGCCGCCGGCATCTTCGACGCATGCCTGCACGGCAGCCCCACCATTTCCAGCTTCAGCATCACGATGTCGCGCAGCAGGTCCTCCGGCACCTTGCCCAGTTCGCGGAGCGGCTGCGCGACGTTGTCGAACACCGACAGCGACGAGAACAGCGCGCCACGCTGAAACAGCATCCCCGAACGGCTGCGCAGCAGGCGCGCGTTCTCCGGCGACATCGTCGACGTATCCTCGCCGAACAGCTTGATGGTGCCCGCGCTCTGACGCTCGAGCCCGAGAATCTGCCGCACCAGCGTCGTCTTGCCCGAACCCGAGCCGCCCACAACCGACACGATCTCCCCGCGCCGCACCTCGAAGTTCAGGTGCTGATGGATGATCGTGCGTCCATAGCGCTTGGTGAGCTCGCGCACCTCGATCACCGGCTCGGCGATCTCGGGCATCGGATGGCCGCGCACGGCCGGGGCGAGCGGCGCTGTCATCAGATCCCCACGCGCTGGAAGAGAATCGCGAACACCGCGTCCGCGAGAATCACGACCGTGATCGACGTCACCACCGACGCCGTCGTGCCTTCACCCAGGCTCTGCGAATTGGCCTTGATGCGAAACCCGAAGTGACAGCCGACGATCGCGATCAGCACGCCGAACGCCATGCCCTTGCCGAGCCCGAGCCACAGGTTCGCGATCGGCACCACGCCCGGCAGCGCCCGCGCGAAAAACGACATGTCGATGCCCAGCACGATCTTCGCGGCCACCGCGCCGCCCGTCAGCGCGATGATGTTGGTCCACATCACGAGCAGCGGCATCGCAATCGCCAGCGCCAGCACGCGCGGCAGGATCAGCCGCAGACCGTGCGGGATGCCCATCACGCGCATCGCGTCGAGCTCCTCGGTGACGCGCATCACGCCGATCTGCGCGGTGATCGCCGAGCCCGAGCGCCCCGCCACCAGGATCGCCGCGAGCACCGGCCCGAGCTCGCGGATGATCGCGAGCCCCAGCAGGTTGACGATGAACTGGTTCGCGCCGAACTGCCGCAGCTGCTGCGCCGACAGGTAGCTCAGCACGATGCCGATCAGGAAGCCGACCAGCGCGGTGATCGGCATGGCCCGGGCGCCCGCGTTGTAGACGTTCGCCGAGATCTCGGTCCACGGGGTGACTTTCGGGTTGCGCGCCACCAGGAGCAGATCGATCACGACGCGGCCGAACATCGCGATGCCGCCGTACAGGTGCTCGAAGAAGGAGAAGATCGTCAGGCCGAGGCGCGTGAACGGATCGATGCGCAGCACCGGCTCCGGGTTGTCGCGCGCCGCGTCGAGCAGCGCGATGCGCTCGAAGATCTCGCGCTGCGTGTCGTTGAGCGCGACCAGCTCGGCCGGCATCCGGCGGCCCCAGACGCGCCATAGCGCCTGGCCGCCGACGTGATCCATCCGGGCCACGTGCGACAGGTCCCACTGGCTGACCTTCTCGCTGGCGAGCGCGCCCAGCTTGAGCACCGCACCGCCGCGACGCGCCTTGTCACGCGCGAGCGCGAGCGCCGTCCACTGACCGGATAGACGGACGACCTTTCCCTGGCTGCCAGCCGCGACTTCGAGGCCGGGCGGAGTATCGTGGTTCAAGGATCGCTGGTTCGCTTGATGGAATCTGCGGCCATTGTAACGAAGGCGCCGTGTTTGGGCCGCACAACTACGCCCGGTTGCCGGCGCGTTTGTCTGTGCGGCTATCGGCACGGTTGTCGGCAGCGCTATGGGCGGCGCTGCCAGCGGGGTTGCCCCGCGATCTGTCGGCCCCTGTCGGCCCGTTCGTCGCCACTGGCTACTACAATACGTCTCATGAATCCAAGGACCACCCCTACCGACGCCGCTCCGCCCGGCGAATGGCGCATCGACCGCGAACGCGCGGTCACGCTGTTCGGTCCCGCCGCGCTTGCCTGGCCGATCGAAATCGTCGAAGAAACCGGCTCTACCAACGCCGATCTGATGGCTCACCTCAAGTCGTTACCGCGCAAGGCCAGTGCCCTGCCCCGGCCGATGGTCCGCGTCGCCTATCTCCAGACCGCCGGCCGCGGACGACGCGGACGCCCCTGGTATGCCGAACCCGGCAACGCACTGCTGTTTTCCGTCGGCTGCGTGCTGCCGCGTCCGCTCGAAGGGCTGGCGGGGCTCAGCCTCGCGGTGGGCGTCGCGCTGGTCGATGGCCTGCGCTCGCTGCCGCTTAACGCGCCGGGTCAGATCTCGCTGAAGTGGCCCAACGACGTGCTCTTCGAAGGCGACAAGCTCGCCGGCATCCTCATCGAAACGGCATGGAGCACAGCCGATGCGAGCGCGGTGGTGATCGGCATCGGTACGAACGTGAAAGGCGCCGACGAACTCGCCGCGAAGGTCGGTGCACTGAACGCCGACGCGCCACCACAAGCCCGTGGCACGACGCCGACCGCACTATCGCGCGCACTGCCGAACGCCAATCTCACCGATACCCTTGCCGCCGAGTTGAATGCGCTCGAACCCGCGTTGCAGCGCTTCGCGTCAGGCGGTTTCGCGCCGTTCCGTCAGCGCTGGAATGCGTGCCACGGTTACGCGGGGCGCGAAGTCGTGCTGATCGAACAGGGCGTCGAAGTTTCGCGCGGCATTGCGGCGGGCGTCGACGAAAGCGGCCAGTTGCTACTCGATACCGCCTCCGGCCGCGAGGCCATCTCCACCGGCGACGTGTCGCTACGTCTCGCCGACGGCCACGCATGAGCGGTGCACCCTTTCTGCTGATCGACGCCGGCAACAGCCGGGTCAAGTGGGCGCTTGTCGACGCGCACGGCACCCGTACGCATGCCGGCGCATTTGAACACGGCACCCGCACGACGGACGATGCCCCCGATATCGCACGTTCGGCGGACGAACCCGACTGGTCGCCATTGCCGACGCCTGGCAGCGCGTGGATTTCGAACGTCGCCGGCGATGCGGTCGCGCGCCGCATCGACGCGCTGCTCAGCGCGCGCTGGCCTTCCCTGCCGCGCACGACGATCCGCGCCGTCGCCCAGCAATGCGGGGTCACGAACGGTTATACGGCACCGTCGGCGCTCGGTAGCGACCGTTGGGCCGGATTGATCGGCGCGCATGCGGCGTTTCCTGGCGAGCCCTTGCTGATCGCGACATTCGGCACGGCAACCACACTCGAAGCACTGCGTGCGGACGGCACGTTTGTCGGCGGCCTGATCGCCCCCGGCTGGTCGCTGATGATGCGCTCACTCGGCGAACACACTGCACAACTGCCGACGCTCGACGCAACATCCGCCCGCGACCTGCTGGCGAGCGGCACGCGCCGTGGCCCGACGTTCGCGACGGATACACACAGTTCGCTGTCCGCAGGTTGCGCGCTGGCACAGGCCGGCTTGATTGAACGGATGTGGCACGACCTGACGGAAACGTGGCAGGTGCCGGTACGGCTCGTAATCGGCGGCGGTGCGGCCGATGAAGTGACCGCCGCGCTCAAGGTCCCGCATACCCGCCACGACTCGCTCGTGCTATCCGGCCTTGCATTGATCGCCGCCGAAGACAGCGGTGCACAGCCCGCGTGACGAGTGCGTGCATGCAATCTGATATGGTTGCCGCGCTGGCGGGCATGGAAAGTACGCTTTCCACCGAACTGGCATGCGCGCCGTCACGCGTCACAGCCGCAGCCTGCCGCGAAGCGCGCAATTCCGGCAGCGCCAACGCCTTCCCATGACTGCCTCATTCATTCGACGGAGATCCCGACGATGCTACGCTGGCTGATCGCCATCCTGATTCTTGTCAACGGGCTCGCATTCGCCGCGCTGCGCGGCATGCTCGGACCACTCCCGACGTTCGACTCGCATGAGCCGAATCGCGTAAGCCGGCAGATTCATCCGGAAACGCTGAAGGTGCGCCCGCTTTCTGCAGCCGAGGCAGCCGATCAGGCGGTGGTCGGCGCACCCGCACCTACCCCGCCGATCCAGTCGTCGACGCTGACGCAATAAGCGCGCTCAGCCCTGCGCGCGAACCTTGCTGAGCAAAGCGGTCGTCGAGCGGTCGTGCTCGAATGGAATCGCTAGCGCGCGGCCGCCCCAGCCGCGCACCAGAGCGGATTCGGGTAGCGTATCCATGTCGTAGTCGCCGCCCTTGACGAGGATGTCAGGGTGCACGGCTTCGATCAGCGCGATCGGCGTCCGCTCTTCGAAGCGCACAACCCAGTCGACACTCTCCAGCGCCGCAAGCAGCGCCATCCGGTCAGCGTCGTTGTTGATCGGGCGATCGTCGCCCTTGCCGAGCATACGCACCGAAGCATCGCTGTTCACACCGACGACCAGACACGCACCCAGCGCTTTGGCGTCCGCGAGATACGTGACATGGCCGCGATGCAGGATGTCAAACACGCCGTTGGTGAAGACCACCGGGCCGGGCAGCGAGGAACGGATCTGGGTGAGCGCTTCGCGGGTCGTGATCTTGCGTTCGAATGTAGCAGGCATGGAAAAGACCGAAAAAGGTGAAATGGCGGCGCAGGCACCTGCGGTGCGCCTGGTGTGGAAATTGAAACAGAAAAGAAAACGACCCGGGAAGCTAATGCCTGCCGGGCCGTGTTTTCGCCTGAGGTACTGCGTGTCCGTTGCCCGGTATAGCGCCTGTCAGACGCACCGGCGACGCGCCCTGCGCATCAGGCAGGTTGTTGCTGCTCGGTCACACCCTGCGATGCCTGCAGACGTGCGACTACTTCCTTGCGATAGCGGTTCAGTTCCTGCGCCGTATTGAACGTGCGCTCGAACAGGATCGACAGGTTGTGCAGGATGCGTTCGACCACCTTCTTTTCCCAGCCGTCGTCGAAACGGATCTGTTCGTCGAGCCAGCGTTCCAGCCATTCCGGATCCGGCAGACGCGACTGGATCGTGTCACGCGGGAACAGCGCCTGATTGACGTGCAGGTTGGTCGGATGCAGCGGCTTTTCGGTGCGGCGCGCCGACGCCATCAACACGCCGATCTTCGCGAATGCCGCGCGGGCGATATCGCCCGTCTGCGCCATCGCCTTCTTCATGTAGCGCAGGTAGGCGCCGCCATGACGCGCTTCGTCGCGCGAAATCGTTTCGTAGATGGCCTTGATGACCGGCTCGGTGTGCCATTCGGCCGCGCGGCGATACCAGTGATTCAGGCGGATTTCACCGCAGAAATGCAACATCAGCGTTTCAAGCGGCGGCGCCGGATCGAATTCAAAGCGCACCGCGTGCAGTTCTTCCTCGGTCGGGCAGAGTTCCGGTTTGAAGCGGCGCAGGTATTCCATCAACACCAGAGAGTGCTTCTGTTCTTCGAAAAACCACACGCTCATGAATGCCGAGAAATCGCTGTCATGGTGGTTATCGCGCAGGAACATTTCCGTGGCGGGCAACGCGGACCATTCGGTGATTGCGTTCATCTTGATCGTTGCCGCCTGCTCGTCGGTGAGCAGCGATGCGTCGAATTTATCCCAGGGAATGTCTTTCTCCATGTCCCATCGAACGGATTCGAGCGATTTGTAAAGTTCCGGATAAAGCATGGTGTTCATAGTCCCACCCCTGTTCTGCGCATTGCGACGTCTGTTCGTATCTGTTTGCTGCGAGCGAGCCAAAGCGCGCTTTCGCGACCTGAGTATTCAATTTTACGCGGTAATCGGGCGCCCAAACGCGCCGCGTGGCAAAGAACCACCTGCGGCATCGGTGCACTTGCGAAAACCAGAGTACTGGTTGTTCCGGCCGACTTTGGGTAAGGAGTACCCGTGCCTGGAGTCGAACCGGACTGGGCCGGCGCCACGCGGTCAAACCGCGCAGCCATCATGCCGGCAACCGTTCGGGCTGCTTGAGTCGTTGTTTTCAGTGCATGCCAACGGGCCAAAAAAGCTTACAGGATGATAGCACGCGAGCCTTACGGTTCCCGCGATTCGGCCTCTTGCCTGCCGCGCCTTTTGCCACTCCCGACACGGCGCGGCGCGCCACACGCGCAGGCCGCCGCCGGTTGACAGCCGCCGCTACAGTCCATTATCGAGCCACCATGCATTACCATCCGTCAAAATGAAGTCAAGGTGATGAATTTCCGCTGACCGTTACGCATTGTGCGGTGATTTTTTTAGTCGCATCCGGCGGAAATCGTGCGCTGATTGCCGGTAGCTGCGCGCGAACCTGGCAGGCTGAAAAGCCAGCCGCGCGCTGTGCGGTCCGTCAGTGCCGAAGTCGATCGCGTGCGGAGCGGCGGCTCGTCATGCCCCGGAGGATGGGACTGCTTTCTTCACGGCGCTCGTGCCGGTACTACTCTTTGCCGATGGTGCGCGCTTCGTAGCAGGGCGTTTCGCGGCAGCAGACTTTTTCGCGACGGAAGCGTCCGCTGCGCGGGGCGCTTTAGCCGCCCCAGATGCCTCGGGACCGTCCGGCCCTTCTGCGGCTTCGGCAATGTCTTCGGCCGTGGCGGTCGCACCAGGTGCCGGGGTCTGGGCCATCGCGAACTGCGCCAGCTGGTTGAACTGCGACTGCAAAAGACTCCACCACGCCGAAGTATCGAAGGTGGGCACTTCCGTCGCACTGCCCGTTTCGTTGGTCTCGCCCGGCTCGGCCTCAGGCGCAGCCTGCCCGGCGGCAGGCGCTGCGGGCGCTTCTGTGCGCGACATCCACGAAGGCGTCGATGTTGCTGCCGACGCTGCCGCAGGCGCGCTCATCGACGTCTGCGCAAAGGCGCCGAACGCGCGCAGCGTGGCCAGCGTCGCACGCTGTACTTCCAGCGCCTGGATCGCCGACTGCAGCATGTTCAGATTCAGCTTGAGCCACTGCTCGACGGCGCGCATGTCGGTGATGCGCTTGTCGAGCTCCTCGACGTTCGTGAGCGGCGCCATCATGTCGGACATCATCGACAGCGATGGCCCAAGGCCTTGCGCACCACCCGGCTGCGCGCCGGGAAACGCCGAACCGAAAGGCGTGAGCCGCATCATGTCCCACATGCGGTCAAGCAATTCGGCTGGCGGGAAACCAGCAAAGCCGGGAAAAGGCGGCGTCGTGCCGGGTGTATCGGTCATGGTTTTCTCCTCGCACCGGTAGGGTTTGGACGACGCGCGACAGCACTCGCCATCCGTTTCATCTGATCATACCGCGCACGCATCAGAACGGATCACCGCCCTTGAAGTCGGGCGCGCGCCGCTCGCGCAGCGAACTCACGCCTTCGCGCACGTCAGGTCCGGCGAAGCCCATGAATTCGAGCGCGAGCGATGTGTCGAACGTCGGCCCCGCCGAGCGCAGCCAGTTGTTCAACGCGTACTTGGTCCAGCGGATCGCCGTCTGCGAACCGCCCGCCAACTTCTGGGCCACTTCGAAGGCCTTCGGCAGCAGATCGTTTTCGTCGACGGCAAGCGACACCAGCCCGATGCGCTCCGCCTCTTCGCCGCTCACCGGCTCGCACAGCATCAGGTAGTACTTGGCCTTCGCCATCCCGCACAGGAGCGGCCAGACGATCGCTGCGTGATCGCCGGCGGCGACGCCGAGGCGGGTATGGCCGTCGATGATCCGCGCCGTTTTCGCCGCGATCGAGATATCCGCGAGCAGTCCGGCGACGAGACCCGCGCCGACCGCCGGGCCGTGGATCGCCGACACCACCGGCTTGCTGCAGTTGATCACGTTGTAGACGAGATCGCGCGCCTCGCGCCAGACGCGCGTGCGCACGTCGAAATCGGTGGCCATCTGCTCGACCAGATGCAGATCGCCGCCCGCCGAAAAGCCCTTGCCTTCCCCGCGAATCACCGCGACGCGCGTGTGCGGGTCGCGATCGATGTCGCGCCAGATATCGGCCAGTTCGCGGTGCATTCGCGCGTCGGCGGTGGCGAGGCCGCTCCTGTTCGCGCCCTCCCCGCTCATGACGATTTCAAGAATGCCGTGCGGATGATGCCTGAGACGCAGCGCGTGATAGCCGGCGTAAAAGGCAGGGTTAGTGGTGGGTGATTCGTGAGACATGGCAGTCGATCCGGTAGAACGATTCGTGACTCAAAGTAACGCCGCGGCCCGCGGCATGCTGCAAACGGCGGCGCGCTTGATTGCACACTTTAGCGCGCCTGATAAACCCATTTCCCTTCGCGAATCTGCACCATCACACGGGCACGCTGATCGAGTCCGAGGTGATCCGTCATGCTCATGTTGACGATGCCGTTGGAGGTCGCCAGACCGCGTGTCGCCTCGAGCGCATCGCGCAGAGCCTGACGGAATTCAGACGTACCCGGCGCGGCGGCCATGAGCGCGATCGGCACCGCGGTGCCGAGCAGCAGGCCAGCATCCCAGGTGTAGGAGCCGAACGCCGATACGCTGCCCGCACCGTGCAACGCCTCGAAGCGCGAGATGTAGTCGAGCGCGAGGCGCTTTGCCGGGTGATCCTCGGGCAGCTGGGCGGCAACCAGCACCGGGCTCGCTGGCAGGAACGTGCCGTTGCAGTCCGCGCCACAGACGCGCAGGAAGTCGTTATTGCCCACGCCGTGGTTGTGATAGATCAAGCCTTTATAGCCGCGCGACTTCAGCGTCTTCGGCGGCAACGCGGCAGGCGTGCCCGCGGCGCCCACGACGACCGCATCGGGATTGGCCGACATGATCTTCAGGATCTGCCCGGTGACGCTCGGGTCGGTGCGATTGAAGCGCTCGTTCGCCACCAGGTTGATGCCACGCAGCTGCGCGAACTTCGCGACTTCGGCGTAGAACGTGTCGCCGAGCGCGTCGGCCTGGCCAATGTAGGCCATCGTCTTCACGCCGTGTTCGCTCGCGTGCTCGGCTATCGCCGAGGCCATCATCGCGTCGGTCTGTGGAGTCTTGAACATCCAGTGGCGTTTTGCGTCGACCGGTTCGATGATCTTCGCCGACGATGCCAGCGAAATCGTCGGCGTCTGGCCTTCGGCAACGACGTCGATCATCGCGAGCGTGTTCGGCGTGGTCGACGAACCGATGATTGCGTCGACGTGCTCCTCGGAGATCAGCTTCTTCGTATTCTGGACGGCCTGGGTGGTGTCCGAAGCGTCGTCGAGCACGAGGTACTCGATTTTCTGGCCCGCCATTTCCTTTGGCAGAAGCGCGACCGTGTCGCGCGCGGGAATGCCGAGCGAAGCAGCCGGACCGGTCAGCGACAGCACCAGCCCGATCTTCACCTGCGCGAGCGAGACGCCCGGCAGCGCAGCGCAGAATGCAAAGGCCACGAGCGCCACCAGCCGCTGCGGTGTGAGTGCGTGGAGCGTCAATGTTCTGGGACGCCCAGGCTCGGGAATGGACGACCGGAATCGCAGCATGCAAGGCTCCTCTCCGTGGCAATCTGTTCTTTTTCCTGCTGCCCCCTTCCCGCTGGGGACTCGATGCCTGCGCGGCCCGTACGTGCCACGCGTCCGTCAGTTTAGACGCGCGGGCGCGCTGCGGAATCGGGCGAAACCCTCCTGGCAGGCGCCGTCCGGCAATCGGAGGGTCCGCCCGGTCCGACCTCAATGCGCGCCGTCGAGCGGCGCGACAGCCTGCTCGATCGAGCCGAAGATCGACTTGCCCGCTTCATCGAACATTTCGATCTTCACCGTATCGCCGTACTTCATGAACTCCGTCTGCGGCGCACCGTGCTCGATCGTCTCGAGGCAGCGCTTCTCGGCGATACAGCAGTAGCCGCGCTTTGCGTCCTTGTTCGAAACCGTGCCCGAACCGACGATCGTCCCGGCCCGCACATTGCGCGTCTTCACTGCGTGCGCGATGAGCTGGCCGAAGTGGAACACCATGTCGGTGCCGGCATCCGGTTGGCCGACCTTTTTGCCGTTCCAGTGCACGATCATCGGCCGGTGCACGCGGCCTTCGCGCCAGTGCCCGGCGAGCTCGTCGGGCGTCACCGCAACCGGCGCGAACGACGTGGCCGGCTTGCTCTGGAAAAATCCAAAGCCCTTCGCAAGTTCGGCGGGAATCAGATTGCGCAGCGAGACGTCGTTTGCGAGTGTCACGAGACGCACGCCCTTCAAGGCCTGGTCGGGCGTTGCGCCCATTCGTATATCGCCGGTGATGACGGCGACCTCCGCTTCGAAGTCGATGCCGAACGCCTCGGACGCGCAGACAATGTCGTCCTTCGGTCCCATGAAGTCGTCGCTGCCGCCCTGGTACATCAGCGGGTCGGTCCAGAATTCAGGCGGCATCTCCGCGCCGCGCGCGCGGCGCACCAGTTCGACGTGGTTCACATACGACGAGCTGTCGGCCCACTGGAACGCCCGCGGCAGCGGTGCCATGCAGGCCTTCGCGTCAAACGCGAAGGCATTGCGGGCACGCCCCTGGTTGAGCGCGTCGTACAGATCGATCAGTTGCGGCGCGTAGAACGTCCAGTCGTCGAGGACGCGCTGCAGCGTCGGCGCGATCGCATCGGCGATCGCCGCAATGTGCAGGTCGCGGGACACGACGATCAGCTGACCGTCGCGTGTGCCGTCCTTCAGCGTGGCAAGTTTCATAGGGGAAGTAAGCGGTGTGGATGACGTTAGAAGGAATCTATTCTACGATGGTGAATCGGTGCGGCCCAAACCTGTCCCTTCTGGAGCGATGGTGCTGCCCCGTTAGTTGCCGTACTGGTTGCGCCGTCGTTGCGACTTCGGGTGCCCGCCTGGGTGCCCGCTTAGTTGCCCGCTTAGTTGCCCGCTTAGTTGCCCATTTATCGGGCACCTGGGTCGTCCCGACGCTGCCAGATCGTTGCCCCGTTCACGTTTCATCGCTCGCGCATGACGCGCCTTGTCCATGCCTTCACTTGCACGCTCCGGCACCCACCCCGACCCCAGCTCACCTGAACCGGCCGAAGTCGACGCCATCGAACCCTCTGACGACGAGCGCGAGGAAGCCGGCGAAGAAAAACTGCGCTCCGGCATCCAGTCGATCGAAGTCGGCTTTCGCCTGCTCGAAGTGCTGACGAACGAACCGCGTGCCATGATGTTGCGCGACCTTGCCCAACGCGCGGGTATGAGCCCGGCGAAGGCGCACCGCTATCTGGTCAGTTTCCTGCGGCTCGGTGTGGTGTCGCAGGATCCGCTCTCGGGACGTTATGAACTCGGCGGCTTCGCGCTCCAGCTTGGCCTTGCGCGACTGGCACGCGTCGATGGCGTGAAGCTCGCCCGTATCGCACTTGCCGAACTGCGCGACCGGCTCGATCTCACTGTCGGCATCGCGGTGTGGGGCAATCAGGGGCCGACGGTGGTTCACTGGATGGAATCGAGCCATCCGGCGAAGGCATCGCTCAAGCTCGGCGACGTCATGCCGTTGCTCAGCTCGGCTACCGGCCTGCTGTTCGCTGCGTACCTGCCACGTAGCAAGACAGGCGCGATGATCGAACGCGAGCTCGCCGATTCGCACCAGGCGTCTTATGCCAACGCCCCGCGCACGCCGGAAGAAGTCGAAACGCTGCTCGCGAACGTGCGGGTCCACGAGGCCGCGCGCGTCGAAGGCATGCTGCTGCCCACTATTCACGCGTTCTGCATGCCTGTTTTCGATTCGACGGGCGACCTTGCGCTGGGGCTGATTGCGCTAGGGCATGAGGGTTCGTTCGATATCCGTTGGGACGGCACGATCGACACGGCGATGCGTGAGTGCGCGCAGAAGCTTTCATATGAACTGGGTTACAGTGCAACGCCGCGTGAGCCTATGTGACGGATGTCACGGAGCAAAGCGGCGCACCGTTAACACTTGACAGTCACATGACGGAACATCGTCAGTTGCGTTGCTGTCGAAACGGTTCGCTGAACCACGATAGTCGACAAAAGCTCCGCCCCATGTGCCACTTCACTCATTCACCGCTTTCCTCGTAACAGGCGCTACGTCTTTCCGATGTCGTCCCAGTCTGTCGCCCGTCGTTCCGACCTCACGCTCCGCGTCAATCCGCGCGCGCGCCGAGGCGTGCGCGCGTGGCGCTGGGGCGTCGTACTCGCCGTCGTGGTCGCGCTACACTGGGTCGCGGCGCAATGGGTCGAGCGTCACCGCGACGCTGCTCAACCGCTCGACGCCGAACACGCGCCGGTGCAGGTAGCGCTTCTGAAGCCCGAACGCGTCGAGCAGACGCTCGCCAGCGAGGCGCCGCGCCCACACACAGCGACGCACGCGAGAGCCGTGCGCCCACGCAGCGAACACGTGCTCACGGCTACGCGCCCGGACGCCCCACAATCCGCAAGAGCGGCTGTGGACGCGGCATCTGCGGCAGCTTCCGCACCTGAAGCCGCCGCCACACCTGCTGCGGCCTCGAACGCGGGTGAAGACGTGAAGGCTGCACAGGCATCGCCCGGGGTGAAACTTTCCGTACCGCCCTCAGGCGATCTGCAGTACGACACGTTCTACAACGGCGTCCGTAACCAGCCGGGTACGATCCACTGGACGAGCGACGGACAGACCTACGAGATGATCGTTTCCGTCCCTCTGCCGTTCGTCGGCACCTTCAGCTATTCGAGTCATGGCCATGTCGACGCTTTCGGCATCGCGCCTGATCAGTACATTGAAAAGCGCGGGCATCGCGCGGAAGACGTGACGATCTTCAACCGCACCGCAAAGCAGATCGCGTTCACGCGCACACCTGCCACGCTCGCGCTGCCCGACGGTGCGCAGGACCGCTTCAGTATGGTCATGCAGCTCGCCAGTCTGGTGCGCGGCGATCCGGGCGCATACAAGCCGGGCGTCACGCGCGAGTTCTATGTCGCCGACAACGACAGCGGCGAAATCTGGCCGATCGAGACAGTTGGCGATGAAACGCTTCGCATCCCGGGAGGCTTTGTCGATGCGCGCCATTTCATGCGCCTGCCGCGCCACGAAGGCGACCGCCGGCGTATCGACGTATGGCTCGCGCCGTCGCTCGGCTGGTTGCCGGCGCGGATCCTGCAAACCGAACCGAACGGTACGCAGGTCGAGCTTGTCTGGCGCGGAAAGCTTGCGCCGGCGGATTCAAGCGGCAACACGGACAGCGCCACTGACGACAGCGCCACTCAGCCCGACAACGCGCCCGAAAAGCCCTGAACAGAACCGGCGCTTCATTCGAGTGCCGAAACTTCTGCGCAATCCGTCACTCGCACGATGAGCAGCACCCGTTTGCAGCTTCACGGCCGAGCTCGCCTGCGAGCCGCAAACGGCTCTTCCACCGTGTCATTTCTGATGGAGCCAGCATGCAACTAGACATCAACGGCATCGAGACCCGATATGTGCTGAGCAACGAGGGCGGCGGCCCCTGGCTGACTTTCATTCACCAGCTCGGCGGCGACCTGTCGATCTGGGACCAGCTCGCGGGCTACTTCCGCGACGATTTCACCGTGCTTCGCTACGATGTGCGTGGACACGGCGCAACAGCGGTTCCCGACCGGCCGTTTAGCGTTGCCGATCTGTCCCGCGATCTCGCCGCGCTACTCGACGCACTTGGCGCGCCGCATACCCATCTCGTCGGCATGTCGATGGGCGGCATGATCGGGCAGCAGTTCGCGCTCGATTACCCGGCGCGCGTCGACACCCTGACGCTCGCTGACACATCAAGCGGCACACCACCCGAAGGCCGCGCGATATGGGATCAGCGCGCGGCCGCGGCGCGCTGCGACGGCATGACCGCGCTTGCGCCCGCGACGCTTGACCGCTGGCTCACGTCCGATTTTCAGACATCGCATCCGGAAGCGGTCGAACAGATCCGCGATGTCCTGCTGCGCACATCGCCGCAGGGGTATGCACTCGCCTGCGAGGCCCTGCGCGATTTCGACGTACGCGAGATGGCCAATGCCATCCGGGTGCCCGCTCTCGTGGTTGCAGGCCGCCACGACACAGGCATACCGCCCTCCGTCACGGAAGCCATCGCAAATGCCATTCCCGGAAGCCGTTTCGAACTGCTCGACGCCGCCCACCTGGCGCCGATCGAACAATCGCATCGTTTTGCCGCATTACTTGAAACGTTTCTTGCAACTGGGGTCTAAACTGTAGATTCGGACCTCTTCTATGCGCGTTACTCCGGGTCCACCCCTTGAATTCCAAACCCTATGCTCCATATACGGCACAGGAACGGCCAAGGAGCCAACGGAAATATAAGGAGTGTCGCCATGCAGATGATCTATAACAGCCCCAACTATTGTGTTGTCGAGTTTCCGCCCGAAGACGGGCATCTCGCCATGCGTTCCGGTGGCTACGAGATTGTTGACAAGACCATGCAGCGCGAAATCTACATCGACGGCGCAATGGCGGCGCGTTTTCGTGAACATGTGCAAAAGCTGATCGAAGACGAGCCGTCACTCGACGAAGTAGACGAATTCCTCGGACAGTTCGACAGCCTGATGCATCAGCCGGTCATCCTTCATTGACACGTCGCCCTGGCGACACCCCCTGAACCCCCGTTCGGCACGCCGGACGGGGGGTTTTTATTGCATTCCCGCAAACGACACCCCGTGCCCGCCCGCCATGCGGGCACGGGCGGGGCGGAGCCGCCGTGCTGCGGCTACAATGACGAGTTTCCCGCATATTTCGGCGCAAGCCCTTGCCAGCCATGAACCAGCCTGCTCCATCCGTTGTTCCAGCCGGACCCGGCGCCGCTTATACACGCGGCGCGACGCTGCCCGCGCTTCTGAAGTCGCGCATCCTGATCCTGGACGGCGCGATGGGCACGATGATCCAGCGCTACAAGCTCGACGAGGCGCGCTATCGCGGCGAGCGTTTCAAAGACTCTTCACGCGACATCAAGGGCAACAACGAACTGCTATCGATCACCCAGCCGCAGATCATCAGCGAGATCCACGAACAATATCTCGCGGCGGGCGCCGATATCGTCGAAACAAATACGTTCGGTGCAACGACCGTCGCGCAGGCCGACTACGGGATGGAGAGCCTTGCGGCCGAGATGAATCTCGAGTCGGCAAGGCTCGCGCGCGCAGCCTGTGACAAATACTCGACAGCCGACAAGCCGCGCTTCGTTGCGGGCGCAATCGGACCGACGCCGAAGACCGCGAGCATTTCTCCAGACGTGAACGATCCGGCAGCTCGCAACGTGACGTTCGACGAACTGCGCACCGCGTATTACGAGCAGGCGAAGGCGCTGCTAGACGGCGGCGTCGATCTGTTCCTCGTCGAAACGATCTTCGATACGCTGAACGCCAAAGCTGCCCTGTTCGCTCTTGACGAACTGTTCGAAAACACAGGCGAGCGTCTGCCGATCATGATCTCGGGCACGGTAACCGACGCGTCGGGCCGGATCCTGTCAGGGCAGACGGTCGAAGCGTTCTGGAATTCGCTGCGCCACGCGAGACCGCTCACCTTTGGTCTGAACTGCGCATTGGGTGCGGCGCTGATGCGCCCGTACATCGCGGAACTGTCGAAGCTGTGCGACACGTACGTATCGTGCTATCCGAACGCTGGCCTGCCGAATCCGATGAGCGACACCGGTTTCGACGAGCTGCCCGCCGATACGTCCGGCTTGCTTAAGGAATTCGCCGAAGCGGGACTGGTGAACATCGCGGGCGGCTGCTGCGGCACGACGCCGGAGCACATCGCCGCAATCGCGCAGGCGCTGGCGGACATCAAGCCGCGCAAATGGCCAACCCAATACCGCGACGCCGCCTGACGAGCGCTTCACGCCTTACCCTCAATACCGCACCGACGCACACAACCGAATCAGGCACAAGACATGACCGATCACACCATGCGCCTCTCCGGCCTCGAGCCGTTCAACGTCACCTCTGGCGCGCTCTTCATCAACGTCGGCGAACGGACCAACGTGACCGGCTCGAAGGCGTTTGCCCGCATGATTCTCAACGGCCAGTTCGACGAAGCGCTTGCGGTTGCACGTCAGCAGGTCGAGAACGGCGCGCAGGTCATCGACGTCAACATGGACGAAGCGATGCTCGATTCGAAAGCGGCCATGGTGCGCTTCATGAATCTGATCGCGTCGGAGCCGGACATCGCGCGCGTGCCGATCATGATCGACTCGTCGAAATGGGAAGTGATCGAAGCGGGTTTGAAGTGCGTGCAGGGCAAGGCGATCGTCAACTCGATCTCGCTGAAGGAAGGCGAAGAGGCATTCCGTCATCACGCGAACCTGATCCGCCGCTATGGCGCGGCCGCCGTCGTGATGGCCTTCGACGAACAGGGGCAGGCCGACACGTTCGAGCGCAAGACGCAGATCTGCAAGCGCTCGTACGACTTCCTCGTGAACGAAGTCGGTTTCCCGCCGGAAGACATCATCTTCGATCCGAACATCTTCGCGATCGCCACGGGCATCGAAGAACACAACAACTACGCGGTCGACTTCATCAACGCGACCCGCTGGATCAAGGCAAACCTGCCGTACGCGAAGGTGAGCGGCGGCGTGTCGAACGTGTCGTTCTCGTTCCGCGGCAACGATCCGGTGCGCGAAGCGATCCATACCGTGTTCCTCTATCACGCGATCCAGGCGGGGATGGACATGGGCATCGTCAACGCCGGACAGCTCGGCGTGTATGCCGACCTCGATCCGGAATTGCGCGAACGCGTCGAAGACGTGGTGCTGAATCGCCGTCCGGACGGCACCGACCGTCTGCTCGAGATCGCCGACAGATTCAAGACCGGCGCCGCGAAGAAGGAAGAGAACCTCGAGTGGCGCAACCAGCCGGTCGAAAAGCGTCTCGCGCATGCGCTGGTGCTTGGCATCACGAACTTCATCGTCGAAGACACCGAGGAAGCCCGCGCAAAAATCGCCGCCGAAGGTGGCCGCCCGATCAACGTGATCGAAGGTCCGCTGATGGACGGCATGAACATCGTCGGCGACCTGTTCGGGCAGGGCAAGATGTTCCTGCCGCAGGTCGTGAAGTCGGCGCGCGTGATGAAGCAGGCCGTCGCGCACCTGATCCCCTTCATCGAAGAAGAGAAGAAGCTGCTGGCCGAGGCCGGCGGCGATGTGCGCGCGAAGGGAAAGATCGTCATTGCAACCGTGAAAGGCGACGTCCACGATATCGGCAAGAACATCGTGTCGGTGGTGCTCCAGTGCAATAACTTCGAAGTGGTCAACATGGGCGTGATGGTGTCGTGCAACGACATCCTCGCGAAAGCGAAGGTGGAAGGCGCGGACATCATCGGTCTCTCGGGACTGATTACGCCGAGCCTCGAAGAGATGGCTTACGTCGCCTCGGAAATGCAGCGCGATGACTACTTCCGCGTGAAGAAGATTCCGCTCTTGATCGGCGGCGCCACGACTTCGCGCGTCCATACGGCCGTCAAGATCGCACCGAACTACGAAGGGCCGGTGGTGTACGTGCCGGATGCGTCGCGTTCGGTGTCGGTGGCGTCGAGCCTGTTGTCGGACCAGGGCGCGGCAAAGTACCTCGAAGACCTGAAGGCCGATTACGACCGCATCCGCGACCAGCACGCGAACCGCAAGGCTCAGCCGATGGTCACGCTTGCCGAGGCGCGCGCCAACAAGACGAAGATCGACTGGGCCGCTTACCGGCCCGCCAAGCCGAAATTCATCGGCCGCCGCGTGTTCAGGAAGTTCGATCTGAACGAACTGGCGAACTACATCGACTGGGGGCCGTTCTTCCAGACGTGGGACCTCGCCGGCCCCTACCCGGCGATCCTGAACGACGAGGTTGTCGGCGAATCGGCGCGGCGCGTGTTTTCCGATGCGAAGTCGATGCTCGCACGCCTGATTCAGGGACGCTGGCTGCAGGCCAACGGCGTGATCGCCCTCTTGCCCGCCAACACGGTCAATGATGACGACATCGAGATCTACACCGACGAATCGCGCTCCGAAGTTGCGCTCACGTGGCGCAACCTCCGCCAGCAGAGCGTGCGGCCGGTCGTCGACGGCGTGATGCGGCCGAACCGGTCGCTCGCCGACTTCATCGCGCCGAAGGATTCGGGCCTCGCCGACTACATCGGCATGTTCGCGGTGACGGCCGGTCTGGGTGTGGAAACGAAGGAAAAGCAGTTCGAAAAGGACCACGACGATTACAGCTCGATCATGCTGAAGGCGCTCGCCGACCGTTTCGCGGAAGCATTCGCCGAAGCGATGCACGCCCGCGTGCGGCGCGACCTGTGGGGCTATGCGAGCGACGAGACGCTGTCCAACGAAGACCTGATCCACGAGAAGTATCGCGGCGTCCGCCCGGCGCCCGGCTATCCGGCATGCCCGGATCACCTCGTGAAGCGCGACATGTTCAGCGTCCTGCGCGCCGACGAGGTGGGGATGAGTGTGACCGAATCGCTCGCAATGCTGCCTGCGGCGAGCGTATCGGGCTTCTACCTCGCGCATCCGGACAGCACCTACTTCTCAGTCGGCAAAATCGGCCAGGACCAGCTGGACGACTACGCGAAGCGGATGAACCTGTCGAAGGCCGATGCTGAGCGGGCCTTGGCGCCACAGTTATAGGCGCCCCACTATATCGCCAGCCATAGCCTGAATATTTCCGGCAGCGGGTTTTTCGTCTTTGTAGACTGCAACGGCCTGACCCTGCCAGACGCGACAGAAAAACGCGTCGGCTCAACGACTTGCAATCGACCCGGAGAAACCCGTATGAAGAAGCTGACGCTGTTGTTGACTGGACTTTCGCTGGCTTTCGGCGCCTCGATGGCGCGGGCGCAGCAACCCGCGGCACCGACCGAGGCGAGCGCGGTCAGCTCATACTCAGCGCCCACGGAAAAGCATGTGAAAAAGCCGAAGAAGGCAAAGCAGACGAAGAAGGGAGCTTCAGCGCCGATGGCCGCGCCGGCGGAAGGCGCCAGCCAGTAGGCAGCGTGACGCAACCCAGACGAAAGAGCCCGCTTGCAGCGGGCTCTTTTTTCATCGATTCAGCGAAACAGGCGGTGCCGGCACGCCGGCCTCACCGCGCGTTTCGCGCGCCGCCCGGTGTCCGGCGGCGAAGTCAAACGCCCCAGAGGACGTCCGTATTTTCCTTCTGCGCCGCGCGCAGCATGTCGAGGAACGGGAACGACCGCTGCGCGAGGCCGATTGGAACCTCATGACGCTCGCGGCCTTCTTCACCTTCATGGAAGTGGCCATCGTGCTCGGCACGTTCCTTCTTGTCGGTAGTGATAGCGGCTTCGAGTTTCGCGATCGCGACTTCGAGTTCGTCGTGGCTGATGACGCCGCGTTGGCCAAGCCGCTTGCCGACAATGCCGACGAGATACTGGGCGAGATTCTCCAGCATCACCACGTCCGGGCAGGCGTGGCATTTGAACGTAATCAACATGGCAGTTCCCTTTTCGTTATGTTGGACCCGCGCGTGCGGCGGCCATCAGGACGCTTCCGCACTGGCCCCACCGGCTCGATCGTATGCACCGGCTGACCCGGCTCTTGCCGGGTATCTCATTGGACATATTAGCACCTGCTAAAATTCGTCTGGACGGAAAAAGCGCGCCCCGCTGCGCCGGACAACCATCGCCGGAACGACCGGCTTGCCTGCCCACCCCGCTGCGGCCGGCGTCGCAGGCGAATGCCTGACAGCGCCGATGACGGCCACCATGCCAGTCTGGATGCGAGCCCAGAGCCGGTGCGGCGCCCGCTTTCCCCCATTTGACGGACTGGCTGCGCGCACCGCGTACAGCCGGGGCCGCTCCCGATTACACGGACTGTCTCACTGGACTCGCAACAAGCATGCTGCCTGCACACAAACAAACCCTCGAAACACTGTTCGCCGACGCCGTAAAGCAGGTCGCTGAAGCGGCCCAGGGCGCAGCCGATGCGGCCTTCGTCGCGCCCGCCATTACGCTCGAACGGCCGAAGGTCGCGGCCCATGGCGACGTCGCGTGCAACGTCGCCATGCAACTCGCCAAGCCGCTGCGCGCGAATCCGCGCCAGCTCGCCCAGCAGGTCGTCGACGCCGTGCTCGCGCACCCCGCGGCTCAGGGTCTGGTTGAAGGCGCGGAAGTGGCGGGGCCTGGCTTCATCAACCTGCGTCTGTCCGCTGCGTCGAAGCAGGCGGTTGTCCGCGCCGTGTTTGCCGGAAAAGAGACGTTCGGCCATTCGGCGCGCGAGGCAGGCAAGCACGTGCTGGTCGAATTCGTGTCGGCCAATCCGACCGGCCCGCTGCACGTCGGCCATGGCCGTCAGGCGGCGCTCGGCGATGCACTGTCGAACGTGCTGGCTTCGCAGGGCTATGACGTTCATCGCGAGTTCTATTACAACGACGCCGGCGTCCAGATCCAGACACTCGCCCTGTCGACCCAGGCTCGCGCGCGCGGCCTGAAGCCCGGCGATGACGCCTGGCCGGAAAGCGCCTACAACGGCGAGTACATCGCCGACATCGCGCATGACTACCTGAACGGCGAAACGGTCGCCGCGAAGGACGGCGAGCCGGTCAAGGGTGCGGGCGACGTCGAAGACCTCGACGCGATCCGCCGCTTCGCGGTGGCCTATCTGCGTCATGAGCAGGACATGGATCTGCAGGCGTTCGGCGTGAACTTCGACCAGTACTATCTGGAATCGTCGCTGTACGAGGAAGGCCGCGTCGAGAAGACCGTCGCAGCGCTGATCGCCGCCGGCAAGACCTACGAGCAGGAAGGCGCGCTGTGGCTGCGCACCACCGACGATGGCGACGACAAGGACCGCGTGATGCGCAAGACCGACGGCACCTACACGTACTTCGTGCCGGACGTCGCCTATCACGTCGCGAAGTGGGAACGCGGCTTCACGAAGGTCATCAACGTGCAGGGCTCGGATCACCACGGCACGATTGCGCGCGTGCGCGCCGGTCTGCAGGGGCTCGGCATCGGCATTCCGAAGGGCTATCCCGACTACATCCTGCACAAGATGGTCACCGTGATGCGTGATGGTCAGGAAGTGAAGATCTCCAAGCGCGCGGGCAGCTACGTGACGGTGCGCGATCTGATCGAATGGTCGGGCGGCGCGACGCCGGGCACGGAAACGTCGCCGGACCTGCTCGACGAAGCGACGATCCGCCGGGGTCGCGATGCGGTGCGCTTCTTCCTGATCTCGCGCAAGGCCGATACGGAGTTCGTGTTCGACATCGATCTCGCGCTCAAGCAGAACGACGAGAACCCGGTGTATTACGTGCAATACGCGCACGCCCGGATCTGCTCGGTGCTCAACGAATGGAAATCGCGCTATAACGCCGACGAAGCCGTGCTGCCGACCGTCGACCTGGCGCCACTGTCGACCGAGCGCTCGCTCGCGCTGCTGCAGAAGCTCGCGGAGTTTCCGGACATGCTCGAACATGCGGCGAGCGAACTGGCGCCGCACGCGGTCGCGTTTTATCTGCGCGACCTCGCGGGCGAATTTCACTCGTTCTACAATGACAAGGCCGAACGCGTGCTCGTCGACGACGAACCGGCACGCAACGCGCGCGCAGCGCTACTCACGGCGACGCGTCAGGTGCTGGCGAACGGTCTTGCGACGATCGGCGTCTCTGCTCCCGAAAAGATGTAACCCCCGTGGTTCGGCATGGGTGCGGCCGTCGTTATAATCGACGGTCGTTCCAGACTCTTTTTTCTTTGGCAGGTGATTCAGACGATGGCAAAACCACGCCGCACAACAAAGCAGTCTAAACAGACCGGGGGTACTTTTCTCGGTATCGTGCTGGGCCTGATCGTCGGCCTGGCGATCGCGGTGGTGGTGGCGCTCTATATCACGCGCGCGCCGACGCCATTTGTGTCGAAGGTCGCGCCGCCCGCCGCATCGGACACGGGCGCCAGCCAGCCCCAATACGATCCGAATCGCCCGCTGCAAGGCAAGACGCCTGGCCAGCCGGTGCCGCAGGCCGCCCAGCCCGCGCCCCCGAACACCGCGCCGGGTCAAACGACGAACCAGACGCAATCGTCGGGCATGCTCGAAGAACCGCAGATCGTCGAAGTGCCGCCGTCGAATGCGAACGGTGTCGCTGTTGCGCCGAAAGCCGCGACCGATAACATGGGCAGCAACGCCGCACCGGCGAAGAAGCCGCCAACGGCATCGACCGCTCCGGGAGGCAGTGGCGCCACCGCGTACGCGAACAACGCGACATCGGCGCCGAAGGCCGGTCCAACGCCCACGCCCGCCCCCACGGCGGCAGACGCGAACACCGGCTACTTCCTGCAGGTCGGCGCGTACAAGACTTCTGCGGACGCCGAGCAGCAACGCGCGCGCCTTGGCTTCCAGGGCTTCGAATCTAAGGTCACGGAGCGCGATGCGGGCGGTGTAACGTACTATCGCGTACGCATCGGACCGTTCTCGAAATTCGAGGACATGAACACAACCCGTCAGCGCCTGTCGGATGCGGGCGTCGATACCGCTGTGATCCGCTTCACAAAACAGTAATCCGCCGAAACGTAAAGCCCGCTGCGCCCCCGAACCTTCGGCGCGCGGTGCGGGTCTTACGCAGGGTGCGCCTGCCGTCCAGGTCGAAACAGGTGCAGGCGCGTAGCGCCAGTCACCGTTACTCCGTACTCAGCCTTAACAGGTCAACAGAACATGAAGAAACTGCTCAGCATTCTTTTCCTTTCACTGGGCCTCGTCGCAGGCGCAGTGCAGGCGGCGCCGGTTGCCGGCAAGGACTACACCGTGCTGTCAACGCCGCAGCCGGTCGAAGTGCCCGCAGGCAAAATCGAGGTCACCGAATTTTTCTGGTACGGCTGCCCGCACTGCAACGAGTTCGACCCGTACCTTGAAGCATGGGTCAAGAAGCAGGGTCCGGACGTCGTATTCAAGCGCGTGCCGGTTGCCTTCCGTGACGACTTCATTCCGCATTCGAAGCTGTACCACGCGCTCGACGCACTTGGGCTCGCGCAGGAACTGACGCCGAAGATCTTCAACGAGATCCACGTCAACAAGAACTACCTGCTGACGCCGGAAGAACAGGCGAAATTCCTCGCGAAGAACGGCGTCGATCCGAAGAAGTTCATGGATGCGTACAACTCGTTCTCGACGCAGAGCGCGCTGCAACGCGACAAGAAGCTGATGGAAGACTACAAGATCGACGGCGTACCGACGCTCGCTGTGCAGGGCAAGTACGAAACCGGTCCTGCCGCGACGAACAGCCTGCCGGGCACGATCCAGGTGCTGGATTCCCTCGTCTCGCAGGTCCGCGCCAAGAAGATGTAGTGACACAGCACGCGCCGGCATGAGTACACCGTTGAAGGTTTTCATCACCGGCGCGTCGAGCGGCATCGGCCTCGCGCTCGCCGCCGAATACGCGCGGCGCGGCGCTGTTCTCGGCCTCGTCGCCCGTCGCGGCGACGCGCTCGCCGAATTTCAGCAGGCCCACCCGCAGCATCCCATCTCCATTTATCCCGCCGATGTCCGCGACGCAGACGCGCTTGCCGCCGCGGCAGAACAGTTCATCGCGCAATACGGCTGCCCCGATGTCGTGATCGCCAACGCCGGCATCAGTCGCGGCGCGGTCACCGGCCACGGCGATCTCCATACGTTCCGCGACGTGATGGACGTCAATTACTTCGGCATGGTCGCCACTTTCGAGCCGTTCGCGCACGCCATGGTCGCCGCGCGCAAGGGCACGCTGGTCGGCATTGCGAGCGTCGCGGGCGTGCGCGGGCTGCCGGGGTCCGGCGCTTACAGCGCCTCGAAGGCGGCGGCGCAGAAGTATCTCGAAGCGCTGCGCGTCGAAATGCGGCCACAGGACGTCGCCGTGGTCACCATCGCGCCCGGCTATATCCGCACGCCGATGACGGCGCGCAATCCGTATCCGATGCCTTTCCTGATGGATGCCGACCGCTTTGCGGCGAAGGTCGCCAACGCGATCGCCCGCAAGGCGTCGTTTGCGGTCTATCCGTGGCAGATGCGCTTCGCCGCGGCCGTGCTGCATGTGCTGCCGCGCTGGCTCTACGACATGCTGTTCGAAAAGGCGCCCCGCAAGCCGCGTGCGTCCGAATAGCCGATGAGCACGTGCGCGGTCGACGCAGCAGGTGTCGTGCACGAACCGGCCGCGCCCGACGCACGCATCGTCTCGCTCGTGCCAAGCATCACGGAGTTGCTGTTCGCGCTACGGCTCGACTCGCAGATCGTGGGGCGCACCGGGTTTTGCGTGCACCCGCGCGACCTTGTGCGCCGGGTGCCGAAAGTCGGCGGCACGAAGGCGGTCAAGGTCGATGCGATCCGCGCGCTGCATCCCACCCATCTGATCGCCAACATCGACGAGAACGAAGCAGAAACCGTCGATATCCTGCGCGCCTTCGTTCCGCACGTCGTCGTGACGCATCCCTTGACGCCGCAGGACAACTTCGCACTCTACAGGCTGCTCGGCACGATCTTCGATCGCAGCGCCGAGGCGCAGCGCTTGTCAGAAGCGCTCGAATTGAGGCTGCAGGAAACCGTGCAACACGCGTGGCCTGCGGAGCAGGTGCTGTACGCGATCTGGCGCGACCCATGGATGACGGTTGCGCGCAACACCTACATCTCGGCGATGCTTCGGCTTGTCAACTGGCAGACACTGCCGGCGGCGCATGGGGGGCGCGAAGGCGCAAACCGCTATCCTGTCTTCGATCTCGACGCACCATGGCTCGCCGGAGTCGATCGGGTGCTGCTGTCGAGCGAGCCGTATCGCTTCACCGAAGCTCATCGCGCTGCGCTCGAGCGCGACCCACGGCTGGCAGGGAAACGCGTCGAGCTGATCGACGGCGAACTGGTGTCCTGGTACGGCGTGCGGGCAATCGAAGGAGTGGCTTATCTGGCGAGGCTCGCATCGGCCGGTTAAGCCGGGGCGATCGCAGGCGCGAGTGCGCGCCCAATATGGATATGCCGATTAAGTTGTTGTCGCTGCAACCACCCTTCGATAAGCTTTCTCCCAGGCGGGTGCGCCAGACTGGACGCAGCGCCCGAGCCAAAAACGTACCAGAATAAAAAGATGTGCAGCCGCGCCGGTTGCCGTCATGCAATGAATCCGACGAACTGCCCGACCACGATTGCTATCGGAGATCCTATGCGCTTCAAACTGCTCGCTGCCGCCCTGCTCGCTACAGCGCCCGCGCTCGTCCTCGCCAAATCGCTGACCGTCTGCACGGAATCGAGCCCGGACGGCTTCGATGTCGTCCAGTTCAACTCGCTCGTCACGACCAACGCATCGGCCGATGTGATCTTTAACTCGCTTGTTTCATACGATGAAGCCGCAAGGAAAGTCGTGCCCGCGCTCGCCGGGAACTGGGACGTCAGCGCCGATGGCCTCACCTACACGTTCCATCTGCGCCCGAACGTGCAGTTCCAGACTACCGACTACTTCAAGCCGACCCGCGCGCTCAATGCCGACGACGTCGTCTTCACCTTCGCGCGCATGCTCGACGACAGCAACCCGTGGCACAAGGTGGCGGGCGCGAGCGGCTTCCCGCACGCGCAGTCGATGGGTCTCGTGAAGCTGGTCAAGTCCGTCTCGAAGGTCGACGACAACACCGTCAAATTCGAACTGAACGAACCGAACGCGACCTTCGTGCCGATCCTGTCGATGGGCTTCGCATCGATCTATTCCGCCGAATATGCGGACCAGTTGCTGAAGGCCGGCAAAGAGGTCGACCTGAACGCGAAGCCGGTCGGCACCGGCCCGTTCGTGCTGAAGAGCTACACGAAAGACGCGGTGATCCGCTATGACGTGAACCACACCTACTGGGGCCCGAAGCCGAAGATCGATCGCCTGATCTACGCGATCACGCCGGATGCAACGGTGCGCGCGCAGAAGGTGAAGGCAGGCGAATGCCAGATCGCGTTGTCGCCCAAGCCGCAGGACGTCGCCGATGCGAAAACCGACAAGGCGCTTAATGTGGTGCAGACTCCGGCGTTCATGACGGCGTTCGTCGCCCTGAACACGGAGAAGAAGCCGCTCGACAATCCCAAGGTGCGTCAGGCGCTGAACATGGCTTTCGATCGCCCGACGTACCTGAAAACCGTGTTCGACAACACGGCGTCGCCCGCGACCAATCCCTATCCGCCGAACACCTGGAGCTATGACACGTCGATCCAGGCGTACCCGTACGATGTCGCGAAGGCAAAGAAGCTGCTCGCCGATGCGGGCCTCGCAAACGGCTTCGAGACCACGATCTGGGTGCGTCCGAACGGCAGCGTGCTGAACCCGAATCCGAAGGCCGGCGCGGAGCTGTTGCAGGCAGACTTCGCGAAGATCGGCGTGAAGGCAGAGGTGAAGGTGATCGAGTGGGGCGAACTGATCAAGGAAGCGAAGCAGGGCCAGCATGACACGCTGTTCATGGGCTGGGCTGGCGACAATGGCGATCCGGACAACTATCTGTCGCCGCTCTTTAGCTGCAATGCGGTGAAGTCAGGGATCAACTTCGCGCGCTATTGCGATCCGCAGCTCGACAAGCTGATCGCCGAAGGCAAGGCCACGCCGGATCAGGCAAAGCGTGCGAAGGCGTATGAAGCGGCGCAGAAGATCATCCACGATCAGGCGCTTTGGATTCCTCTTGGGTATCCGACTGCGGCAGCGATCACGCGCACAAACGTAAGCGGATATAACGTGAGCCCGTTCGGCCGGCAGAACTTTACGACGGTGAACGTGCAGTAAAAGAATGTCTTGCGCATAAAAAACAGGCCCGGTTGCGATGCACCGGGCCTGTTTCGTTGCAGCGCATTGCCGCGCGGCGACGACTACGAAGAAAACCGGATCACACCATCCGCGTCATGCGTGCGCTTCAACTCACCCGCGAGCCACAGCAGATGCAGGTGCGCGAGCGCCTCACCCATCGCAAACGTCAGTTGGTGAATATCGAGTTGACGCTTGAACATCAACGGCACGATATCGGCTGCGCTCTGCGGCTTTTCTGCGCATGCGGCGCGCACCTCGGCGAGCCGCGCATCATGGTGATCGCGCAGTTGTCCGATACGCGTATGAACACCGCGAAACGGCTTGCCGTGCGACGGCAGCACGAGCGTGTCAGCGGCCATTGTTTCGTAGCGTTTCAGCGAATCCAGATAGAGCGCAAGCGGATTGCCTTCCGGCTCGATGTCGAACACCGACACGTTCGTCGAAATGCGCGGCAGCACCATATCGCCGGAAATCAGCAGGCCGGTCTCGTCGCAATGCAGTGCGCAATGTTCAGGTGAATGACCGTAGCCCGTCACGATCCGCCACGTACGGCCGCCGATCGCGAGCGCATCGCCCTCGCGCATACGCCGGTACTGGCGCGGTATCGAGGGCACAAGATTCGAGTAGTAGCTTGTGCGATTGCGCAGCTTGTCGAGCGACGCCTGATCGGACAAACCGTGCCGCGCGAAGTGACGGGCCGCCCCCTCCCCGCCTGCGTTCGAACCGTCTCCAGCCGCCATTACGCGGCCCAGCATGTACTCGCCCAGCGAGATCCACAGCCGTACCTCCCAGCGTTTCCTGTCGCCGCCAGTGCAGATCCAGTCCGCGAGGCCGAGATGATCCGGATGGCAATGCGTGACGATCACGCGCAACACCGGCAAGCCGTCCAGCACCGTATCGAACACCTTTTCCCAGTTCGTCCTGATCGCGTCGGTCGCAACCCCGCAATCGACGATCGTCCAGCCTTCTTGCCCGTCGATTTGGTCGCGCAGCAGCCACAGGTTGATGTGATCGAGTGCGAACGGTAACGGCATGCGCAACCAGTGCACGCCGGGCGCCACTTCGAGCGCCTGGCCGGGTTCCGGAAGTGTGTCGCTGAAGGGATAGTCGAGCTGGTGTTCAAGTGCGTTCATTGCGGATGTCTTCTCCTTGCTTGCGCGATTCGCACGCGGCAAAAGCGTGACAAAAACGGTTTGCCACTCGCCGGGTGCGTCGCGTAGTTGCGCTTTGTTCAGGTTGACGATAACGTAAACGTCGATCTTACGTCCAATTCGTTTTTTGCCCAGCCGGCCGGGCACCCCGACGGACATCTCTGATGAACACGCAATACACGATCACCGAACTGGCACGTGAATTCGACGTGACGCCGCGCGCGATCCGCTTCTACGAAGACCAGGGTTTACTCTCACCGAGCCGCGAAGGCTCAGGCGGTCTGCGACGCGTGTATTCGGGCCGCGACCGCACACGGCTCAAGCTGACGCTGCGCGGCAAGCGGCTCGGCTTCACGCTGTCGGAAATCCGCGACCTGCTCGACCTGTACGAATCGCCGACCGACACCGTCCCGCAGCTCAACGCGTTCCTCGCGACGGTGACGCGCCATCGCGAAGTGCTCGAAAGGCAGTTGGAAGATCTGAACGCGACACTCGAAGATCTGGCGCAATACGAAGCGCAGGCGCGTGGCTTGCTTGAAGGCAGCGCGCGGCCCGAAGCGGAAGACGGCGCGCCGCGACCACTTTCCCGGCGCGAGGAGAAAACCGCCTCCGAATAAAAGTCTGCCGCGAGATCGCGCGACTAACCGCTGCATTGCGCAGCATTGAATGGAGATAGCCTGAAAGGCGGCGAACGCCCGCGAACATGCTGACGGCGGCATGTCGCAAGCCCGACGCCGAATAGCCTCGCGGCCGCACCCGGACGATACAATGACGGGTGTCTTCACGACACTGGACGCACGCACGGTCGACATGAATCACTTTCCCAAACTGCTCTCGTCGCAGATCGGCTTCGATGTCGC
The DNA here is from genome assembly GCF_004361815.1 of Paraburkholderia sp. BL10I2N1. Lineage (NCBI taxonomy): Bacteria > Pseudomonadati > Pseudomonadota > Betaproteobacteria > Burkholderiales > Burkholderiaceae > Paraburkholderia > Paraburkholderia sp. BL10I2N1. Next base: position 1,700,795 of record NZ_SNWA01000001.1, on the reverse strand, counting down.
GCAGACCATGCTCGAAGGTTTCGACCGGCATTACCGGATCTTTCGCGAAGCCGCGATTCACGCCAAGGCCCTCTTCGAAGCCGGCGACTGGCACGCTCTCCAAAGGCTCGCGCGCGAGCGCATCACGTCGTATGACGAACGCGTCGAGGAATGCGTCGTTCTGCTCGAAGATGAGTACGACGCGGAAAATATCGACGATGAAGTCTGGCAGCAGATCAAGCTGCACTACATCGGCCTGTTGACGACGCACCGCCAGCCCGAGTGCGCGGAGACGTTTTTCAATTCGGTCTGCTGCAAGATCCTGCATCGCTCGTATTTCAACAACGACTTCATCTTCGTGCGGCCGGCGATTTCGACTGAGTACATCGAGAACGACGAACCCGCCGCCAAGCCGACCTATCGCGCGTATTACCCGGGCAAGGATGGCCTTGCCGCGACGCTCGAGCGCATCGTCACGAACTTCCAGCTGGAGCCGCCGTTCGAGGATCTGACGCGCGACGTCGGCTGCGTGATACAGGCAATCCGCGACGCATTCGGCAATTTCGTAGAAGCCGCCAATTTCCAGATTCACGTGCTGTCGTCGCTGTTCTACCGGAACAAGTCGGCCTACATCGTCGGCCGCATCATCAACGGCGACGCGTTGCTGCCGTTCGCCGTGGCGGTGCGTCACACGCGGCCGGGCGTGCTGGCACTCGATACCGTGCTGCTCAGGCGCGAGCAGCTGCTGATCATCTTCAGCTTTTCGCACTCGTACTTTCTGGTCGATATGGAAGTGCCGTCAGCGTATGTGGAATTTCTCGGCACGATCATGCAGGGCAAGCCGAAGGCGGAAATCTACACGTCGGTGGGCTTGCAGAAGCAGGGCAAGAACCTGTTCTATCGCGATCTGCTGCACCATCTGTCGCATTCGAGCGACCAGTTCATCATTGCACCGGGCATCCGCGGGCTGGTGATGCTGGTGTTCACGCTGCCATCGTTTCCGTACGTGTTCAAGCTCATCAAGGACCGCTTTCCGCTACCCAAGGAAACCACGCGCGAGCAGGTCCAGCAGAAGTATCAGCTCGTCAAACGACACGACCGCGTGGGGCGGATGGCTGACACGCTCGAATATTCAAGCGTCGCTTTGCCGCTGTCGCGACTTGACCATGCGCTGCTGTGCGAACTCGAAAAAGAAGTGCCGTCGATGCTCGAATACGAAGGTGAGGACCTCGTCATCAAGCACCTGTACATTGAACGCCGGATGGTGCCGCTCAACCTGTTCCTGCAAAACGGCAGCGATGCCGACGTGGACCACGGCATCAAGGAATACGGCGACGCGGTGAAGGAACTGATGCAGGCAAACATCTTCCCGGGCGACATGCTGTACAAGAACTTCGGCGTGACGCGCCATGGCCGCGTCGTGTTCTACGACTATGACGAAATCGAATACCTGACCGACTGCAACGTGCGCGCGGTGCCGCCTCCGCGCAATGACGAAGACGAAATGTCGGACGAGCCGTGGTACACGGTCCGCCCACACGACATCTTTCCTGAGACGTACGGCACCTTCCTGCTCGGCGACCCGCGGGTGCGGGCGAGCTTCATGAAGCATCACGCCGACTTCTTCGACCCCAAGCTCTGGCAAACGCACAAGGATCATCTACTGAAGGGCGAACTGCCCGATTTTTTCCCGTATGACCGGAGTATGCGTTTCTGCGTCCGGTACCAGGCGCGCTTTGCCGGTGAGGACGGCGCGCCGCAGGATACGGACAGCGAGCGCGCCATGCGTGCCGCGTGAGCATCATGCGCACCGCACATTGCCCGCTACTTCCGCGGCTCCCGCTACGAAACATGCCGCTTCTTCGGCCCCGAACCTGATACGACGCATCATGACTACGAACGCTCAACCTTCTGCCAACCCGCTCGCCCAACTGTTCGAAAACAACGAGGCGTGGGTCGAACGCAAGCTCTCGGAGGATCCCGAGTATTTCTCGCGCCTCGCTGACCAGCAGACGCCCGAATACCTGTGGATCGGCTGCTCGGATTCGCGTGTGCCAGCAAACCAGATCATCGGCTTGCCGCCGGGCGAGGTGTTCGTCCATCGCAACATCGCGAATGTCGTCGTGCATTCCGATCTGAACTGCCTGTCGGTGATCCAGTTCGCCGTCGATCTGCTGAAGGTCAAGCACATCATGGTAGTGGGCCACTACGGCTGCTCGGGCGTCGGCGCGGCGTTGCACGGCCGGCGCGTCGGCCTCGCGGACAACTGGCTGCATCACATTCAGGACGTGCGGGCGAAGCACGCCGCGCTCCTCGAAGAGTGGCCGATGGGCGAAGCGCGGCACCGGCGGCTCGTGGAACTCAACACGATCGAACAGGTGGTCAACGTGTGCCGCACGACGATCGTCAACGACGCGTGGGCGCGCGGTCAGGAACTGACCGTGCATGGCTGGGCTTACGGGGTTCACGACGGCCGGGTTCGCAATCTCGGCATGACGATCAACGAACCGGGCGCGCTGGCCGCGACCTATGAACATTGTGTGGCCGCCGTATCGGCGAGCCGCGCACATGAAGCGGACAACGACGTCGTCGCCGCCGACGCTGCGAAGCTCGGCGACGTGCCCGCCGTGGTCGAAGGTGTCATCAAGGAGCTGAAACATGAGTGAGACAAAACATGATCCCGTGGTGATCGTTTCGGTCGCCCGCACGCCGATGGCGGCGTTCCAGGGCGATTTCGCCACGCTAACCGCGTCGCAGCTCGGCTCGGTGGCAATCAAGGCCGCCGTAGAGCGCGCCGGACTGAAGCCCGAACAGATCGACGAAGTGGTGATGGGCTGCGTGCTGCCAGCCGGCCAGGGCCAGGCGCCGGCGCGCCAGGCCGCGCTCGGCGCGGGTCTGCCGCTCGCCACGGGCAGCACGACGGTCAACAAGATGTGCGGCTCCGGCATGCGCGCAGCGATGTTCGCGCACGACATGCTGATTGCCGGCTCGGTCGACGTGATGGTTGCCGGCGGCATGGAGAGCATGACGAACGCACCGTATCTGCTGCCGAAGGCGCGCGCCGGCATGCGCATGGGCCACGGCCAGGTGCTCGATCACATGTTCCTCGACGGCCTTGAAGACGCCTACGAAAAGGGTCGTCTGATGGGCACGTTTGCCGAGGAATGCGCCGGCTCGTTCGATTTCACACGCGAGGCACAGGACGCATTCGCAGTCGAATCGCTGCAACGTGCGAAGCGCGCAAACGAGGACGGTTCGTTCGCGTGGGAAATCGCCCCCGTCACCGTGGAAAGCCGCAAAGGCGAGGTGAACGTGGACCGCGATGAGCAGCCGTTCAAGGCGAACCTCGACAAGATTCCGACGCTCAAGCCCGCCTTCAGCAAGACGGGCACGGTGACGGCGGCCAACTCGTCATCGATTTCGGACGGCGCAGCCGCGCTCGTGATGATGCGCGAATCGACCGCAAAGCAGCTTGGCGTGACGCCGCTTGCCCGCATCGTCGGTCACAAGACGTTCGCGCAGGAACCGGCGAAGTTCACGACGGCGCCGGTCGGTGCAATCAGCAAGCTGTTCGAGAAAAACGGCTGGCGCGCGCAGGACGTCGATCTGTACGAGATCAACGAAGCGTTCGCTGTCGTCACGATGGCCGCAATGAAGGTACACAGCCTGCCGCACGACAAGGTCAATGTGAACGGCGGAGCCTGTGCGCTCGGCCATCCCATCGGTGCGTCCGGCGCACGGATTCTGGTTACCCTGATCGGCGCGCTGAAGCAGCGCGGGCTGAGGCGAGGCGTGGCGAGCCTGTGCATCGGAGGTGGCGAGGCGACGGCGATGGGTGTCGAACTGGTGTAACGGCGCCGCGCGAGCCGCGCCTGTTCCGCACGGCTCGCGTATTCGCTCATCACGTCTGCGCGAGTCCCGGCAAACATCAAGGTCCGAATCCACATCATCGAAAGGCGAGCGAGGTAGGCCCATGAAAACCGTGTTGATCGTAGGTGCGTCCCGCGGCATTGGACGCGAATTCGCCCGCCAGTACAAACGTGCCGGCTGGCGCGTGCTCGCCACCGCGCGCGACGACGCCTCGCTTGACGCACTCGCCGACCTCGGCGCGGAGACCTTCCCGCTCGACGTGACCGAGCCCGAGGAAATCGCTGCGCTTGGCTGGAAGCTCGACGGTGAGCCGCTGAACGCGGCGGTGATCGTGTCCGGTGTCTATGGCCCGCGCACCGAAGGCATCGAAACGATCACGGCCGAAGACTTCGATCACGTGATGATCACGAACGTGCGCGGTCCGATGCAGTTGATCCCGATGCTCCTGCCCCTCGTCGAAGACGCCGGTGGCGTGCTGGCCGTGCTGTCGAGCAAGATGGGCAGCCTTAATGAGGCCACCGGCACCACGGGCTGGCTGTATCGCGCGAGCAAGGCGGCGCTGAACGACGCGATCAAGATCGCCTCGCTGCAGACACGCAGCGCGGCGTGCATCGCGCTGCATCCGGGATGGGTGCGCACGGATATGGGCGGTGCACAGGCCGCGATCGATCCGGAGCGCAGCGTCGCCGGTATGCGCGATGTGCTCGCCCAGGCGGCCGGCGCCCATGCCGCGTTCAACGGCCGCTTCTATCAATACGACGGTACGCCACTCGAGTGGTGAGGAGACAGACGAATCATGGTGCTTGACCAGGATCACCTGATGGTCCGCGACGCGGTGCGCACGTTCGTGCGCGACGCTGTCACGCCGCACGCCGCGCAATGGGACCGCGACCGCACCTTTCCGAAGGATGTGCACCGGCAACTGGCCGAACTCGGTGCGTACGGCGTGCTGGTGCCGGAAGAATACGGCGGTGCGGGACTCGACGCACTCGCGCTTGCGTTGATCCTCGAGGAAATCGCGGCAGGCGACGGCGGCACATCGACGGCGATCTCGGTGAACAACTGCCCGGTATGCAGCATTCTGCTCACCTATGGCAACGAAGCGCAGAAACACGACTGGCTCACGCCGCTGGCACACGGCGAAATGCTCGGCGCGTTCTGTCTGACTGAACCGCAGGCCGGATCGGATGCCTCGGCGCTACGCACCACCGCGACGCGCGATGGCGACGTGTACTTGCTCAACGGGGTCAAGCAGTTCATCACGAGCGGCGCGAACGGCGACGTGGCGATCGTAATGGCCGTCACCGACAAAGCTGCCGGCAAGCGCGGCATCAGCGCATTCATCGTACCGACGAAGACACCGGGTTACGTCGTCGCCCGGCTCGAAGACAAGCTCGGCCAGCACTCGTCGGATACGGCGCAGATCGTCTTCGAAGACTGCCGTGTGCCCGCCGCGAACCTGATCGGCGCCGAAGGTGAAGGCTACCGCATCGCGTTGTCAGGGCTGGAAGGCGGACGCATCGGCATCGCCGCGCAGAGCGTCGGCATGGCGCGTGCGGCGTTCGAGGCGGCGCTCGCCTATGCGAAAGAGCGCGAGAGCTTCGGCCAGCCGTTATTTGCGCATCAGGCGGTGCAGTTCCGGCTCGCCGATATGGCTACCCAACTCGAGGCCGCGCGGCAGTTGATCTGGCACGCTGCGTCGCTGAAGGATGCCGGCCAACCGTGCCTGACCGAGGCGGCGATGGCGAAGCTGTTCGCCTCGGAAGCAGCGGAGCGGATCTGCTCAGCCGCGCTGCAGATTCATGGCGGCTACGGTTACCTGAGCGACTTTCCGGTCGAACGCATCTACCGCGATGTGCGCGTCTGCCAGATCTACGAAGGCACGAGCGATATCCAGAAGATCCTGATTGCACGCGGTCTCAACTGACCCTTAGATGACTGCTCCTGCTTCCGCGGCGAAACGGCCGTCCGATTGCCCGTGCGGCGGTGCCGCACCGGGCGCGCGTAGGGACGCGAAGCCGCCTCGCTTCGCGCAATGTTGCGGCCGCTTCATTGACGGCGGCGAATCCGCGCCGAACGCGCTGGAACTGATGCGCTCGCGCTATAGCGCATATGTACTCGGGGAAACTGCCTACCTGCGCGCGACATGGGCTGAACAATCCTGTCCGTCCGACCTCGACGCGAACCCGGAAGCCGCCGCCGACGCCCCACGCTGGCTCGGCCTGCAGATTAAACGCTTCACGCCCATCGACGACACCCACGCCGAAGTCGAATTCATCGCTCGCTACAAAGTCGGCGGACGGGCTCAACGGCTGCACGAAGTCAGCCGTTTTCTGCGCGGCGAAGACCATCGCTGGCGTTACGTCGACGGCGACGTAAGCGAGCGCTGACATCGCAATGCGGTTGAATCCGTTCCTGCATACGGCCCTCAAAATCCGCGTGAAAACCATGTTGGGCGCACACCACATTGCCATCCAGGGCCAGAGCGCCGGTAGGCCGCGCCCCTCCTGCGCGTCTGCATCAAACCGAAAAAATTCATCGAGAAATCGGGCGCTTAGGGGGTTCTCCTGAATTGCACAAATCAAATTTGTCGTGCCAGGATGCCCCTTTTGGATTTTGCAGCGTCAGCTTTTCGGGTGACGCTCAATATCGGCGCGTGAGGTCCGCGCGCTGACTGGCTTTCGGTTAATCCCGTGTGAGATCGACCCGTGTGCGTGCGCTTACGCGCCACATACGAGAGAATTTTTTGTTGTCCGAAAGGGCATCGAAATGATTTCGTCAGGATTCGCAAAGAGCCAGGGATTTTTCAGCAGACATTTAAAGCAGGTGGGCATAGCGGATGGCGTTCAGGAATATTTTGACCGGTTGGGCAGTGATGGCTTGTGCGGTGTTTGCCGTGCCGTCAGTCCACGCCGATCCACTCCCTGACGCGCAGGCAGGCCCCCTCGCCAGCGCCAAGGTCCCGCGCCTCGCTCTCGACGACGACACCTATCTGCCCTCGGTGGCGGCCAGTCTCAACGAAAAGATCATTCGCATCCCGGTTGATGCGTCCGGTACCGTTACCCTCGAAACAACGATCTACAAGCCCGACGGTTCCGGTCCGTTTCCGATGATTGTTTTCAATCACGGCAAGATTCAGGGCGATCCGCGCCGGCAGGAGCGCAGCGATCCGCTGCCGCTCGCACGGGAGTTCGTGCGGCGCGGGTATGTGGTGGTCGCGCCTAACCGGCGCGGTTTCGCGGGGTCCGACGGAACCTACGAGCAGGAAGGCTGCAATGTCGAGCTCAATGGCGTCGCGCAGGCCGCGGATGTCGCAGCGACGGTCGACTACATGTCGAAGATCTCTTACGTCGACGCGCAGCACATCGTCGTGTCCGGGACTTCGCACGGCGGCCTTGCCACGATGGCGTACGGTCCTGATGCGGCTCCGGGCGTGCGGGCTTTGATCAACTTTTCCGGTGGTCTGCGACAGGATTCCTGCGCGAACTGGCAAGGCAATCTCACCCACGCGTTTAACGCTTATGGCGAGAAGACGCGTGTGCCGTCGCTGTGGCTCTATGGCGATAACGATACGATCTGGCCGTCGGCGCTGGTCGGACAAATGTACACGGCTTACGTGGAGCATGGCGCCAGCGCGAAGTTCGTCGATTTCGGCAAGTACAAGAATGACGCCCACCGGCTGGTTGGAGACCGCGATGGCGTGCGTGTCTGGTGGCCCTCTGTCGAAACGTTTCTTGCCCGTGTCGGGATGCCTACCGGCGTGCAATATCGGGTTGCCGATCCGGTCGCACCGAAGCCCAGCGGCTTTGCCGCTCTAGATGCCGTCGATGCTGTGCCTTTTGTCGATGAAGCCGGGCGCAGTGGCTATCGCAACTTTTTGCATCAGTATCCCAGCCGCGCTTTTGCTGTTTCCAATTCTGGCGCGTGGTCGTGGGCTGAAGGTGGCGATGATCCGATGTCGGTGGCCGTTGCCAATTGCCAGAAGCAGAGTTCCGATCCTTGCAGGCTCTATGCCGTGAATGAAGCTGTGGTGTGGAAGAATGGGACTGGGACTCAGACTGCCGCTGATGGTGCGGCTTCGGGTTCTTCTTCATCTACCGGTGGCTCCGTCGACGTCGAGGAGAGGCACGCGATTGCCAGTCGCGAGTGATTGTTTGTGGCAGCGTAAGAAAGGCGCATCGAAAACTTCGCACTTCGGCGTGTGTGTCTGACAGGGGATCGCCCCCCACGAAGTGTCGCCCTCGCAGGGATACGATCCAGGTCTGACGCCAGACCGTCCCTCGCGCAATTCTGCCCGTGACAAAGGCATCCATCCCCACTCCGCACGATGTGCGTCGCGAACCGGCTTGCTTCGCGGCGGCATTCAACGCGGCAGCGGCAGGCGAAGCGTTTCCGTTTGACTCAGCATCTTCTTCACCCTTCGATGGTTTTGCCTTCTGGTTCGGGTCCGCAATCGCACGTACCGGTCGCGTCAATTCGGGTGCGCACCCCACCGCCTCAACCCAAAGTGGCTCAAGCGACCAGGACACAGCCTGCATGCCGGTTCCCCACCCATCGATCCAGGCAAAGATTTTTTCCAATAGAGCGTCTCACTTTGCCGTCGCCAACTCCGTCCATCGGAACCGATCTGACCACTACCGATTCCTCCTTAACGCAACAGCCCAAAACTACAAAAAAGTAAGAGCCAAACCCTTCCTCGCCCCTGGTGCATTCAGTCAAATAAAGCGCTAATCTCAGTCCCGCTGCGCCCGAATCGCGCCTGGCGCGCTGTCGCGATGCCAAAAATCACGACACCGCCCCCGATCCACAAGCAAGCATTCGGCACATCGATCGCCATTTCGGATCACATAAAAAGGATCCACAACGCGCAAGCATGTCGCGGCATTCCTGCGCGGATGCGAGCCGTCCCGAATTTCGCCTCAAGCATTCGCATGACCCTGCGCAAACAGGCAGCGCGAGCCCATCGCCTCGCCGCCTTTGCGCACTCATGCCCTGGAGTTGGTTTGGACACACTAGCAACCGAAGACTGGGTCACACGCAGTCTGCGTGCCGTCTGGCACCCCTGCACCCAGATGAAACATCACGAGCGCCTTCCGCTCATCGCGGTCGCGCGCGGTGCCGGCGCGTGGCTCTACGATCAGCAAGGCCGTCGCTATCTCGACGCCATCAGCTCCTGGTGGGTCAACCTGTTCGGCCACGCCAACCCGCGTATCAACACGGCGCTGAAGGATCAACTCGATACGCTCGAACACGCGATGCTCGCAGGCTGCACGCACGAGCCCGCCATCGAGCTTGCCGAGCGTCTCCAGGCACTCACGCAACACGCGCTCGGTCATGCGTTCTTCGCGTCCGATGGCGCCTCCGCGGTCGAGATCGCGCTCAAGATGAGCTTCCACTCATGGAAGAATCGCGGACACGACGGCAAGCGCGAATTCGTCTGCGTCGCGAACAGCTATCACGGCGAAACCATCGGCGCGCTCGGCGTCACCGATGTTGGTCTCTTCAAGGACGCCTACGACCCGCTGATTCGCAACGCCCATGTCGTTGCATCGCCCGACGCGCGGCTCGCACTCGACGGCGAAACGGCAGCCGATGTCGCGCGCCGCGCCCTCGATGACGTTCGCAGACTGTTTGACGCGCGCGGCAAGCAGATCGCCGCACTGATCGTCGAGCCGCTCGTGCAATGCGCGGCCGGCATGGCCATGCACGATCCGTCATACATCGCCGGCCTTCGTGCGCTCTGCGACCAGTACGATGTCCATCTGATCGCGGATGAAATCGCCGTCGGTTGCGGCCGCACTGGCACTTTCTTCGCGTGTGAACAGGCGGGCCCGACAGGTATTTGGCCGGATTTCCTGTGTCTGTCGAAAGGCATCAGCGGCGGCTATCTGCCGCTTTCGATCGTGCTGTCGCGTGATGAAATCTTCGCAGCCTTCTACCACGACGACACCACGCGCGGCTTCCTGCATTCGCATTCGTACACGGGCAATCCGCTCGCGTGCCGCGCCGCGCTGGCCACACTCGATCTGTTCGCGAGCGATAGCGTCCTCGCCATGAACACGAAGAAATCCGCGACGCTGCGTGCAGCGCTCGAACCGCTCGCGGCACACCCCCAGGTCCGCCATCTGCGCCAGTGCGGCACGATCTTCGCGTTCGACGCGGTCATCGACGATCCGCAGCAGGCAAAAACCTTCTCGCGCCGCTTCTTCGAAAATGCATTGCGGCGCGAACTGCTGCTGCGCCCGATCGGCACGACCGTGTATCTGATGCCGCCATACATACTCGATGATGCTGAACTCGCGCTGCTCGCCTCGCGCACACGCGAGACCTTCGATGCAACGCTTGAGGAGGTTCGCGGATGCTATTGATCGATAACCTCACGCAGGCCCTGAAGGACCTCGACGAGCGCGGGCTGCGCCGTCGCCGACGCACGGCCGACACCCCATGCGCCGCACATATGACGGTCGACGGTCGCGAGATGATCGGTTTCGCCAGCAACGACTACCTGGGTCTCGCCGCGCATCCACAACTCGTCACGGCGATCGCTGAAGGCGCGCGACGCTATGGTGCAGGCAGCGGAGGCTCGCATCTGCTCGGCGGTCATTCGCGCGCACATGCCCAGCTCGAAGACGACCTCGCCGCGTTCGCCGGCGGTTTCGTCGACGCGCCGCGCGCGCTCTACTTCAGCACCGGCTATATGGCGAACCTCGCGGCGCTGACCGCACTGGCCGGCCGCGGCACGACGCTCTTTTCCGATTCGCTCAATCATGCGTCGCTGATCGATGGCGCCCGGCTCTCGCGCGCGGACATCCAGGTTTATCCGCATGCCGACACGCAGGCGCTAAGCGCGATGCTCGAAGCGTCGGACGCCGCCGTCAAGATGATCGTCACCGACACCGTATTCAGCATGGACGGCGACATCGCTCCGCTCGCGACGCTCCTTGCGCTGGCCGAGCGGCACGGCGCATGGCTCGTCGTCGACGATGCGCATGGCTTCGGCGTGCTAGGCCCGCAAGGGCGCGGCGCGCTTGCGTGGGAAGCGCTGCGTTCGCCGCATCTCGTGATGGTCGGCACGCTCGGCAAGGCGGCCGGCGTATCCGGCGCATTCGTCGTCGCGCATGAGACTGTGGTCGAATGGCTGGTGCAGCGCGCACGGCCTTATATCTTCACGACGGCGTCCCCGCCGGCGGTCGCGCATGCGGTGTCCGCGAGCCTGCGCATCATCGGCAGCGATGAAGGCGATGCGCGGCGTGCGCATCTGCAGACGCTCATCGAACGTACGCGTGCGATGCTCAAGGAAACCTGCTGGCTGCCGGTCGATTCGCATACGGCCGTGCAACCGCTCATCATCGGCTCGAATGAAGCGACGCTCGCGATTGCCGCTACGCTCGATCGCGCCGGCCTGTGGGTGCCGGCGATCCGCCCGCCGACCGTTCCTGCGGGCACCTCGCGCCTGCGGGTCTCGCTGTCGGCAGCGCATTCGCATGACGATCTCGACCGGCTCGAAGCTGCGCTCAAACTCGCGCAACCCGGCGAGGACCACGCATGAGCGCGCCGCTGTCCCTTTTCATCACCGGCACCGATACGGAAATCGGCAAGACGCTGGTTTCCGCCGCGTTGCTGCGCGCCTTCGCACGCGATGGCTTGCGCGCGGCGGCAATGAAGCCGATCGCCGCCGGCGCATTCGAACGCGATGGTGTGTGGCATAACGAAGACGCCGATCAGCTCGACGCAGCGGCAAGCGTGCCGTTACCACCCGACATCCGTACGCCGTTCCTGCTTCGCGAGCCCGCCGCACCTCATATCGCGGCCGCTCAGGAAAACATCACGCTCGATGTCGCGCGCATCGTCGATTGCCATGCGCAGGCGTTGAAGCTGGCGGACATCGTCGTCGTGGAGGGCGTCGGCGGCTTTCGCGTGCCGCTCACCAATGCGCACGACACCGCCGACCTCGCCTTCGCATTGAATCTGCCGGTGGTGCTGGTCGTCGGCATGCGGCTTGGCTGCATCAGCCACGCGCTGCTGACCGCCGAAGCCATCGCCGCGCGCGGGCTGCGCCTTGCCGGATGGGTGGCGAACCAGATCGACCCGGCGATGACTTTCACGGACGAGAACATCGCCACGATCCGCGATCGTCTCGACCGCCAGTACAGCGCACCCTTGCTCGGCGTCGTGCCGCGTCTCGATCCCGCTTCGCCGGAAGTCGCAGCCGGCCACCTCGATACTGCCACCTTATTGCAGGCGCTGCGCGCGGCGCAGCCCTGAACTCATTCCGATTCTCCGTCTACAAGGATTGACGTCATGACCGAACTCCACAATGCTCCGACCCTCGCAGAACCGGCCGCCGCAAACCCGGCAGATGCAGCGAACCCACGCAACGCGGTCGCACGCTGGCGCGTCGCCGATGTCGTCGCGCTGTACGAACTGCCGTTCAACGACCTGATGTTCCGCGCGCAACAGATTCATCGCGAGCACTTCGATGCCAACGCCGTTCAGCTGTCGACGCTGCTGTCGATCAAGACAGGCGGCTGCGAAGAAGACTGCGCGTACTGTCCGCAATCGGTGCATCACGACACGGGCCTGAAGGCCGACAAGCTGATTCCCGTCGACGACGTGCTCGCGGCCGCCCGTGTCGCGAAGGAAAACGGCGCGACGCGCTTCTGCATGGGCGCGGCGTGGCGCAATCCGAAAGACCGCCATCTCGAGCCGATCAAGGAGATGATCCGCGGCGTGAAGGCGATGGGTCTCGAAACCTGCGTGACGCTCGGCATGCTCGAGACGCATCAGGCGCAGGGTCTGCGAGAAGCCGGGCTCGATTACTACAACCACAATCTGGATACGTCGCCCGAGTTCTACGGCCAGATCATTTCGACGCGCACCTATCAGGATCGCCTCGACACGCTTGAACGGGTGCGCGACGCGGGCATCAACGTGTGCTGCGGCGGGATCGTCGGACTTGGCGAATCGCGCCGCGAACGCGCCGGTCTCATCACACAACTCGCGAACATGGAGCCGTATCCGGAATCGGTGCCGATCAACAATCTGGTGCAGGTCGAAGGCACGCCGCTGACGGGTACCGAAGCGCTCGATCCATTCGAGTTCGTCCGCACGATCGCGGTGGCGCGAATCACGATGCCGCGTGCGATGGTGCGTCTGTCGGCCGGCCGCGAGCAGATGGACGAAGCGTTGCAGGCGCTGTGCTTCCTGGCCGGCGCGAACTCGATCTTCTACGGCGACCAGTTGCTGACCACGAGCAACCCGCAGGCCGATGCGGATCGCAAACTGCTGGGGCGTCTTGGCATCCGTGCCGAGGCGGCGCATCAGACAGCGCTCGATCAAGGCAGTTGCGAACACGGCTGCGATGGCCACAAGGCGGCAAACTGATCTCTTGACGGCGCCGAAATGACGAAGGCCGCCTGGAATCAGGCGGCCGCCATGCCGTATGGGTACCACCCGTTCGGCCCGAAGCGCGATCTAATCGAATCGCGTGATGTCCAGACGCCAAACCCTTGAGGTTAATCCTACCTCTCATGGCTGACTCGCCACGATGATCTGGAGTCCATATGATGATCTCACTGGCTCGCACCGCACAAACAAACCGCCTCGCTTCTCTCAGAGAAGAGGCATAAGTTGTCAAAGTTCTTCGCAGGATGGATCACTCGACGATGAGATTCTTATACGATGGTGCTTCAGGGTTAATCGAGACACGGACGCCCGAGAAGCCGCGCCCTGTCTTAGTTCACAAGCAAGGGAATCCTATGGCCATTCACACTAGCAGGCTCGATGCCACGGTCAAGCTTCTGAAAGAGGACGTCGATCAGGTCAGGCAGGAATTCCGCGACTTTCGAGACGTGCTGCGCACCGATATCCGCGAACTCAGGGGAGCACAGCTCACCGGCATTCGTGAGCTGCGGTTCGAAATCCGCCTCATGTGGGCGGGGTTCTTCGGTCTCGGCACGCTCATGGCAAAGGGCTTTCACTGGATCTGACTGGCAACGTACCAGACCCGTCAGTCGCAGGCGTTTACCGTTAATCATGGGTAGTCACCGGCACCCTCGCGCCGCGTGCACGTTCAACCCAACACGTGACTCGCCGCATCGAACGATTCCTCATGAAACCGCAGGGGCGCGGCGCAATGCACGAGCGTATCGACAAAGTGCTTCGCCCGCGGCCACGGGCCGAAACCAGCGGCTGTATTGATATGCCCCGCGTCTCCCAGATTGACGAATGCGCTACCCAATCGCCGCGCCAGGTTACGCGCGGCTGCGAGCGGCATCCACGGATCCGTTTCGCTGCCGACGAGTATTGAAGGTACACCCAGCCGCCGCGCTTCGAACGCGCCCGCGAACGTGAACTTCTCCGGGCTCGCCGGCGCAACCAGGAGCACGCCGGCAATATCGGCCGCACAGGTGACCTTCTGCAATGCATGTGCTGTTGCGAGGCAGCCGAAACTATGCGCGGCTAGCACAAACGGTCCACGCTCACGTGCGATCAGGTCCCGCACCGACTGCGCCCAACCTGCCAGATCCGGCGCGTCCCAGTCAGCCTGCTCGACGCGCAGTGAGCGGGCAAACTGCCGCTCGAGCCAGCTCTGCCAGTGTGCGCCCTCGCTGCCATGCAGGCCCGGCACCGTCACAAGCCGCGGTGGCCATATGCTTTTGCTGCACGAAAACATGACTCTCCTCACTGCCGGAATCCGGAAACTCATTGTGGCTCGCCGTTCCGTTGCACCGAACCAATTTTTCGTGCTTTGTTTATTGGAATGCGCCGGAAGGCGCGAAAGAACCACGTCAAAAAGCCGAGTAGTAAAGCACCCCATGACACTCCCCCGCAGGCGCGCAGCGCCACGCGCGAGCGGGTAGAGGTGGCATGCAGTCCGTACCACACCCAGTCAAACAACCGGACTGCGCGCGTTCACCGTCGAAAAAGTAAAATGAGGCCCATCCACAATCGGAGGAGGCCTCATGTCGCAAACATCGCCCGGACAACGGCGCCCGCTACAGCCGTTTCACCTCGCTTTCCCGGTGACCAGCCTGGAAAATGCACGCGCGTTCTACGGCGATCTGCTTGGCTGCCCGGAAGGCCGCAGTTCGCCCGAATGGGTTGACTTCGATTTTTTCGGGCATCAGCTTGTCGCGCATCTCGCGCCGGACGAAGTGAGCCGCGCCGGCGTCAACGCAGTCGATGGCGACGACGTCCCGGTCCGCCATTTCGGCGTCGTACTGACGATGGACGACTGGCACGCGCTCTCGGTGCGGCTGAAGACCGCCGGCACGAATTTCATCATCGAGCCGCACATCCGCTTTAAGGGTGAAGTAGGCGAGCAGGCAACGATGTTCTTCCTCGACCCTTGCGGGAATGCGCTCGAATTCAAGGCGTTCAAAGACATTGGCCGGCTGTTCGCCAAATAACGGCGTGCAGCCACGCGGAGCGAATGCCCGTATGAAGGTTCTCTTTTACATGCCGCACTCCGACGCAGCCGCGTGGCTTCACGATTTCGCGCGCGCGCTGCCCGATGCGGATCTTCGCGAGTGGCAACCGAACGACACGGCGCCGGCGGATTTCGCGGTCGTGTGGCGTCCGCCGCGCGAAATGTTCGCGGGCCGCGACGACCTGCGCGCCGTGTTCAACCTCGGCGCGGGTGTCGACGCGATCCTCGCGCTGGAACGCGCGCATCCCGGCACGCTACCGCGCAATGCACATGTCGTGCGACTCGAAGATACCGGCATGGCACCGCAGATGGCAGAGTACGTGACGCATGCCGTGCTGCGCTACATGCGTCGCTTCGATGAATACGCGCGTCTGCAAGCCGAACATCGGTGGCAAGTGCTCGACCCGCATCCGCGCGCGACCTTCACCGTTGGCGTGCTCGGACTGGGCGTGCTCGGCGCGCATGTCGCAGGAACGCTTGCCGCGTTGGGCATGCCTGTGCGCGGCTACAGCCGCAGCGCCAAACAGATAGAAGGTGTACAAACCTATGCCGGTGAAGCGCAGTTCGATGCATTCCTCGACGACGTGAAAGTGCTGGTCAATCTGCTCCCGCACACGCCCGACACAAACGACGTGCTGAACGCACGCACCTTCGGCAAACTTGCGCATGGCGCGTATCTGGTCAACGTGGCTCGTGGCGCGCACCTCGTCGAACCGGATCTGCTCGATGCCATCCAGCACGGCCAGATCGCCGGCGCGACGCTCGACGTCTTCCGAGAAGAACCCTTGCCGCCCGATCATCTGTTCTGGCGGGAGCCACGCATCACGATAACGCCACATGTTTCCGCACTGACCCTGCGTGAAGACAGCGTCGCGCAGGTTTCGCACAAGATCCAGGCGCTGCTGCGCGGCGAGGCGATCAGCGGTGTGGTTGATCTCGCTCGCGGATACTGAAACCATTCAACAAGCCGCTCCGATGCGGCAGGAGACAGACATGGCCATGCCCCAGGCAGTGAAAATCGTCGAGGTCGGTCCGCGCGACGGACTTCAGAACGAAAAAGAATTTGTGCCGACCAACGTTAAGATCGACTTGATCAACCGGCTGTCGGCCGCGGGTTTTCGCAACGTCGAATCGGCCTCGTTCGTGTCGCCGAAGTGGGTGCCACAGATGGCCGACGGCGCCGAGGTCATGGCCGGCATCGAGCGTCGCGCGGGCACGATCTATTCGGTGCTGACGCCGAATCTGCGCGGCTTCGAAGGCGCGCTTGCTGCGCAGGCTGACGAAATCGTGATCTTCGGCGCCGCGAGCGAAGCGTTCTCGCAGAAGAACATCAACTGCAGCATCGCCGAAAGTATCGAGCGTTTCGTGCCCGTCGCGCAGGCGGCGAAAGCGGCCGGCCTGCGGATTCGCGGCAGCGTGTCCTGCTCGCTCGGGTGCCCGTATCAGGGCGACGTGCCGGTGGCGTCCGTGGTCGATGTGGTCGAGCGTTTCGCCGCGCTTGGCTGCGATGAGATCGACATCGCCGACACGATCGGCGTCGGCACGCCGAGGCGCACGCGCGAAGTCTTCGACGCCGTGACGAAGGTGTTTCCGCGCGAATGTCTGTCGGGCCACTTCCACGACACATACGGCCAGGCCCTCGCGAACATCTACGCCGCGCTGCAGGAAGGCATCGAGATTTACCACGCGTCCGTGGCGGGTCTGGGCGGTTGTCCGTATGCGAAAGGCGCGACCGGCAATGTCGCCACCGAAGACGTGCTGTATCTGATGAACGGCCTTGGCATCGAGACCGGCATCGATCTCGCACAGGTGGTCGCGATCGGCGATTTCATTTCGACTGCGACCGGCAAGCCTAACGTGTCGCGCGCGGGCAAGGCGTTGCTTGCCAAGGCACGCAGCGAACAGACACCGTGCGTTTGAGCCGCACTGGCCTACCCCATACACGGATAGCGAAGCAAATCGGAAACGAAGACATGACGGAAAGCACCTCTCTTCAACCTGACGAAACCAGTCACCTCGATGCGTTGCCCGACTCCGCGCGACGCGTCGCGGCACTGCTGCGCGAGCGCGGTCACGCGAAGCCCGTCGTTATGCTGCCTGAAACCGGCAAGACGTCGGCCGAAGCCGCTGCCGGGCTCGGCTGCTCGGTCGCGCAGATCGCGAAGTCGATCCTGTTTCGCCGCCGCGACGACGATGCGCCGGTGCTGGTCATCGCAAGCGGCGTGAACCGCGTCGACGAAAAAAAGGTCGCCACGCAGGTGGGCGAAATCGCTCGCGCGGATGCAAAGTTCGTCCGTGAAAAGACGGGCTACGCGATCGGCGGCGTGTGCCCAATCGGACACGCAACCCCGCCCGTCACGCTGATCGACGCCGACCTGCTCACGCTCGACAGCCTGTGGGCTGCCGCCGGCCATCCACACGCGGTATTCAATCTGTCGCCGCAGGAACTCGTCGCACTGACCGGCGCGCCGGTCGTCGACGTGGCGCTGCGCGAGTCCGCATGATTGCCGGCCCAGTCGACGCAACGGATATCGCGCCGGTGCCCTCGCCGTGCATTGACGTGTGCAGGATGAATCCCGATACCGGTTGGTGCGACGGATGCCTGCGCACGATCGACGAGATCGCCGGCTGGTCGTCGTTCGATGATGAACAGAAGCGCGCCATCTGGGATTCGATCGAAGTGCGCCACGCGCAGTTGATGGCCCAGCCGACGGCACAACCAAAGGCCTCGCCATGAACTCGCCGCCCCGTGTCGTGACAATCGGCGAGACGTTCAACACCACGCTGTCACTGTCAGCCGATTCGGTCAAATCGTTCGCCACGCTCGTCAACGATCTCAACCCGCTGCATCACGACGACGCCTACGCGGCGCAAAGCCGCTTCGGCGGGCTGATCGCCTCCGGCACGCAGCCGTCGGCGCATTTCATGGCGTTGCTCGCGACGCACTTTTCGACATACGCGCAGCCGCTTGGCCTCGAGTTCGATATCAAGCTGAAGAAAGCCGTCCACGCGAACGACACGCTGACGATCAACTGGCGTGTCCGCGACGCGTGGTGGAAGCCGAGTCTGAAGGGCGACCTGACACAGCTCGACGGCAACGTCGTGAACCAGCGCGGCGAGACCGTGCTGATCGGCACGTCAACGATTCTCGTGATGCCGAAACCGGAAGCCGCACCACAATGATCGCGCTGCCGAAATCGATACGCGTGTTCGAGCGCGGATGGCTGTCGTCGAACAACGTGCTGCTGGTCGACGACGCGTGCGCGGCACTCGTGGATACCGGCTACGCCACGCACGCCCATCAGACACGCGCGCTCGTGCAGCAGGCGCTCGGGGTTCGGCCACTCGATCTGATCGTCAACACGCATCTGCATTCGGACCACTGCGGCGGCAACGCGTTGCTGCAGGCGACGTGGCCTTGCCGCACCGCCATTCCATCCTCTGAAGCCGACGCGGTGCGCGACTGGGACGACACGCGCCTGACATTCCGAGCGACGGGGCAAACGTGCGAGCGCTTCAGCTTCACCGAAACGATCGAGCCAGGCGCGCAACTCACACTCGGCGCGTTGCAGTGGGATGTCCTTGGCGCACCCGGCCACGATCCGCATTCGCTGATGCTGTATTGCGCAGACGAGCGCCTGCTGATCAGCGCCGACGCGCTGTGGGAAAACGGCTTCGGCGTGATCTTTCCGGAACTGGAGGGCGAAAGCGGTTTCGCTGAACAACAGGCCGTCCTCGAAATGATCGCGCGGCTCGATGTGCGCGTCGTCATTCCAGGCCATGGCGCGCCGTTCACCAACGTTCAGGGGGCGTTGGAAAGCGCGTTTTCGCGCGTCGCATGGCTGCGGGCCGATCCCACCCGAAATGCGAAGAATGCGCTCAAGGTGCTGATCGTGTTCAAGCTGCTCGCAGTTCGAGCGATGACTTTCGACGCATTGCTCGCCATGCTCGACGAGGCGACCGTGCTGCGCGCCGCGGCATCGATGCTCGCTCCTCGCAGCGAGTGGTCTGCGCTGCTCACAGGCGTGATCGAAAGTCTCGCGAAAAGCGGCGCGCTAACGGTCGACGGCACGCGCCTGCTTGCGCCAGCTGCGTGACGTCGCGTGCAACGATGCGCACGTAGCCACAACATCCGCACCACAAAAAAGAAAGCCGCTCGCCAGCAATGGCGAACGGCGGAATTTTGTCGACGTGATCAGCGTCGAGACGCATCATACCGAGCGAACTTTTCGGACGCATCGGTGATTTCCCTACAAAACCTTAACGCCTGTCGAAAACCCTCAGCGAAATGGCTTTTCACGAAATGGCCGCCTGCGCCACGTGAGCTGATGTCGAACATTGCACGGCTTCGGTGCATTCGACCGAACGGACCGTCGCACATGGCCTTCGCAGGCGAAATCACAGATGCAGATTGCCGTTAGCCGATCGCCACGCCATCGCTAGCAGGTGGACGACAAACGCTTTTGCGGGACGATCCGCCAGCCGAGGTTGACGCCAGCAGCGGCCAGCAGGATCAGCACCGCGCCGAGCACCTGCACCCACGCGAGCTTCTGTCCGAATGCGACCCGATCGACGATGATCGCCACCACCGGATAGATGAACGACAGTGCGCCCGTCATCGCGGTCGGCAGCTTCTGGATTGCGCCGTACAGCAGCACGTACATCTGCCGCGCCTCCTGTTTTTCTGGACACAGATTTGGGGTAAAACGTGGGTCCCAAACTGGAGTTGTTGATGTTGAAGAAAACAGATGTAAACGGGGTTGCGCCAGAGGCGCTGGAAGGAGCGCGTAGCGCGACTGGAAGCGCCTCTGGCGCCGCCGAAGTCAAGCGTTGGTCGACCGGTCGCAAACGCGGCGTGGTGCTTCGGTTGCTGCGTGGCGAACCCGTCGACGCCGTGTCCCGTGAAGTCGGTGTGACGATCGCCGTGCTCAAGCAATGGCGTGAGCTGGCACTGGCCGGCATGGAGGCCGGCCTGAAGGCACGCACCAGCGATCCCCTGGAAGCCCGGCTCAATGACGCCGTGCGGCGCGTCGGCGAGTTGTCTATGGAAAACGAGATCCTGCGCAAGGAACGTGAACTGCAGGCCCGTCGCCCTTTGACCGCTCGGAGATCGTCGACATGAGCCGCGCGATCTCCGTTAGTGCGAACAAGCCCTTTGGATTGCAACGGGTTTGCCAGGTGCTCGGATTCCCCCGCTCGACGATCTATGCTGTCCGCGCGAGGACAGCGGACAACGTGGTGCCGATCATCCCGGGCCGCCGCGGCCCGAAACCGAAGATGCCCGATGCTGACCTGCTGAAGGCCATCCGCGACGATCTGGTGGCTTCCCCCTTCATCGGCGAGGGGCATCGCAAGGTCTGGGCGCGCTTGCGTATCCTGCACGACATCCGGGTCTCCCGGACCCGCGTGCTGCGACTGATGCGCGAGCACAGCCTGCTGTCGCCGCACCGGCAAGCGCGAGGCGAACCCAACCTTCACGATGGCCGGATCACAACCGATTGCCCGAATGAGATGTGGGGCACCGACGGCGTGCGCATCGCGACCGTGGACGACGGCATGGTGTGGATCTTCTCGGCCGTTGATCATTGCGACGGCATGTGTACCGGCATTCATGCCGCGAAGATTGGCGACCGCTTTGCTGCCCTCGAGCCGATCTCCCAGGGGCTGCTGGACGAATTCGGTTCCGTGCTCGCCGATGCGGGCCGCGGGCTGTCGCTGCGTATGGATCACGGTTCGCAGTACACGTCGGACGACTTCCGTAACCAGATCCGGTTCTGGGGCATCGCGCCGAGCTATGCCTTCGTCGCCGAACCCCAGACCAACGGCGTCGCCGAGCGATTCAACCGGACAATGAAGGAACAGGCTATTCATGGACGCATCTTCAAAAACCTGGAGGAAGTTCGTGCCGCCGCCATCGCGTTCAAGGATCGATACAATCGCGA
Organism: Paraburkholderia sp. BL10I2N1; assembly: GCF_004361815.1. NCBI lineage: Bacteria > Pseudomonadati > Pseudomonadota > Betaproteobacteria > Burkholderiales > Burkholderiaceae > Paraburkholderia > Paraburkholderia sp. BL10I2N1. Next base: position 1,679,573 of record NZ_SNWA01000001.1, on the reverse strand, counting down.
CTGGCGTCTTGAAAAGTTGGGCTTCAAATCACCCCTCGAAGCCCGTCAGGAACGGCTGATGAAGCTGGCCGCCTGAGCTGCAAAAGCGTGTCCAGACAACCGGAGCCGGTACAGCAGCACGTACATCACACCCGTGTTGACGATACCGAGCGTCGCCAGCTTGAGCCATTGCGCGGCGCTGGTCGGCAAGGCGTCGAAGTGCGCGAACGGCAGCAGCATCAGCACGCCCAGCGCGGCCTGGATCAGCGCGATCAAATGGGGCGGCGTGCCCTTCAGACGCTTCGTGACGATCGACGACACCGCGTACAGAAACGCCGCGCCGACCGCATACGCAACGCCTTCGAGATATTTCCCCGGCACCGCCAGCACGGCCGGCTCGACCTTCACGACCAGCACCAGCCCGCTGAACGCCACCAGCAGCCACGCGACGATCGACGGCGTGACACGTTCGCGAAAAATGATCGCGCCTAGTGCGACCAGCATGAACGGCTGCGTGTTGTAGACGGCGGTCGCCATCGAAATCGACGCACGCGAGTACGCGGCAAACAGCAACAGCCAGTTGCCCACGATCGCCACGCTGCATAGTGCGATAAGCCCGAGCATCTGCCACGAAAACAGCTTGCGCCGGAACAGGCCGAGCACGGCACAAACGATAGCCATCGTCGCTGCGCCGAACAGACAGCGAAAGAAGACGACGTTTTCCGTCGATTGTTGCGACGAGACTACCAGCCAGCCGATCGAGCCGGACATCAGCATCGCGATGCTCATTTCGGCGGCGCCGCGCCGGATTTCGTTCGAAGCCATGATTCGATCCTTCCGTCGATTTCGATTACTCAATGGAAGTCAGTGTATTGAATCCAGCCGCCGGAATACATGGCTAAAATCAGGCGATGAAGCGAAATCATCTTTTTAACGAAGGTTGAAATGACAAAACGCCTTTCATCTGATATTGCACCGGTCGCGCTCGACGATACCGATCGCGCGCTCATCACCGCACTTGCCGAAGACGCGCGCACACCAGTCAGCGAACTTGCGCGCCGCGTCGGCCTGTCGGCGCCAGGCACTGCGGACCGTCTGCGACGGCTCGACGCGCAGGGTGTGATCGCGCGCTTTACGGTGCAGCTCGAACCGCGCGCGCTCGGCTACACGCTGCAGGCCATCGTCCGCGTGAAGCCGCTACCCGGCCAGTTGCATCTGGTGGAAGACGTGATCCGGCGAATACCGGAGTTTGTGGAGTGTGACAAGGTCACCGGCGACGACTGCTTCATCTGCCGGCTCTATCTGCGCTCGATCGACCAGCTCGACGAGATTCTGTCGAAGGTGACCGAGCGCGCCGAGACAAGCACGGCCATCGTCAAATCGACGCCGATCGGCCGGCGGCTGCCGCCGCTGGCCGAATAGCGGAGGTGCCTGTGGCCAGCGTGGCGCTTATTCGACTGCTTCGAAGAACGAGAGCATCTCCATGACCAGTTGGTCAGAGGCTTCCTCGGGAATGTAATGTCCGCATGGCAACGAGCGGCCACTCACGTCACGTGCCACGTGCCGCCATTCGGTGAGCGGGTCGAAACACTTCTCGATCACGCCCTCATCCCCCCACAGCACGCGCATCGGGCAACCAATCTTGTGGCCGCGCTCTATATCGGCACGATCGTGCTCGAGATCGATCGTCGCGGATGCGCGATAGTCCTCGCACATCGCGTGTACCGCGCCCGGCTGCCGCAACGCGTGCTTGTAGGCGTCCAACGCCTCCGGCGCGAACGGTGCGAGACCTGCATGGCGGCCGCCCATCACACGTTCGATATAGACGTCCGGGTGCGCGCCGATCAGCGTTTCCGGCAGCGGCTCCGGCTGGATCAGGAAGAACCAGTGGAAATAAAGGGTGGCGAATTCGCGGTTGGTGGCTTCGTACATCGCGAGCGTCGGCGCAATGTCGAGCAGCATCAGCCGTTCGACTGCGTCCGGATGATCGAGCGCCATCCGGTGCGCGACGCGCCCGCCACGATCATGCGCGCAGAGGAGAAAGCGCTCGAAGCCGAATTGCTTCATCACGGCGACCTGGTCGGCGGCCATTGCGCGCTTCGAGTAGGTCAAGTGCGCCGGGTCGCCCGGCGGCTTCCCTGATGCGCCGTAGCCGCGCAGGTCGGTCGCAATCACGGTGAAATGCTTGGCAAGCTGCGACACGCAGCGATGCCAGATCATGTGTGTCTGCGGATGGCCATGCAGCAGCAGCAAAGGCGGCCCATCTCCGCCCTTGACCCCGAAAATGTCGACATCGCCCGCTGCGATGCGAAAAGGCGTGAACTCCTCGAAGGACATGGCATGCCTCTTGTCGTTGTTGGTGCTGGAATTGTAGGTGCCAGATGGGTTGGCGCGGGGTGTGCCAGCCCACGGAAGCATAGAACCCGAGCACTCCTTCGAACTGGAATCGACAGGCACAAATCCGCAGTTAGCCTATAATCGAACGACCGTTCTTAAAATCACCCGACGAATTGGCTGCTAACAGAAACCTTTCGCAGGTTCTGGCTCATCGCACGCCGTTCGCAGCCGCTACACTCACGGGATCGGGCGCCTTCAGGCTGCGCGCACCGGTCCGCTTATCAGGAGACTCGCGTCATGGCATTGCCCGCCGTCCTGCAAAATCTTGCTTTGCCCGTCGTCGCTTCGCCGATGTTCATCGTCAGCTACCCCGAACTCGTGCTTGCCCAGTGCAAGGCGGGCATCGTCGGCTCTTTTCCCGCGCTGAATGCACGCCCCGCCGAACTGCTCGGCGAATGGCTCACACAAATTCAGGCGTCGCTTGCCGAGCATAAGGCGGCGCATACGGATGCCGTGATCGGGCCCATCGCGGTCAACCAGATCGTGCATCAGTCGAATTCCCGGCTCGAGCACGACGTGCGCGTCTGCGTCGAACACAAGGTGCCGATTTTCATTACCAGCCTGCGGGCGCCGGAAAGGGAAATCGTTGATGCCGTGCACAGCTACGGCGGCATCGTGCTGCACGATGTGATCAACCTGCGGCATGCCCAGAAGGCGCTGGAAGCCGGAGTCGACGGTCTGATTCTGGTCGCGGCGGGCGCAGGCGGACACGCTGGCACGACCTCGCCGTTTGCACTGGTGGGTGAAGTGCGACGGATGTTCGACGGCCCGATCGTGCTGTCCGGCGCGATTGCCAACGGCGGCTCGATTCTGGCGGCGCAGGCGATGGGGGCCGATCTCGCCTACATGGGCACGCGCTTCATCGCGACGCAGGAAGCGCACGCGGTCGAAAGCTACAAGCATGCGATCGTGAACTCCGCCGCGTCGGACATCATCTACACGAATCTCTTCACCGGCGTGCACGGCAACTACATTCGCGAGAGCATCGTGAATGCCGGGCTCGACCCGGATGCGCTGCCCGAATCCGACAAAACCAGGATGGACTTCGGCAGCGACAAGGCCAAGGCGTGGAAAGACATCTGGGGTGCCGGCCAGGGCGTCGGTTTGATGAGCGATGTGCCGAGCGTCGCCGAACTGGTCGCGCGGCTCAAGCAGGAATACGAAGCGGCAAAGTCCAGGCTGCGGCTCTGATGGTTGGCGCGCGACGCCCGGAACGTGCTCCGGGCGTCGCGTCTCCCCCAGAGGGAATCACATGTTCCTTCGATACTGCCCACCCACCTCAAAAAGTGCATGCGAAATCTGCCCGAGCGAGCAGACGCGCACCACGTCCATCAGCACCGCAAACACGTTCCCGTCGTCGATCACCGTGCGCTTTAGCCGTTCGAGCGCCGCTGGCGCCGCATCCTGGTGTCGCGTCTGAAAGTCGCGCAGACGTAAAAGCTGCCCCTCCTTCTCGGCTTCCGTGGAACGCGCGAGTGCGATGGTCTGAGGCGCGTCGTGAGGATGCGAACCCAGAAACGTGTTCACGCCAACGATCGGATATGACCCGTCATGCTTGCGATGCTCATACAGCATCGACTCGTCCTGGATACGTCCGCGCTGATAACCGGTCTCCATCGCACCTAGCACGCCGCCGCGCTCCGTCAGTCGATCGAATTCCGCGAGAACCGCGGCCTCGACCAGGTCAGTCAGCTCGTCGACAATGAAGCTGCCCTGATTCGGATTCTGGTTCTTCGCCAGCCCCCACTCGCGATTGATGATCAGTTGGATCGCAATGGCGCGCCGCACGGAGTCTTCGGTCGGCGTCGTGATCGCTTCATCGAATGCGTTGGTGTGGAGTGAATTGCAGTTGTCGTAGATCGCGATCAATGCCTGCAACGTGGTGCGGATATCGTTGAAGTCGATTTCCTGTGCGTGCAGGCTGCGCCCGGACGTCTGGATGTGGTACTTGAGCTTCTGGCTGCGCTCGTTTGCGCCGTAGCGGTCGCGCATTGCAATCGCCCAGATGCGTCGCGCGACGCGCCCCAGCACCGTGTATTCCGGATCCATCCCGTTCGAGAAAAAGAACGACAGGTTCGGCGCGAAGTCGTCGATCGACATGCCCCGCGCCAGATACGCCTCGACATACGTGAAGCCGTTCGCAAGCGTATAGGCGAGCTGCGAGATCGGATTCGCGCCGGCCTCGGCGATGTGATAGCCGGAAATCGACACCGAATAGAAATTCCGCACACCGTGCTCGACGAAGTACGCCTGAATGTCGCCCATCACTTTCAGGCTGAATTCCGTCGAGAAGATGCACGTGTTCTGCCCTTGATCCTCCTTCAGGATATCTGCCTGAATGGTGCCGCGAACATTCTGCAGCGCGTAGCGGCGCGCCTCGCCCAGTTCGTCTGCGGTCGGTGCCCGGCCTTGTGCTTTGGCACGCTCGTGCACAAGCGCAAGCTGCTGGTCGATCGCGGCGTTGAAGAACATCGCGAGGATCGTGGGCGCCGGGCCATTGATCGTCATCGACACCGACGTCTCCGGCGCGCACAGGTCGAAGCCGTCATACAGCACCTTCAGATCGTCGAGCGTTGCGACCGATACGCCCGAATTGCCCACCTTGCCGTAGATGTCCGGACGCTCGTCCGGTTCTTCGCCGTATAGCGTGACGGAATCGAATGCCGTCGACAGGCGCTTCGCCGGCATGCCTTCCGATAGCAGCCTGAAGCGCCGGTTAGTGCGGAATGGGTCGCCCTCGCCGGCGAACATGCGCGTCGGGTCTTCGTTTTCACGCTTGAAGGGAAACACGCCTGCCGTGAACGGAAAATACCCCGGCAGGTTTTCCAGCATCAGCCAGCGCAGGATCGCGCCGGGGTCGGCAAAGGTCGGCAAGGCGACCTTGCGAATCGTCGAACCCGAGAGCGTCGATACCGTGAGGGCTGTGCGAATTTCGCGTTCGCGAATGCGCACCACGTGCTCGTCGCCGGAATAGGCCGCGACGGTCGCCGGCCATCCCGCCAGCAACGCTTTTTCAGGTTCGCCTAGCTGGGCTTCCTTGCGGGCAATCAGGGAATCGAGCCGGCTGGAGGTGTCATCACCGTCCTCCCGCAAGCTGTCTTTCGAAGCGTCAGGCTCGTCGAGCATCCTCCGCGCTTCGGTGAGCTGCCAGCGCTCGCGCGCGATGCGGGATTGCGACTCTGCCCGGGCACGATACTTCTCTACAGTCTGCGCGACGTCGGCCAGGTAACGCACGCGCGCAGGAGGCACGATTGCGTGGCGGTCCGACGAATGACGCACGCCCGGGAGCTTCGGCAGAAGGCCACCGCCTCCGGGCAAACCGTGCCCACGCAGCGCTTCTGCGACATGCTGGTAAAGCGCGGTCACGCCGTCGTCGTTGAAGCGCGACGCGATCGTGCCGAACACCGGCAGCGTGTCGGGCGCCGCTGAAAAGCTGCCGCGATTGCGCTGCACCTGCTTCGCGACATCGCGTAGCGCATCGGCGGCTCCCTTACGGTCGAACTTGTTGATCGCAACGAAATCCGCGAAATCGAGCATGTCGATCTTTTCGAGCTGAGTCGCGGCGCCGAATTCCGGCGTCATCACATAGAGCGACTGGTCGACGAAGCGCACGATCGCGGCGTCGCCCTGGCCGATGCCCGAGGTCTCCACGACGATCAGGTCGAAGCCCGCCGCCTTGCACGCAACGATTGCATCAGGCAGTGCGTCGGAAAGTTCGCTTGCCGCCTCGCGGGTCGCCATCGAACGCATGAACACGCGGGCGCCGCCACCCCAGTCGCCAATCGCGTTCATCCGGATGCGGTCGCCAAGCAGCGCGCCGCCCGACTTGCGGCGCGACGGATCGATGGCGAGCACGGCGATCCTGAGCAGATCGCCAAAGTCGAGACGAAACCGGCGGATCAGTTCGTCCGTCAGCGACGACTTGCCCGCGCCACCGGTGCCCGTGATGCCTAACACCGGAATTGGCGCAGTCTTCACGCGTGCGATCAGCGCGTCGCGTGAGGTTGCGTCCACCCGGCCCGTTTCGAGCGCGGTAATGAGTTGAGCAAGCTGACGAAAGGCGTGCGAGACGTCATTCCCGGCCCGCGCTTCGGCAAGCGGCTCGAATGGCTCGGGCAGCGCCTGCGCCGCGTCAGCGCAGCGCGCGATCATGTCGTCGATCATGCCCTGCAGGCCGAGTCGCTGGCCGTCGCGCGGCGAGTAGATGCGCTCGACGCCGTAACGTTCGAGTTCAGCGATCTCATCGGGGACGATCACCCCGCCCCCGCCGCCGAATACCTTGATCCGGCCGCCACCGCGCGCACGCAGAAGATCGACGAGGTAACGGAAGTATTCGACGTGGCCACCCTGGTAGCTCGACACCGCGACACCGTCGGCATCTTCATGCAACGCGGCGGTGGCCACCTCTTCGACGGAACGGTTGTGGCCAAGGTGAATCACTTCGACGCCGCTTGCCTGCAGGATGCGACGCATGATGTTGATCGAGGCGTCGTGGCCGTCGAACAGCGCCGCGGCCGTCACGAAGCGCAGACGCCGCACAGGATGCGGCGTGCTGGACGGCCTCTCGCCGCCCACGCGCTGCGGCGTGGAAAGATCTGTCATGTCTCCCCCGGATCGTCGAACGTAGCGGGCTTTTTTGCAGTATAGCCAAATGGCGTCGGCGGCCTGGCTGCGCTTACATTAGCGCTTCACGCTGTGTCCGCATTTGCAGCCCGGACGCTCAACCTGCGGGCAACCCGTAAGGCCGCCTCTCGCGGATCAGCGTGCAGCGGCCGCGCGGATCTGTTCGAGCGAGGGCCACAGCTCCCGGCTGGCAAAACGGTCCGCCAGAAAATCGACGAACGACCGCACCTTCGCCGACAGATGCCGACGGCTCGCGTAGACGACGTGGATCGGCAATTCGCGCGGCGGGAGTTCGTCTACGAGCAGCGGCACGAGCCGGCCGGCAGCGAGATCGTCCCCGATCACTTCGGTGCCGAGCATCGCGATCCCCGCGCCCTGCAGCACCACGACGCGCTGCGCTTCCAGATGGTTGACGATCATGTTGCCGGTCAGCCGCACTTTCGCGCCGCCGGCGTCCGCGCCCGACGCCAGTTCCTGCGCCGGCACACCCGCGTACTGAATGAAGTTGTGCTTCGCGAGGTCGGCGAGCGTCGCCGGCGTGCCGTGGCAGCGCAGGTATTCCGGCGACGCGCACAGTACGATATGCGCGGTCGCAATCTGCCGCGCGATCAGGGACGACGACTTCAGTCCCGTTGGCGATGCCCGGATCGCCACGTCGAAACCTTCGTCGATCAGTTCGACGACGCGGTCGGACAACGTGATTTCGACGGTTACCTGCGGAAACTGCGCGGCGTAGTCGGCGAGCGCGCTCATCACATGGCTCAAGCCGAACGCAGACAGCGACGACACCCGCAACCGCCCCTGTGGCACGACGCTAGCGGCGCCGACGGCCTGTTCGGCTTCGTCCAGTTCGGTCAGCACCTGCGAGAGCCGTTCGTAGTATTCGCGGCCGGCTTCGGTGGGCGCGACGCGGCGCGTGGTCCGGTTCAGGAGTCGCGCGCCGAGCTGCTGCTCAAGGTGCATCACGTGCTTGCTTGCCATCGCCGCCGACATTTCCATCCGTTCCGCTGCCCCGACGAAGCTCCCCACTTCGACCACGTGGCGAAACACTTTCATGCTGACGAGGGTATCCATGGCAATCGCGCGCAAGAAGAATTAATCGGCTCAGTAGTGGCGACTTTAACAAAGAATGGTGAGGAAAGTACTTGAGCTGCGCCTGCAGGAAGACAGAGGCCCCGGCATTCCGGAGAACGCTGGGGCCTCTGTCTTGCTGCCTGGGTTTTTGCGCGGGCGTCGCGGCGCCTGTCCTGAAAGTGGCCCGGGAAGCGGGGCCTAGAACTTCGCGCGGATACCGATGCCGAACGTGTCGCCGCTCGACTGACGGCTGATGTGGTCATATAGGTACGCCGCGTAGACATCGGTGCGTTTGGACAGCGGGTAGTCATAGCCGACCGCCGCCGTTTGACGCGTCTGGTCGAGACCGCCCGAGTCACGCGAGTAAGCGTACGACGCCATGATCGTGCCCGGTCCTGCCGGCACGGTCACGCCGCCCTGCCCGGTATTGACGTGCCAGCCGCTGATCTGCTGATTGTTCGACGTGTACATGTACTGGCCGTAAAGCTTCACGAACTTGAAGTCATACGACAGGCCAAGCTGGCCGACGCCCTGGCTCTTCATCCCCGTCACGAGGCTGTCCAGGTCCCCCGGGTTGCTGTTGAAGTTCACGTACTGATAGACGCCCGTCGCCGCAAACGCACCATGGAAGTACAGGAACTGGGCGCTGTATTTCTTCGCGCCGTTCTGGCCGGCCGTGTTGCCGAGCGCGTACATCGCGTTGCCGCTCAGGCCGTTGAAGTCCGGTGTCGAATACTGCACCGCGTTATTCCAGCCCGAATCGCCGACGACGCCCTGGTCCGTCGTGTACGTCGGGAACGTGCCAAGGCCGAGGAACACGTGGTACACCATCGGCGAGAAGACGTACGAGTCGATGAACGGATTGAAGAGGATCGTCGAGACGAACAGGTCTGTCGTCAGGCGGCCTGCCGTCAACGTGCCGTAGGGCGACTCGATGCCGACGTACGCGTTGCGGGAGAACATCGTGTCGCCTGTGAAGCGGCCATATTGACCGTTCTGCGCGCGGAAGAACCCTTCGAGGGTAAAGATCGCCTTATAGCCGCCACCCAGATCTTCTGCGCCTTTCAAGCCCCAGTACGACGTCGACATCCCGCCGCCGGACACCTGCCACGCACGCTCGCCGCCGGGGAATTTCTGCGCGCCAACCCATTCGTCGACCTGACCATAAAGCTGAACGCTCGACTGCGCAAAAGCGGTCGATGCGCCTGCCAGGAGGCCGGCAATGACACTTGCCTTGAGCGTTGTTTTCAGCGCGCGGCTGACGTTTGTATTCATGAATTCTCCAGTCTTGTCAAAAGTGTGCGTGGCTGGCGCGACGGGTGGCTCGCGCGAACTGTTGTGGTTATCCGTCAGGTCGTCGAGCTGATCTGGGTCAGTGAGCGGAGACCATCTTTGCGGACCATTTTTATGAAAAGAAATATGGCTGGTTATTGCCGGTATATGAGCCGGCTTAGTTTCGTCGAATTACGTCCTGCTAAAGCACGACCGTACGATTGGCGGGCCGCAAGCCTACCTGCCGTCCAGCGCCTGCGGTCGCGGCCGGAGTGGTTGGAAACGGCTACGGGTGGTTGAATGCGCGACTGCAGTCGCATCGCCGCAACAGGGGCGCGGTTTCGTGCAAGAGGTGTCCGCACTGCCTGATTTTTCACGAAAGTGTGGCGTGCGCGCGTCAATCCAGTGGCCGGGGTGCCAACATGAATGCGCGGCGGGACGGTGAGGTCGACAAAGATGACGACGTCAGCTAGCAGGAACGCGCTATCGGCATTGCCGTCAGGCCGGGAGGAACTGAGACTGAAAGGACGAAGCTAACGGGGCGGCTAACCTGGCGGCAGCCTGAATGGAAGCAGCAGCGGAGTAACGAAGTGGTGAGTTGTCCGACGCTGAACCGCTTGGGAAGGCAGGATCAGACGAATCAATCGCATCAGTTGCGATAGGTCGAAGGCGCTGGCGGCCTTTGAAGGTCATCTGGCGGACGCGGGATCGGGCGCGCCGCGCCGCGCTCCTCGTTGTAGCGGGCCACGTCTGCCCGGATCGAACCCGCGCGGACGACGGGTGCATTCGCCGGCGGTCGCGGCACAGGGTGTCCTTCGGTGCTTACAGGCGTGATCAGGCCAGCGTAACGCATGCCGTCATCCGGGCGCCACGATCGATCCTGACCTGCCATTCGCGGCGACGAGCCATGACCCGCGCCATAAGCCGGGCCGTTGGGAGCGCGTTGCCCGTGTACATTCCGATCCGCCGGTGCACCGCGATCAGACCGCATGCCGTACCAGCCTCCACCCGCCCGGGCGTCCTGATGCGACCGCGCATAGTTGCCGGAGCCACCACCATGCATGCCGTCAGCGGCATGCGGCATTGGCGCAGGTTTCGCATGGGCGAACGAAACCAGGGCTGCGACAAGCGCGCCCAACACCCAGTGCCTCCTGTTCGAATACCCTGCATCCACGATAGTTAACCTGCCCGACGATGCGCCACGGATCTGCCTTCAAGAGCGAACGAATCCGCTTTGAAACCCGCGCGCAACAATTACGCCGTCCGATATTTCAATAGCCTTTGTGCAGTAATTTATGGGCGGCTCCAAATCGTGTCGAGCCAAAAAATGTTATGCCTGGGGAAGGGTTGTAACACCATGTTACCGCTAGGTTTTTCGGGAAAATACTTGCCAGTCATCGATAAGGACTGCCAGAAGATGCGCGCGCAGCGACCGCAAATGACGCTCGGTAATTCCGACCGACTCGATTGCACAGACCGAGATCGGAACAATTGAGCAGACTATAAGCGTGGCACGCCGCATGCGCATTCCGCATTAATCGATTCTTCAAATGAATTTGCATATTCAATCGACTTCGCCGGACAATAGGTGTTTTCATAACACCCAGTAGCCGCGCGGCCGGCGCGCACGGCAGCCGTGCAATGACAGCTAGTGCACGCCGCACTGAACACACCGCTTCGAGATTTCCAGATGGCTCGCCCAAAACTGCTTCCCGACAACTTCACCCTGTGCCTCGTGGGCACCGTTATCCTGGCGAGCCTGCTGCCCGTTCACGGCGAGGCCGCCGTTGGGTTCAACTGGCTGACGAACATTGCCGTCGGCCTGCTGTTTTTCCTGCATGGCGCGAAGCTGTCACGCGAAGCGATCGTGGCGGGCGCGACGCACTGGCGGTTGCATCTGGTTGTGCTGCTCAGCACGTTCGCGTTGTTTCCGCTGCTCGGCCTCGCGCTTAAACCGCTCCTTTCGCCGCTCGTCACGCCGGCGCTCTACGCAGGGATTCTCTTCCTCTGCACCCTGCCATCGACGGTCCAGTCGTCCATCGCGTTCACCTCGATTGCCAAAGGCAACGTACCCGCCGCCGTGTGCAGCGCGTCGGCATCGAGCCTGCTCGGCATCTTCATCACCCCGGCGCTCGTGAGCCTCGTGGTCACGAATCAGGCTGCGGGCGGCACCTCGGCCTGGCACACGGTATGGAACATCGTGCTGCAACTGCTGGTGCCGTTCGTGGCCGGACAATTGCTGCGCCCGGTGATCGGCGGGTGGATCGAACGCAATCGCGGCGTGCTGAAATTTGTCGACCAGGGGTCGATCCTGCTTGTGGTCTATGCGGCGTTCAGCGAGGCAGTCAACGAAGGCTTGTGGCATCACATCCCGCTCGCCGCGCTGGCCGGCCTGCTCGGGGTCTGCGCGGTGCTGCTGGCGCTCGCGCTCGGCATCACCATGTTCGTGAGCAAACGGCTCGGCTTCAATCGCGCTGACCAGATCACGATCATCTTTTGCGGTTCGAAAAAGAGCCTCGCGGCGGGCGTGCCGATGGCGAAGGTGATCTTCGCGTCGCACGCCGTGGGTGCAGTGGTGCTGCCGCTGATGCTGTTCCATCAGATCCAGCTGATGGTATGCGCCGCACTCGCGCAACGCTGGGGCGCGCGGGACATGGGTAACGAACAGCGCGCCGCCCGCAAGGAACGCACACCCGCTGCGGTTGCGCGCCGCTGAACGCACGGATGCATCGAACAACAGATCCATAGCCTCTCCTCTGCGTGATCAGACAAAAGCCGCCTCGTGCGGCTTTTTTGCTATTTCACGCCGGAACGCGCGCGCCGTCTGCCTGGCCAGGTGGCATAGGTGCACGCACCATATCAGGGCAACGCGTCATGGAATATTCATTCAATTTGTGCGCATTGCGGCCGATAAGGCGGCCACTTCCCTCGTTTTCGGCAGCCGCTCATGTCCGTCCGCCCGTCCCCCGACTCATCCGCACCGAGCATCGAAGATCTGATCGCCCGGCGTAGCCTGTCGGCGGTGTTTCAGCCGATCGTCGACTTCGATGACGGCGCGATTCTCGGCTACGAGGGGCTGATTCGCGGGCCGGCAGGCACGTCGGTCGAAGCGCCCTACGCGCTTTTTGCGCAGGCGGCCGTCGAAGGCTGCGGGATTGCGCTGGAGCGGGCGGCCGCGCGCACCTGCCTCGAAGCCTTCGCGCTCCTGAAGTGCGAAGGCAAGCTGTTTCTCAACTTCAGCGCAGGCGCTATCCGGGACCTCGCGGCGGCGCGCGACAGCATGCTCGCGCTGCTGCATCATGTGGGCGTCGACCCGGCGCGGATCGTGATCGAGCTGACCGAGCAGAGCGCGATTCCCGACTTCAGCAATTTTCTGCCGGTGATCGCGGCGTTACGCACGGCCGGCGCGCAGTTCGCGCTCGACGACTACGGCACCGCGAACGCCAGCATGAACCTGTGGGTCCGCCTGCAGCCGGACGTCGTGAAGATCGACCGCTTCTTCATCCATGACATCGCCAGCGATCCGCTCAAGTTCGAAGCCGTGCGGGCCATGCAGCACTTCGCAAACGCGAGCGGCGCAAAGCTCGTCGCGGAAGGCATCGAGAACGAGGCCGACCTGATCGTCGTGCGCGACATGGGCATCGGCTGTGGACAGGGCTATTTCTTCGGCAGGCCCAACGCGCAGCCGCCGCGCCTCATCGCCGACGAGGCCAGTCAGGCCATCCGCGCCCACCACATCGCCGTATTCCCGGAAACGACGCGCACGCTGGGCGCGTCGCCTTCAGGCGGCGTGGCGTCGGAAAAAATGCTCGTGCACGCGCCCGCGCTGCCCCGCCAGGCGACGAACAACGACGTGCTCGAACTCTTCAACCGTCTTCCGGATCTGCACGCCGTCGCGGTCGTGGAGCGTGACGAGCCGGTCGCCCTGATCAACCGCCGTTCGTTCATGGACCGCTACGCGCTGCCGTATCATCGCGAACTCTTCGGCAAGCGTCCGTGCCTGCTGTTTGCGAACGCGTCACCGGTCGTCATCGAGAAATCGATGACCGTCGAGCAGATGGCGAAGCTCCTCGCCAGCAACGATCAGCGCTATCTCGCCGACGGTTTCGTCATCACGGACAACGGCAGATACGCGGGCCTCGGCACCGGAGAAAAGCTCGTGCGCGCCGTCACCGAGGTGCGCATCGAAGCGGCGCGCTACGCGAACCCGCTGACGTTCCTGCCGGGCAACATTCCGATCAGCTCGCATATCGCGCGGCTCGTCAGCAATGACGCGGTGTTCTACGCGTGTTACGTCGACCTGAACGACTTCAAGCCATTCAACGACGAATACGGCTACTGGCAGGGCGACGAAGTACTGAAGTTCGCGGCCGCCGTACTCGCCGACGTGTGCGATCCGACGCGCGACTTCCTCGGTCACGTCGGGGGCGACGACTTCCTGATCCTGTTCCAGAGCGACGACTGGCGGGAACGCGCGCTGCGCGCGATTCAGGCTTTCAACGAAGGCGCCCGGCGTTTCTACGCACCGGCCGACCGGCTAGCCGGCGGCATTCACGGCGAAGACAGGCGCGGCAATGCGACGTTCTTCAGCTTCGTCACGATGGCGATCGGCGGTGTGTGCGTGAATCCCACGAACAGCACGGCGCACTGCACAAGCGAAGAGATCGCTTCGGTTGCGGCGCTCGCGAAGCGCCGCGCGAAGCAGGATCCGTCGGGTTTCGTACTGATCGACGAGAGCGAAAGCGACGCCTTGCTGCGCGGACGCATCGACGCTGCCAACGTGCTGATCGATTGATTCGCACAGGTGTCCGCGACAGCTTCACGCGCCAGCGCTGAGCCGAACGCATCGGACCGACAGAACAACATCAAGCTGACACGACTCTCCTGCATCGTAGGGGCCGGTCGTGGACATCCACTTTCCTGCGCCCCATTCGCGGCCACCGCACGACATTGCGCGAGGCGGTGACTATTTTCCGGATAGCGGCGAAGGCAATGCGCGAGAGGGCGCTCCAATCGCGACAAAGCGGGTCCCGATGCGCAGTTTAGTTTATTTTACTAAACAAATAATAACGGAATATAGCCACTAAGTACGGGTATTTACGCGTATCAAACAAGCGTATCGAGGGTTTTTTCGGGTCTTTTTTACTATACAATCACCGGACTCGAAAACACCTGCGGCCTCCCTCGGCGGCCGACGCGAATACATGGGGACAACCATCCGTGACGTCGCGCGCGCGGCCAGCGTGTCGATCGGCACCGTCTCACGAGCACTAAAGAACCAGCCCGGTCTGTCGGACGCCACGCGTCTGCGCGTCGTCGAGACCGCGCGCCGGCTCGGCTACGACGCGGCGCAACTGCGCCCGCGCATCCGCCGCCTCACGTTTCTCCTGCATCGCCAGCACAACAACTTTGCGGTCAGCCCGTTCTTCTCGCACGTGCTCCACGGCGTCGAGGATGCCTGCCGCGAACGCGGCATCGTGCCGTCTGTACTGACGGCCGGGCCGACCGAAGACGTCGTCCAGCAGATGCGACTGCACGCGCCCGACGCAGTGGCCGTCGCCGGTTTCGTCGAGCCGGAAACGCTCGCGACGCTCGTCGCGATGCAGCGCCCGCTCGTGCTGATCGACCTGTGGGCACCCGGCATGCGGTCGGTGAATCTCGACAACGTCGGCGGCGCCGCGCTCGCCATGCAGCATCTGTTCGCGCAGAAGCGCACGCGTATTGCCTTCATCGGCGGCTCGCTCGCGCACTTCAGCATCGCCCAGCGCGCGCTCGGTTACCGGCGTGCGTTCTTCGAAGCCGGGCTGCTGTTCGACCCGTCGCTCGAAGTGCCGATCGACGCTGGCCTCGATCCCGACGCCGGCGCCGCACTCGCGATGGCGCGTCTGCTCGACGCCCCCGGGCCGCGCCCGGATGCCGTGTTCGCCTACAACGACGCCGCCGCGCTCGCCGCCATGCGCGTGTGCCTCGCGCGCGGCGTGCGCGTCCCTGAAGACATCGCCATCATCGGCTTCGACGATATTCCCGCCGCAAGCCACTCCACGCCGCCGCTGTCGACCATCTCCATCGACAAGGAAGCGCTTGGCCGGCGCGGCGTCGAACTGCTGCTCGAAGACGCACCTGTCGAAACAGAAGTCCGCCTGCCTGTCCGTCTCATTGCCCGTGCCAGCACCTCGGTGAAAAAGCCATGAAGCAGCCCGACCTGAATCACGCCAATCCGAATGCGGGAGAACCTGTACCCGTGCCGCCCGTTGCCAGTTACCGCGAGCGCGACTTCCTGCTCTCGCACATCCAGGACACCCTGCGCTTCTATGCGCCGAACGTGCTGGACCCGAGCGGCGGCTTCTTCCACTTCTTCCGCGACGACGGTTCGATCTACAACCGCACGACGCGCCACCTCGTCAGCAGTTGCCGCTACGTGTTCAACTATGCGATGGCGTATCGTCAGTTCGGCGACCCGCAGCATCTCGAATACGCACGCCACGGCCTGCGCTTCCTGCACGATGCGCACTGGGATGCGCACCACGAAGGCTATGACTGGGAGGTCGACTGGCGCGACGGCCACAAGCGCGCGCTCGATTCGACGCGCCACTGCTACGGCCTGGCATTCGTGCTGCTCGCGTATTCGCATGCGGCGATGGCCGGCATCGAAGAAGCCAGGCCGATGATCGGCGCGACCTTCGAACTGATGGAGCACCGCTTCTGGGACGCCGCCGCGGGCCTGTACGCCGACGAGGCAAGCGCCGACTGGCGCGTGTCCAGCTATCGTGGCCAGAACGCTAACATGCACACGACCGAGGCGCTCCTCGCCGCGTATGAAGCGACCGGCCACCTCGTGTACCTGGATCGCGCGGAGCGGGTCGCGTCGAACATCACGTTGCGGCAGGCGAAGCTGTCGCAAGAGCTCGTGTGGGAACACTTTCACGCGGACTGGTCAGTCGACTGGCACTACAACGAAGAGGACAGTTCGAACATCTTCCGTCCATGGGGTTTCCAGCCGGGCCACCAG
The DNA here is from genome assembly GCF_004361815.1 of Paraburkholderia sp. BL10I2N1. Classification (NCBI taxonomy): domain Bacteria; kingdom Pseudomonadati; phylum Pseudomonadota; class Betaproteobacteria; order Burkholderiales; family Burkholderiaceae; genus Paraburkholderia; species Paraburkholderia sp. BL10I2N1. Next base: position 1,663,219 of record NZ_SNWA01000001.1, on the reverse strand, counting down.
ACCGAATGGGCGAAGCTGCTGCTGATCCTGGAGCGCCACCGTCCATTGCCGTGGCTGCTGCCGCGCGCGATCGAACTGTTCGACGCCGCGATGACGCACGCATGGGACGAGGACCACGGCGGCCTCTACTACGGCTTCGGCCCGGACCGCACCGTGTGCGACCACGACAAGTATTTCTGGGTGCAGGCCGAAACCTTCGCGACAGCGGCGCTGCTCGGCAAACGCACCGGCAACGAACGCTTCTGGGACTGGTACGACGAGATCTGGGGTTATAGCTGGGCGCATTTCGTCGACCACAGGTACGGTGCGTGGTATCGCATCCTCACCTGCGACAACCGCAAGTACAGCGATGAGAAAAGCCCCGCCGGCAAGACCGACTATCACACCATGGGCGCATGCTACGAAGTGCTGCTGCATGCACTGCCGGGCACGGGCGCCCCTTCTGACTCCGCACGGTGACCAACATGACCGCAAGCACTGAATTCCCGCTTTTCGTTTCGGCCGGCGACATCCTCACCGACCTCGTGCGTACCGACGATTCGCGCTGGCTATCGGTGCCAGGCGGCGCCGGCTGGAACGTCGCACGCGCCGTCGCGCGGCTCGGGCTGCGCACGGCTTCGGTCGGCGCGCTCGGCCGCGACTACTTCTCCGACGCGATCTGGAACGCCAGCGTCGCGGCCGATCTCGACATGCGCTTCATGCAGCGCGTCGACCGTTCGCCGCTTCTCGCTGTGGTTCACGAGACACATCCGCCGACCTACTTCTTCATGGGCGACAACAGCGCCGATCTCGCCTTCGATCCGTCGCTGCTGCCGGCTGGATGGATGGACCAGGTCAGGTGGGCGCACTTCGGCTGTATCAGCCTCGTGCGCCAGCCGCTTGGCGATACGCTTGCCAGACTCGCCGCCGACCTGCGCGCGCGCGGCGTGAAGATCAGCTTCGACCCGAATTACCGCAACCTCATGGAGCACGGCTACGAGCCGATTCTGCGCAGGATGGCCGCGCTCGCCGATCTCATCAAGGTATCCGACGAAGACCTGCGGCTCCTGTTCAAGACCTCCGACGAAGCCAGCGCGCTTGCGCAACTGCGTGAGCTGAATCGCGCCGCGAACGTGCTCGTCACGCGCGGCCCGGAGACGGCGACGCTATACGTCGGCGACAGCACCTTCGAAAGCCGCCCTCCGCGTGTCGAGGTGGTGGACACGGTCGGCGCGGGTGATGCGTCGATCGGCGGCCTGCTGTTCAGCCTGATGAGCGCGCCGCAACGCAAGTGGCCCGAGCATCTCGCGTTTGCGCTGGCGGCGGGGGCGGCGGCATGCCGTCATTCGGGCGCGCATTCGCCGACGCTCGATGAGGTCGTCGCGTTGCTGGAAGGGTGAAGACGGCGTCACCTCGCACAGTGGGAAGCGGCTACGGCACCGCGTGAATTCCTGCCCCTGACGACGGCGGGACGCGCCCCTCGCGCGTCCTTCACCACACGTCATGAAACGTTCTTTATTGCGCGACGGTAAGCCGTCAATCTGCGTGCTACGATGGAATCTCCCCCTTGCAGGAGTGGCATCATGGAGGACGTCACCTACACGAAAGGAATCTACACCGCAACCGCGGCGGTCCGGCCGGTAGACGACGGCCTGTACCAGGGCGTGGTTGCTCTCGCGCGCGACGACGGCGACGAGCAGGAGAACACCGTCTACGAGGTCGAAGCCACCTCGGCCACTCCAGAGGAGGCGCTTGAAGAAGCCAAGGCGCTCGCGCATCGCATCCTCGGCGAAATCGAATTCTAGGCGCGAACTCCACGCGCCAGTACCGGTCACAAATTCATGCAGACACGGCGCCGCGACTAACGTCAACGTGCGGCGCCATCCCCGGACGAAACCGGCTGGAGGCGAAGATGGCTGAACAGCTCTTCCTCTATGGCGTATATGCGATCCATGTGCGCCCGCTCGAACTACAGGGCGCGCGCTGGGACGCGGAATACGAAATACGGCATCGCGACAAGCCAGTGCAAACGTGGACCACGGTCGGCGGCGACGACGGTTACGGCGATGCGACCGAAGCGGTCGAGTCCGCGCACCGCCAGGCTGTCGCCGACATCGATCACGGCGCCGGCATTCCCAAACCTCGCGCGTTTCCCTGAGCGTTTCGTTTCGCCACGTGTCTGGCTGAGCGGCTCACTGATCGCTGGTGACGGCTAGACCGCCGACATCTGCATCGCGCTCGCCTGATCGGCGCGGACCCTGGCGTGCTACGCTTTGCGCGTTTGCCACCCCACCGTCCACCCCACCGAAACGCGATGGCCCTCGATACGTCAGACCGCCCACGCAGCCCGGAGTCCACCGCCGCCGCACAACGACGCCCAGGGCGCGAACGTCCTCGCAGGCTGCTAACCGGCTCGCGGGTCGTCATCGCGCATGGTCTGCCAGTGCCGCTCTGGCAGGATCTCTATCACCGTGCGCTGGTGATCAGCTGGCCGGTGTTCTTTGCGTCGCTGGCCTGCCTGTTCCTGCTGCTCAATACCGTCTTCGCGACGCTCTACCTGCTCGGCCATGCGGCCATTGCCAACCAGGCGCCGCAAGGCTTCGCAGGCGCGTTCTTCTTCAGCGTCGAAACGCTGGCGACGGTCGGATACGGCGACATGCATCCGCAAACCGTCTACGGGCATCTGATTGCCACGCTGGAGATTTTCATGGGGATGTCGGGCATCGCGCTCGCCACGGGCCTGATCTTCGCCCGCTTCTCGCGGCCGCGCGCGAAAATCATGTTCGCCCGCTTTGCCATCGTGCGGCCGATAGACGGTCGCATGACGCTGATGGTGCGCGCCGCCAACGCCCGCCAGAATGTGATCGCGGAAGCGCAGGCCAAGCTGCGGCTGATGCGCCATGAGACGACGTCCGAAGGCTTCTCGATGCGCAAGATCCGCGACCTGAAGCTCGTGCGCGACCAGCATCCGATTTTTTTGCTGGGCTGGAACCTGATGCACATCATCGACGAAGAAAGCCCGTTATTCGGCGAAACCGCCGAGACGCTCGAAAAATGCGCCGCATCGCTGCTCATCACCATCGAAGGCACGGACGAAACCACGTCGCAGACGATGGCAGCGCGGTATTCCTGGCCCAACAGCGAGATCCGCTGGCAGCATCGCTACGTGGACGTGTTGCTCGAAAAGGATGGCGTGAGCCACATCGACTACTCGCATTTCGATGAAGTCGTACCCCTCGAACCGCACGAAATGCGCACAGCGGACGAGTCGCAGGCAATGCACCCCTGAGGCCACACCCGCCGCGCCCGCCCGGCTCCACCACTACTTCTTGAGCGCGGCGATTTCTCTTTGTTCGACCGCCAGCGCCCGCGCATGTCCATCGCGCGACACCGCGCGTTCCACATAGTCACCGATGCGGCCCTTCGGCTCCAGCAGCTTCGCCATGAAGGCGATCTGCAACGTGCCGGCGAGCAGCAAATCGGCGGCGCTGAAACGCTCGCCCAGCAACCACTCGCCTTCTTCGAGCGCGGTTTCGATCGCTTGCTGCACGCGATCGAAATCACCCCAGCCGAAGCTGAACGTATTGCCGGGCGACCCGGTCATTTTTTCGGCCATCGCCGGTTCGAGACAACCAGGCGTGAAAAAGAGCCACTGCAGGAAACGGCCGCGCAACGGATCGTCGAGCGTCGCGCCGAGACCGGCCGCCGGGAATTTGTCGGCAAGATACAGCAGCACCGCGCCGGATTCCGCGACATGCACGCCGTTGTCGTCGAGCGCGGGCAGCTTGGTCATCGGATTGAGTTGCCGGAACGCCGGGGAGCCCTGTTCGCCCGCACGGATGTTGACGTGCTCGATGTGGTACGGCGCGCCGATCTCCTCCAGCATCCACAGCGCGCGGAAGGCGCGCGTTTTCGGCCAGTAATAGAGTTTCATGGTCGGCTCCCAATGCGTTAGGACGCCTTCAGCGTAGCGCAACCTCCGCACCCGCGGTAGAACTCACTCAAAACCCCACCGAATCGCGTGGCGGCTCGCGCGATCAGTGGCTTGCCCCCTTCAGTTAGCAATAAATTTCTCCTATCGGCGCTGAAAAATAGAGTCTCTTTCGTTGCGAAGCCGCTGTGGCGTTGCCCCGTTCGCGCGAGAACAAAACAAGGAGACTTCCCCGATGACCGCACGACTGCCTGTCGACGGCACACCCGCCCTCGCCGATTACCGACTTTCCGACAATCTGACTGCCACTCGCGGCCGCATCTTCCTGACCGGCACCCAGGCGCTCGTGCGCCTCGCGTTGATGCAGCGCGCGCTCGACCGTGAGCATGGCCTGAACACCGCCGGTTTTATCAGCGGCTATCGCGGCTCGCCGCTCGGCATGGTCGACCAGCAGTTGTGGAAGGCGTCGAAACTGCTCGCCGCCAGCGACATCCGCTTCCTGCCCGCGATCAACGAAGAACTCGGCGGCACCGCCGTGCTCGGCACGCAACGTGTCGAGTCGGACCCGGAACGCACCGTCGAAGGCGTGTTTGCGATGTGGTACGGCAAAGGCCCGGGCGTCGACCGCGCGGGTGACGCGCTGAAGCACGGCAACGCGTACGGCTCATCGCAGCATGGCGGCGTACTGGTGGTAGCGGGCGACGACCACGGCTGCGTGTCTTCGTCGATGCCGCATCAGAGCGACTTCGCCTTGATGGCGTGGCACATGCCGGTGGTGAATCCGTCGAACATCGCAGACATGCTCGAATTCGGCCTCTATGGCTGGGCGCTGTCGCGCTTCTCCGGCGCATGGGTCGGCTACAAGGCGATTTCGGAGACGGTCGAATCGGGTTCGACCGTCGACCTGGACGCGCTGCAAACCGAATGGACCATTCGAGCGGATTTTCAGCCGCCCGCCGATGGTCTGCACAACCGCTGGCCGGATCTGCCGAGCCTGTCGATCGAAGCGCGGCTCGAAGCCAAGCTGAATGCCGTGCGCCACTTTGCGCGCACCAACAGCATCGACAAATGGATCGCCCCCAGCCCGCATGCGAATGTCGGCATCGTGACCTGCGGCAAGGCGCACCTCGACCTGATGGAAGCGCTGCGGCGGCTCGACCTCACCGTCGCCGATCTCGAAACGGCGGGCGTGCGGATCTACAAGGTCGGCCTGTCGTTCCCGCTCGAAATGACCCGCATCGACAGGTTCGTCGAAGGCCTGTCGGAAGTGCTGGTGATCGAGGAGAAAGGCCCCGTCATCGAACAGCAGATCAAGGACTATCTGTACAACCGCCGCGAAGGCGCCCGTCCCGCCGTGCTCGGCAAGTATGCCGAAGACGGCTCGTTGCTGCTGTCGTCGCTAGGCGAACTGCGGCCATCGCGCATCCTGCCGGTGTTCGCGAACTGGCTCGCGCGGCACAAGCCCGCGCTCGACCGTCGCGAGCGTGTGGTCGATCTGGTGGCGCCGCAGATTCTGTCGAACGCGGCCGACGCAGTAAAGCGCACGCCGTACTTCTGCTCGGGTTGCCCGCACAACACATCGACGAAGGTGCCCGAAGGTTCGATCGCACAGGCTGGCATCGGCTGTCACTTCATGGCGTCGTGGATGGAGCGCGATACGACAGGGCTCATCCAGATGGGCGGCGAAGGCGTCGACTGGGCATCGCATTCGATGTTCACGAAGACGCGCCACGTGTTCCAGAACCTCGGCGACGGCACGTACTTCCATTCAGGCATCCTTGCGATCCGTCAGGCGGTCGCGGCAAAGGCCACGATCACCTACAAGATTCTCTACAACGACGCGGTCGCGATGACGGGCGGCCAGCCGGTCGACGGCAGCATCTCGGTGCCGCAGGTTGCGCGGCAGGTGGAAGCCGAAGGCGTGTCGAAGTTCGTCGTCGTAAGCGACGAGCCAGAAAAGTATGACGGCCACCACGACCTCTTTCCAAAGGGCACGACGTTTCACCATCGCAGCGAGCTCGACGCCGTGCAGCGCCAGTTGCGCGACATCGACGGCGTGACGGTCCTCATCTACGACCAGACCTGCGCGGCGGAAAAGCGTCGCCGCAGGAAGAAAGGCGAATTCCCCGATCCGGACAAGCGTCTCTTCATCAACGAGGCCGTCTGCGAAGGCTGTGGCGATTGCGGCGTGCAATCGAACTGCCTGTCGGTCGAGCCGCTCGAGACGACGCTCGGCCGCAAGCGCCGCATCGATCAGTCGTCGTGCAACAAGGACTACTCGTGCGTGAACGGCTTCTGCCCGAGTTTTGTGACGGTCGAAGGAGGCAAGCTGAAGAAGGCCGCAGGGGCCGCATTCGACCCGGCCGCGCTCGCGAAGAAGATCGAGGCACTACCCACGCCGGCGACGCATCTCGACGCCGCCCCGTACGACATCCTCGTGACGGGCGTCGGCGGCACGGGGGTCGTGACGGTCGGTGCGCTGATCAGCATGGCTGCGCACCTCGAAGGCAAGAGCGCTTCCGTGCTGGACTTCATGGGCTTTGCGCAGAAGGGTGGCTCGGTGCTGTCGTTCGTGCGTTTCGCCGCCCGCGAGGAGTGGCTCAATCAGGTTCGTATCGATACGCAGCAGGCCGACGTGCTGCTCGCGTGCGACATGGTGGTCGGCGCGAGCGGTGATGCACTGCAGACCGTGCGTCACGGCCGCACGCGCATCGTCGTGAACACGCATGCTATTCCGAACGCGTCGTTCGTGCAGAACCCTGACGCGAACCTGCACGCGGACGCGCTGATCGACAAGATGCGTCATGCAGCAGGGGATGATCGTCTGTCGACCTGCGATGCGCAGGCGCTCGCCAGCCGCTTCCTCGGCGACACAATCGGCGCGAACATCCTGATGCTCGGTTTCGCATGGCAACTCGGCCTCGTGCCGGTGTCGTTCGAGGCGCTGACGCGGGCGATCGAACTGAACAACGTCGCGGTCGAAGCGAACAAGCTGGCATTCGCGATCGGTCGCGTCGCAGCAGCGGATCCTGCGGCGCTCGATGCGCTGCTGCAAACGCGTGCCGATGCGATCGCATTGCCGTTCTCCGTCGCCAACGATGCGGCGCGCGATGTCGATGCGGTGATCGCCGATCGTGAAACGCGTCTGGCGGCTTACGGTGGCGCAGCGTATGTCAAGCGCTTCCGCGCCCTGGTCGACAAGGTACGCGCGGCGGAACAGCGGGCTTCGGGCACCGCAGGCAAACCGCCCAGCGAACCGCTGACGCGCGCCGTCGCTACAACGTTCTTCAAGCTGCTCGCAGTCAAGGATGAGTACGAAGTCGCGCGTCTTTATGCGGACGGCTCGTTCAGGCGCGCAATCGAAGCGCAGTTCGAAGGCATTGCTGGCCGCGACTTCCGCATCGGCTTCAACATGGCGCCGCCGACCGTGACGCGCGCTGCGCACGGCGAGCGTCCGAAGAAGGTGAAGATCGGCCAGTGGATGTGGCCGGTGCTCGGCAGCCTCGCGAAGATCCGCGCGCTGCGCGGTACGCCGCTCGATCCGTTCGGCCGCTCGCTGGAACGCCGGATGGAACGCGCCCTGGCCACAGACTACGAAGCGACGATCGAAGCCCTGCTACGCGTGCTGACGCCCGCCACGATGGACGAAGCGGTCGAGTTCGCGCAGGTCATGCAGCGCGTGCGCGGCTATGGTCCAGTGAAGCTGAACAGTCTGGTCGCTGCGAAAGCACGTGAGCGTTCGGCGAGCCGTGCGCTGAACATCGAGCCGGCAACGTCCGCAGTCGTGCAGGAAGCGCTCGCGCAGATGCGTGGCAGCGGTGCGTTGAGCGGCATTCCGGTGGTGGTAACGAAGTAAGCCAGCGCAACACATGAAGTCACTATGTTTATGGACCGCGCCCAGATAGAGTTGCTGGCATCAGGAGCTTTCGCGTACAACGAGCTCAAAACCCAGGTCGACCACCGGTTCGGGCACCGGCTCGCCCCTGATCATCGCAAGTAGCATGAGCGCGGCGCGGCGTCCGACTTCGGCGCGAGGTGTGCGGATCGTCGTCAGGCGCGGGAACGAATGGGCCGATCCGGGCAGGTCGTTGAAGCCGACCATCGCGACGTCGCCCGGCACGGACACGCCGCGGCGCAGCGCCTCGAGTAGCGCGCCCTGCGCCAGGTCGTCGTTGCCAAAGAAAATGCCGTCGACGTCCGGGCGCCGCTCCATGATCTGCGCGAACAGGTCGCAGCCGAGTCCGATCGAGGACGGTGCCGGTGACAGAAACTCGAGCGCGGGGTCGTACAACCCCGCCTTTTGCAGCGTCCGGCGAAAGCCCTCGCCACGCTGCATGATCCGCGGGTCAAGTTGCGCCGCGACGAACGCGTTGCGCGTGCGGCCGCGCGCGAGCAGGTGTTCGGCGGCGGTCTGGCCGGCGCTCACCTGCGCGAAGCCAACACAATACACACCGGGGCCGCGTGAGAGTTCCATGATATGAACACAAGGCACGCCACTCGCATCGATCATGCGCCACGCCGCTTCGGTGCATTCGGACCCGGTCACGATCATGCCGCTTGGCGGGGAGGCGAGATAATGGCGGATCAGGTCTTCCTGGTCCTCGCGCGCGTAATGCGAGTTGCCGATCAGGATCTCGAAACCGTGCGGCCTGAGCACGCGGTGAATCGCCTCGAGCACATCGACGAAAACGAGATTGGACAGCGATGGGACAAGCACCGCGACCACCTCGCTGCGCGCGGACGCAAGTGCCCGTGCCGCCGCATTGGTCACATAGCCCAGTTCCTGCGCCGCATCGCGGACGCGTTGCACGAGTTCCGGCGCGACCGTGTTGACGCCGCGCAATGCGCGCGACGCGGTGATCGTGCTCACCCCGGCGCGACGCGCAACCTCTTCAAGCGTCGGGCGGCCAGTACCTCGGGTTTTCCTGCGTGTCGAATTTGCCATAAGCCGTCTAGGATAGCGCTACCTCTACTGTTACACAAAGAAGGTTCGAATCAAGAAGTAGAAAAAGCGTGCTGCAGAGCTCTCGACAGATGGAACGGCCGTGAACGGCCGTTTTCTTCAGGCCGCAAAGATAGCGCTGTCTTAAGACCTGAATGAGGTTGAAATGGAGGAGATGATGTCTGCAATGGTCGTGATGGGCGTAGCCGGCTGTGGCAAAAGCAGCGTCGCAGCGGCGCTGGCGGAGCAAATCGGCGGGTACCTGATCGAAGGCGATGAGTTCCATCCGGCAGCGAACGTTGCAAAGATGCGCGCCGGCATCCCGCTTGGTGACGTTGACAGGGCCGGCTGGCTGGAGCGGCTCGGGAGAGAACTCAGCCGTGCGCTCATGGCGCACGAGCGGCCTGTACTGACATGCTTAGCGCTCAAGCGCCACTATCGCGAGCGGCTCCGCCAGGCTGTGCCGGGGCTCGGTTTTCTCTTTCTGAATTTGCCGCGTGAGGTTGCCGCAAGGCGCGTTGCCGGGCGCGGCAATCATTTCATGCCGGCCACGCTGGTCGCCAGCCAGTTTGCCGACCTCGAAGCGCCACTTGATGAACCCTTGACGCTCACGGTCGACGCCACGTTGCCGCTCACCAGAATCACCCGGGTGGCGACTGCCTGGTGCGAGACTCGCAATCCGTTCCAGACTGCTTTGGTCGTTTGAGATAGCGCTATCTTATTTTTGCCTGTCCGCACCCTACCGAAATCGGGAAACAGCGGACCTCTAACCTCGGGGATCATTATGTCTGGCTTGCCCAGCAACATTTCTTTACTGCTCGACGCGCTGATTGCGATCGTCGTGCTCATCCTGCTGATTACCCGCTTCAGGATTCATCCCTTCATCGCGCTCACGCTGGCGGCCGGCCTGGTCGGCCTGACATCCGGCATGCCGGTCGCGAAGATCATGCAGTCGTTCCAGGACGGGTTCGGCGGCGTACTGGGCTTTGTCGGCATTGTTCTCGGGCTTGGCACCATGCTGGGCAAGATGATGGCCGAGTCCGGCGGGGCAGACCAGATTGCGCGCACCCTGGTGGGTGCGTTCGGCCGGGAGCGGGTGCAATGGGCGATGATGTGCGCCGCCTTTCTGGTCGGCATTCCGCTGTTCTTCGAGATCGGCTTCGTGCTGCTGATTCCGCTGGTCTTCATTGTGGCAAGGCGTACCGGCGTGCCGTTGATCAAGGTCGGCATGCCGTTGCTCGCGGGGCTCTCGGTCGTCCACGGACTGGTACCGCCTCACCCCGGGCCGCTGCTGGCAATCGGCGTATTCGGCGCCGACATCGGCAAGACCATCTTTTATGGCCTGATCGTCGGACTGCCGACGGCCATCATCGCCGGCCCGCTGTTTGGCTCGTTCATCGCCAGATACGTTCCGGGTTCGCCGTCGCAGGAATTGCTCGACCAGTTGGCGCACGAGTCCGAAGCCAGGGATCTGCCGGGTTTCACCGTGACGCTGGCGACAGTGCTGCTGCCCGTCTTCCTGATGCTGCTCAAGGCGTTTGCGGATATCGTCCTCGACCAACACAGCACCTTGCGCGTGTGGATGGACATGATCGGCCATCCGGTCACCGCCTTGCTCGTCGCGCTGCTGGTTTCCCTGTACACCTTCGGCGCCGCGCGTGGTTTCGACGCGAAACAGGTGCTGAAGTTTGTCGACGCCAGCCTCGCGCCGGTGGCCGCGATCATTCTGATCATCGGCGCCGGTGGTGGCTTCAAGCAGATGCTCGTAGCAAGCGGTGTGGGTGACGCAATTGGCCAGATGGCGGTGCATGCGCGCATTTCGCCGATCCTGCTTGCATGGCTTGTCGCGGCAGTGATACGGGTCGCGACGGGATCCGCAACCGTGGCGACGATCACCGGCGCCGGCATCGTTGCCCCGGTGGTGGCCATGGTGCCGGGCGTAAACCGCGAACTGCTGGTGCTTGCGACTGGCGCAGGTTCGCTGATTCTGTCGCATGTGAACGATGCAGGCTTCTGGCTCGTCAAGCAGTACTTCAACATGACGGTCACCGAAACCTTCAAGACGTGGACGGCGATGGAAACCATCGTCTCGATCGTCGCGATCATTCTGATCATGATCCTGTCAGTGTTCGTCTGAGTTTCCTGTTCGCCTCCGCCGAGATACCCAAAGAACAGTAAGCGAAGCATTTTTTTTACCAACCGGATTAGAACCAAGAAGATATGCAATCTTGAAGAAATCCAATAAATCATATAATCAGCGATGCTAAATAAATTGCTTAAAACAGGATTGGCGCGAGCAGGGGCGAACTTTTCCGCCGCGCGATGGCCGGCCAAGGTCACAAGCATTTCCCTGCTTGCGCTCGTCGGTGCCGGACCGGGCATGGCGCACGCACAGAGCAGCGTGACGCTCTATGGGATCGTCGACAGTGGCTTCACCTACACCAGCAATCAGCTCGGCAAGAGTCTGTTTCAGGCGACGGCGGGCAACCAGCAGGGTTCGCGCTGGGGCTTCAAGGGCTCCGAGGACCTGGGTGGCGGCCTGCACGCGATTTTCCGGCTCGAAAACGGCTTTGACACCTACACCGGCGTGCTGAAACAGGGCGGCCGCCTGTTCGGTCGTGGCGCATGGGTCGGTCTGAGCAGTGACAATTGGGGTGCTGTCACTGCCGGTCGCCAGTTCAATCCGGTCCAGGACTACCTGTCCAACGACGGTGTCGGCGCCTATACCCAGTTCGGCAACATCCTGTATGACAACGATAACCTGAACAATACCTTCCGCTCCGACAACTCAGTCAAGTACACCTCGCCACGGATCAAGGGGCTGCAGGCCGAGGCGCTCTACGCATTCTCGAACGACACCAGCGCGAAGAACAACCGTAGCTGGAGCGTCGGAGCCCAGTACCTGAACGGTCCGCTGCGTATCGATGCAGCCTACGCACTGCTCGACCACCCCGGCCTGAACACCACCGGCGCGATTCCGTCGGATAACTATTACCCGACCTCGGTGGTCTCGAACGTGGAGCGTCAGCAGATCTGGGGCGTCGGCGGCGCATACACGCTCGGCGGGCTGAGCATTGCGCTGCTGCACACGCAGTCGAACTTCCAGATGCCGACCGGCAACAAAGACTTTTCGAACTACGAGGCGAGTGCCCAATACTGGGCGACGCCCGCCTGGCAGCTCGGTGTGGGCTACGACTTCACGACCGTGCACCAGTCGGCCAGCGGCAACGCGAAGTATCACCAGATTGGCGGCAACGCGAGCTACTACCTGTCCAAGCGCACTGACCTGTATCTGAACGTGATCTACATGCATGGCAGCGGCGGGACCGCGTGGATCAACGGCCTGTCGAATCCCTCGTCAACCGGCATCCAGACCGCCGCGATAGCGGGCATCCTGCACCGGTTCTGATGCACCCGTCCTCAATCTGCAAAGAAGACTCTCATCATGAAAATTGAACGAACCAAACCGACTGCGACGGCCGGCAAACTGAAAGCGATCGCGATACTGGTCCAGGCGCTCTGTGCAACCGTTGCCTATGCAGCCGCTCCGCCGTCCATTGACGCCCCAACGGTGGCGGACCAGCGCGCGGATGCCGTCATCCGGCAGATGACGCAGGATGAGCTGATTCAACTGGTGCATGGCCTCTATGGCCGGTATGCGAAGAGCCCGCTGATGCCGTCGGGCATCATCGCCGGCATTCCGCGCCTCGGAATTCCGGACCAGGTGGAGTCGGATGCGGGTCTCGGCATCCGGTCTCTGCTCGACAAGACCAATGGGCTGCCGGTTCGCGGCGCGGATACCGGAGCGGCAACACCGTTGCCGTCGGGGCTGGCGACCGCCTCGACCTGGAATCCGCAGCGTGCCTTCGATGGTGGCGCGATGATTGGCGAGGAAGCGCACAGGCTCGGCTCCAATGTCCTGCTTGGCGGCGGGACAGACCTGGCGCGTGACCCGCGCAATGGTCGCAACTTCGAATATGCCGGTGAAGATCCGTTGCTCGCCGGCACGATGGTCGGCGCGGCGATCGCCGGCATCCAGAGCCGCCACGTGATCGCGACCATCAAGCATTACGCGCTCAACGATCAGGAGGCGAACCGCTTCAGCGTCAGTTCGAACATCGACTGGACCGCCGCGCGCGAATCGGACCTGCTTGCGTTCGAGCTTGCGATCGAAAAAGGCGATCCCGGTTCGGTGATGTGCTCCTACAACAAGGTCAACACGGTCTGGGCGTGCTCGAGCGACATGCTGCTGAACCAGATCCTGAAGCACGACTGGCATTTCAAGGGCTATGTGATGTCGGACTGGGGCGCGGTTCACGATATCAAGGATGCGTTGAACGGCCTCGACCAGGAGTCCGGAGAATCGTTCGACAAGGACAACGGTGGTCCGTTCTTCGGCGACAAGCTGAAGCAGGCACTGGCAGACGGCACCGTGCCGGAGAGCCGCCTGAAGGACATGGCGCATCGGATCCTGCGCACGATGTACGCCAAGGGTGTATTCGACAATCCGCCGTCGCTGCGCCCGATCGATGTCGCCGCGGATGCCACGATCGCCCAGGCCGACGAAGAGGAAGGGATCGTACTGCTGAAAAATGCCGCACGGCAACTGCCGCTCGCCGCCGGCCATACGATTGCGGTGATCGGTTCGCATGCGGACGTAGGCGTGCTATCGGGCGGCGGTTCATCGCAGGTCTGGCCGGTCGGTGGTCCCGCTGTTGGGCAGGGCGGCTATTCGTTCCCGAATCCGGTGATCTACGATCCGTCGTCGCCGCTCAAGGCTATCGGGGCGAAAGCTGGCAGCGAGACCAAGGTGAGTTACGACGATGGCGCGGACCCCGCGAGAGCGGCTGAACTGGCGAAGAGTGCCGACGTGGCGATCGTGTTCGCCCACCAGTGGAGCGCCGAAACACTGGACAATGCGAACGACCTGTTGTTGCCGGATCAGCAAAACGAACTGATTGCGCAGGTGGCCGCCGCGAATCCGCATACGGTCGTCGTGCTGGAAACCGGCAATCCGGTACTGATGCCGTGGCTGTCGAAGGTGAGCGCGGTTCTCGAGGCATGGTATCCGGGCGCGAAAGGCGGCGAGGCGATTGCGAACGTACTGTATGGCGACGTCAATCCATCCGGGCGTCTGCCGGTCACATTCCCAGCCAGCGTCGCCCAGTTGCCGCGACCCGCAATCGCGCCTGACGCAGCAGTCGACTACAACATCGAGGGCGCAGCAGTTGGCTACAGGTGGCATGAGCAAACCAGCCAGAAGCCCCTGTTTCCGTTCGGCTTCGGTCTGTCGTATTCGACGTTTGGATATTCGAAGGCCAGTATGCACGGCGACTCGCGCGGATTGACGGTCAGCTTCAACGTGACCAACACGGGCAAGCGCGACGGCAAGGAAACCGCGCAGGTCTACATGGGCCTGCCGGCTGGAGCCCACGCCCCTGAGCGGCTTGCCGGCTTCCAGAAGATCGACTTGAAGGCGGGAGAAACGAAGCGGGTGTCCGTCGACATCGACCCGCGCCTGTACGCGTCTTTTGACAAGGATGCGGGGAAATGGCGTGTCTCGGCAGGCACTTATCCGGTCTATGTCGGTTCGTCTTCCGGCGACCTGAAGCTCGTCCAGTCAGTCAGTCTGACCGACCGCCGCTTCGGCCCTTGACGGCCTAGATCAACGCGCCGGCGGTAACGGCTTCATCGGTTTCGTGATGCCAGTCGATATCGCCGCATAGCACGCACGCCTTGTCGCCGACGCGCGTCGCGATCGACAGCGTCACGCACAGCGTCGCTTCATTGATCGACAGATACGGCCGCGTAACCTGTACGCGCTGCGGCTCGCGGATCGCCGCGCGGAAATATGGCCGTCGCAGCCAGCTCGCACCCTTCGCATCGGACAGCGGCAGAAAGCGCGACATCTGCACGGCACGGTCGGCCCGCAGCACGACGTTGCGCTCCGACTGCCGGCCGTTCTCGTCGAGCAGGAAGCAGCGTGCTGCATGGTCGAGAGACAGGAAATTCCAGCACACCTCGTCGAGCGGTTCGCCTGCAGACAGGCGTTCGGCCGCGCGCTCGAAGGCCTGCACATACGGCGCAAGACGCGACGCGTCACGCTTCTCGCGCATTTCGGTCAGCGCCCGGTTGCGTTCGGTAAGGCCGCCAATCAGCGCAGCGCTCGTCGAGGCATCGGCCATTGCTGCGCTCGGCCTGCCGAAGAAGAAGCCCTGCACGAAGTCCGCATCGCACGAGAGCGCCATGTGCGCTTCGCTCTCGGTCTCGATGCCTTCGATCAGCACGAGCTTGCCCGCCTCATGCAGCAACGACACGAGCCCCGGCAGGATCGACGAACCCTGCGGCCTGATCGCGCCGGGCGCGAGCAGCGAACGGTCGAGCTTCACGATATCCGGATTTAGCTGCCAGACTCGCTCGACGTTCGAATGACCCGCGCCGAAATCGTCGAGGGCGATCAGGAAGCCGCGGTCGCGGAACTGACGCACGGCTTCGGCGAGACGTTCGAGATCGTCCGCACGTTGCTCGAGCACTTCGAGCACGATGCGCCGCGGCGGCAGATCGAGGCGTCGCAGGTTCGCGAGCAGCGCGGCGGCGTGATACGGATCGGTGAGCGCGCCCGGATGCACGTTCAGGAACAGCCATTCCTTTTCCGCGCCGAGCGCCTTGAAGTTCTCGAGATGCAGCGCCTGCGCAAGCCGGTCGACCTGCAGCACGTCGCCCAGACGCGCGGCCTGGCCGAACACGTCGAGCGGCGAAACCGGCCGGTCGAGCGAATCGTGCGCGCGCAGCAAGCCTTCGTAGCCAACCGCACGCATGTGCGACAGACTGAAAACAGGCTGGAAGACACTGGTAAGTTCCAGATCCCCGTGCTGCGTCGAATAGCGTTGCAGGCCCGAGGTAAAACTCACCTCAAACCCGTGCGGCGCGGCGGCCGTCCTGTCCTGCTGCGCAATGGTCATGCAATCCTCTCACGCGAGAGTGAGGCTTCCAGTCGAGGAACGACCGGGGCAGCTCCATTCTCAAAATGTGCGTCATCGATATCACTTAAGCAAGCTCCATGCGCACGGTCGACCGCGTATCGCGTTAATTCGCGCGCCAGCTTGCAGCGACGGTAAAGGGCATGCGTCGAGCAGGGGCGCAAAACGCACCATGGCGGTGCAACATGGTGCGCCGACGGGCAGCGGCCCATGTGCATCCGATGCGCGCTTCGCGCCGGATTGCCGGCACGTCGGGCTACACTTCGCACTTGTGCCTTCCTGTCGGACGAGCCTCCGCGCGCCTGCGGCGCTGCCAGTGAACGTCGCGCAGCTTCGTCCGAACCAAGCCTGATGGAAATCGTTTTCACCGTCCTCATCCTGCTGCTCGCGGTTGCCAGTTCGGGCATCCTGATCCGGCTCCTGCCTGTCAAACTGCCGCTGCCGCTCGTGCAGATCGCCATCGGCGCACTGCTGGCGTGGCCGAAACTCGGGCTGCATGTCACCTTCGACCCGGGCATCTTCATGGTGCTGTTCATCCCGCCGCTGCTGTTCGCGGACGGCTGGCGCATCCCGAAGCGCGAGTTCTTCATGCAGCGCCGCGCGATCCTGATGCTCGCGCTCGGTCTTGTGTTCATGACGGTGCTCGCCATCGGCTACTTCGTTCATGCGCTGGTGCCGTCAATCTCGCTGCCGGTCGCATTTGCGCTCGCCGCCGTCCTGTCGCCCACCGACGCGGTCGCGCTGACGGGCATCGCTGGCAAAGGCAGGATTGCGCCGCAGCTGATGCATATCCTCGAAGGCGAGGCGCTGATGAACGACGCGTCCGGCCTCGTCGCGCTGAAGTTCGCGATTGCCGCGGCGTTGACCGGCGTGTTCTCGCTGCGCGACGCGTCGATCAGCTTCGTCATCATCGCGGCCGGCGGCCTCGCGACCGGCGCAGCGGTCAGCTGGCTCTTCAGTGTCGTGTCGGCGCGCTTCCTGAATGTCACGAGCGAAGGGGACCCTGCACCCGGCGTCGTGATGACGCTGCTGATTCCCTTCGCCGCCTACCTGTTCGCCGAGCATCTGGGCTGCTCGGGAATTCTCGCGGCCGTTGCCGCCGGCATGATGATGAACTACGCGAGCATCGCGCACGCGGGACCCGTCGCGTCGCGTGTGCGTGCCGCCAGTACGTGGACGATGATCGAGTTCGTCTTCAACGGGATGGTCTTCATCCTGCTCGGTCTGCAGTTTCCGCACATTCTTGGCGACGCGCTGCTCGACGCGCATCACACCAGCGACGCGCAGGCCTTGCGCCTCATCGGCTATGTCGCGACGGTGCTGCTCGCGCTGTATGCGCTGCGCTTCGTGTGGGTCTGGTTGCTACGCTGGTTCGCGAGCCGTGGCGCGGCACGCCAGGGCGTCACCAACGCGGTGCCTGGGTTGCGGACGGTCGCAATCATGACGGTCGCCGGCGTGCGCGGCGCGGTGACGCTCGCAGGCGCGCTGTCGTTGCCGGTCGCGTTACCGGATGATCAGGCGCTGCCGGGTCGGGAGGTGGCGATCTTCATCGCATCGGGGGTGATTCTCGCGTCGCTGCTGGTGGGGGTCGTCGCGCTGCCGTTGCTCACGCGTGGCTCCCGCCGCGGCCGCGATCCGCACGCCGCCGAAGAAAAGCTTGCGCGCACGCTTGCCGCCCAGGCCGCGATTCGCGCGGTCGACGACCTGCATGAAACAGCCAGCGCCGATCTCGACGAATCGGCGTCCGCGTACGCCGCAGATGTGACCGCACGCGTGATGGATATTTACCGCCGGCGTCTCGCCACGCTCGATGACAACGAGAAACCAAGCGAACTCGCACGCCGCGCCGAAACGCTGGAATTGCAGATGCGGCTCGCCGCAATGCGCGCGGAACGTGCGGTATTCCTGTCGTTGCGCACCGACCAGAAAATTAACGACGAAACGCTGACGCGGCTGATGCGCGAAGTGGATCTGTCGGAGGTGGCGTTGACGAACCGCGGGCGGGCGCGAACCTGAGGTGACGTGAGAGGCATCGTCGACATGGATTTCGCAGGATGAGGCCGTTACGCCTTACCCTGCTTTGCCCGGCACGCTGACGGTCGAAGCGCAAGGCACGTCGACGGGAATGGGTTGACGCGGCGCAGCGCAATCGCATTGCGGATGCGCCGTTTCGCACCAACGCTCAGACAGCCGCCTGTTGCGCCGGCTTGCGCCGCAGCAGCGCGTAAAGAATGATCGCGCCGAACGTCGCGGTACCGATACCGCCCAGTCCAAAGCCACCGAGCTTCAGCGAAAAGTCGCCCGCGCCCAGCACGAGTGTGACCGCCGCGACAATGAGGTTGCGGTTATCGGAGAAATCGACCCGGTTGACGACCCAGATGCGCGCGCCCGTCACCGCAATCAACCCGAATACCACAATCGACACGCCGCCAAGCACAGGGCCCGGAATCGTCTGGATCACCGCGCCAAACTTCGGCGAGAAGCCGAGTACGAGCGCAATCACCGCAGCGATCACGAACACGAGCGTCGAATAGATTTTCGTGACCGCCATCACGCCGATGTTTTCCGCGTAGGTCGTGACGCCAGTGCCACCCGCGAACCCGGAGACGATGGTCGCGAGGCCGTCGCCGATGAACGCGCGGCCGATATAACGATCGAGGTTCTGCCCCGTCATCGCGCTCACGGCCTTGATGTGGCCAAGGTTTTCCGCGACGAGGATGACAGCGATCGGTGCGAGCAACGTCATCGCCTGCGCGTTGAATACCGGCGCCGTGAAGTGCGGCATGCCGAACCACGCCGCGTTCGCGACAATCGTGAAATCGATCGGTTTGCCCATGCCCAGACCGTTCGTCACGATGGCATAGATCACATAGGCAATCAGCAAACCGACAAGAATCAGGAGACGCTGCAACATGCCCCGCGCGAACACCGCCACCGCGCCGACGCACAGCACCGTCACTAGCGCCATCCATGTATCGAAGGCACTCCCGCTGACACCCTTCACCGCGATCGGCGCAAGGTTCAGCCCGATCACCGCGACGATGGCGCCGGTGACGACCGGCGGCATCAACGTCTCGATCCACTTCGTGCCGACCGCCGACACGATCAGGCCGATGATCGAGTACACGACACCGCACGCGATGATCCCGCCAAGCGCGACCGGAATATTCATGTTCGGCCCATGCCCGCTGTAGCCGGTCACGGCGATGACGAGGCCGATGAACGAGAAGCTCGAACCGAGATAGCTCGGCACCCGGCCGCCGACGAGCACGAAGAACAGCAGCGTGCCGATACCCGACATGAAAATGCAAAGGTTCGGATCGAAACCCATCAGAAGCGGGGCAAGCACAGTCGAGCCGAACATCGCGACGACGTGCTGGATACCGAGCGCGAACATCTGCGGCCAGGCGAGCCGCTCCTCTGTGCCGACCACGCGGCCTTCGATCGCTCGTGACTGGGCACGCCAGCGGGGAAAGTAGGAATCGGCCATAGCGGGAGGTCTCCTTTGTCGACGTATATCTGGGACGCGCCGCTGACGGCGCTGTTCTGGAATTACGCGCGAGTGTACGGAGAGGGGCGCACGCTGACAAGCCGGAGCGTCGGGTTCGCCCCTGCGATGCACATGCCGCGCGCTCCACCAGCCTGAATCGCCGGTCCCGGCGGCCGCGGGCGCGCGGCCGGGCCGAAACCGCTAGCGTTTCACGCGGGATTACGACGGGATCGCTGGTTGCTCGCCGGCGTGCCGCAGATCAGCGCTACGCCGGCCGCGGCGGTGGCGCGCAGCGACGCTCGCGTATCACCGGCGCGCGAGCGCAGTGCAAGGCTGTGCAAGATCGCCGAGGCCACTCTGGCGAGCACCGCTGGATCAGCGGCCGACACGAGTTCGCCCTGCGCCTGCGCGAGCTTGAGACGCCTCTCGAACGCACGATCGAAGGTGCGCAGCCCATTCGCCAGTCTGGCGCGAACATCGGCATCGACCTTCGACTCCACCGTCGCGGTGCCGATCAGGAAGCAGCCGCGCGGCTCCTCGCCTGCTGGCAGATAGAGCGCGAGCGCCGCGTCATAGACGCGCTGCAGCGCCCGCGGCAGCGGCAGACCGCCGCCAAGTGCAGCTTCCATCGCGTGCAGGCCGGCTTCGACATAGCGATCCAGCGTGCTCAGGTAGAGCGCGTGCTTGTCGCCGAAAGCGCCGTACAGGCTTGGCCGGTTCATGCCGGTCGCCTCGCTCAGCGCGTCGAGTGACGTTCCTGAGTAGCCGCCCTGCCAGAACGCATCCCTCGCACTCGCGATGACCTCGTCCGGATCGTACGCACGGGGACGGCCGCGCGCTCTCTTTTCAGTTTTTGTACCGTTATGCATAAAAATAGTTTGGCGACGTTCATTTTTGTTCACTATAGTACAAAAATAATCGAAACAGACTGGAGACCCCCACATGGATCTGTATTTCGCCCCGCTCGCCTGCTCGCTCGCCACCCGGATTGCCCTGTACGAAGCCGGTGCGCAAGCCGGATTCATCCAGGTGGACACGAAGCGCAAGCGGCTACACGATGGCTCCGATTTCTATCCCGTCAATGCGTTGGGACAGGTGCCCGTTTTGCGCACTGACGAAGGCTGGCTGCTTACCGAAAACACGGCGATCCTGCCGTACGTCGCCGATCAGTTTCCATCCGCCCAACTCGCGCCGCCCGCGGGTACGGCGGAGCGTGCGAAGCTGCAGCAGTGGCTAGGCTTTATCAGCACGGAATTGCACAAGGCGGTGTTCGTGCCGCTGCTCGATCAGCAGGCACCAGCCGATGTCGGGGACTACGCGCGCCGCAAGGTTGCATTGCGCCTCGGCGTCCTGCAGGAACATCTCGACAAACGGGAGTTTCTGCTCGACCGCTTCACGGTGGCGGACGGCTATCTGTTCACCGTGCTGAACTGGGCGCAGTATTCCGGCGTGGACCTGTCGCAATGGCCGGCTGTCGATGCATACTACAGACGAGTCGCGCAACGTCCAGTCGTAGCCAGGGCGCTGGCCGAAGAAGTCGCCCTGTATCGCGAAGAAGTTGCCCGGCAGCGCGCCGAAGCTTGACGATGTCATGCCGGCCGGCGATGACGGCAAGACGTCATCGCCAGGCTGACATGCCCACCCGTCAGCCGCCAGGTCACGCGAGCAGAATGCCCGCGGCCATCGAAGCGAACACCAGCAAGCACATCACGACAAGCATCCGGCGATATCCGGCCGACGCGTGGTCCCGCGCATCATTGGCCTCCTTGCGGCGGTAGTCGATCGCCGCAACGATACGTTCGCGCATAGCGACGCTCGCGGCGATCGCACGGCGCACCCGCTCCGCGTTATCGCCGCCCACGGGTATCGGCTCGATCCCGATCTGCTGATGCACGACTGCCTCCCACGCAGCGCCCTTCCTGAGGACTTCGTCCTGAAGCTTGCGGCCTTCTTCGGTAGTGACGGTCAGGCGAGATACTGGCGCGTGACCATGTCTCGCGCACTTAGGATTCATCTGATGTATCGACATTCTGAAAGTACCTACACTGTCCAGCAGGCTGCTAGTTCACTTGTAGCCTTGGCAAATGCTGTAACTCTCCGACTCGCCGTTCACGTTCCCCGACGTGAACGGTTTTTTTTCGCTCCAATTGATTGGCATGGCGCGGTCATCGATCCGCCCTCGCTCACCGCCAGCCGCGGATATCCGCCGATATCCGTTAGTGTTCAGGATTGTCCGGCAGTAACGGCGTCGATGCCGGGATCGCGGCCGCCCCTACCCAGCCGGCTGATCGACGGTTTGCGGTTCCTCGGCGCGCGCTTCCACCGGCCACACGACCACTCGATTACGTCCGGCACCCTTTGCTTCGTATAGAGCCGTATCGGCAGCATTGACGAACGCACGGCACGTACCGAAGCGCTGACGCTCGGTGCTGGCGATGCCGATGCTGATCGTCAGCACGTGGTGCGCGCTCGCGACATGCCGCATGCCGAGCGACTGCACGGCCGCGCGGATCTGCTCCGCGATGCGCATGGCGCCTGCCTCGCCGGTGTCCGGCAGCAGTGCCACAAACTCCTCGCCGCCGTAGCGCACCGCGCTATCTCCCGGACGGCGCACGTGGCCTGCGATGCAGCGCGCCACGGCAACCAGGGCATCGTCGCCCGCGGAGTGGCCGTACAGGTCGTTGAAGCCCTTGAAGTTGTCGACGTCGATCAACAGCATCGAAAGCGGTCGTGCGCTGCGTTGCGTACGCCGCCATTCGGCTTCGATGATCTCCTCGAATGCGCGCCGGTTATTCAGGCCCGTCAGGCCGTCGGTGCGCGCCAGCATGCGCAGTTCCTCTTCCACCGCGATGCGCCTTCGCAATTGCTGCGCGAACAGCACGGCAAGCGCGACCAGCGCGACATCGACCGCCGTGACCAGCGAACCGATGATCCAGGCGCGACGCCGCCATTCGGTATAGATATCCCCCGTCGCGATTGCCACGTCGAGGATCATCGGGTAGCCCGCGATGTGACGATACGCGTACCAGCGCGCCACGCCGTCGATGGCGGCCGTGCCAAAGAAGTCGCCGCTCGGGGCCTCGGTAAAGCGCGTATAGTTCGCCGTGCCCTGCAGGCTGCGGCCTGTGATTTGCGCGTCGTATGGGCGGCGCATCAGCATCGTCCCGTCTGCAAGCATCAACGCCATCGAGCCGCCCTCGCCCAGATTCACGCCGTCGAACAGCTTGCGGAAGTAATTCAGCCGCATCGTACCCACGACGATGCCTGCGAAACTGCCATCCGGATGCGACAGCCGACGGCTCAACGCAATGCTGACTGTGCCGCTGGAGAGCCGCGGCATGAACGGATGACTGACATACAGCCCGACCGTGGGCGACGCGCGGTGGACCTGGAAGTAATCCCGATCAGCGACGTTGACGCGACGCGCCGGCACCGCCTGCGAATCGACGATGATGTCGCCCTTCTCGTCCACCACCAGCAGCGACCCCAGGTCCTTGGCAGTCGCCGAGCGGTCGAACAGCACCATCTGCCGGATCGGCGGCGGCAGCGCCATCACACCGGGCTGCCTGACCCCTTCGATCACCGCCTGCAGCGACAGGTCATAGATGTCGAGATTGCGCGACGTGTCGCGCTCGACCAGCAGCGAGACGTTGAACGCAGACTCCTGCGCGCGGCGCAACGCATCCTTGCGCATCTCGAACAGCACCCACGCCGAAATCGCGAGGATGGCGGCAGCAAGCACGAGACTGATGACGATCACAGCGTTCGGTCGGCGGGTCACCATGTTTAGATGTGTTCGGGAAACCGCGGGATGGCGGGCTCGTTGTAGGGGCGTCGGTTTCGACTGCGCCCGATACCGGGACATCCGGCAAGCCGGAAGCGAGCGACGCGTGCAATGCTGCAATCTGACAGCCTACCGGTAATCGGCGTCCGCCAATCGGCCGGATAGCGCGGTCTTTTTCAGGTTCTTCGGTGTTTAACGGCATGTTCGTGACTTTTCTTGATCCACCGTAATTTTCGTCAGGGGATTGCGGAACCGGCGCGCGGACTCGCCTTGCACACGGCGCCCAACCTTCGGCGCATGTTGCGCGGCGCCAGCTAGTCTTATGGCGAACGTCCGGTGCATCGGCCTCGCCAACACCGTGCCTTGAAACCCTGCCTTGCTTTTCCGGTTCGAGTCACGGCACGATACGCCGACATCGCCGTCGCCTTTACGGCGCCCGCACGCGGGCTATCTCAAGGAAAAATACAATGCGGTTTGACCTGTTGAAGGGCGTTCTTCCGCTCGATCGCGCCGGGGCTTGGCGCGATGCCCTCGCTGGTGTGACGCTTGCGTCGATGAACATCCCGCAAGTGCTGGGATATGCGCGCATCGCGGGAATGCCCGCGGTGACCGGTCTTTACACCGTGTTTCTGCCACTCGTGGCGTTCGCTATTTTCGGCGCATCACGCCACCTTGTCGTGGCCGCCGACTCGGCGACAGCGACCATCGTCGCGAGCCGGCTTGCAACGATGGCGCCAACCGGAAGCGCCAGCTACGTCGTGCTCGCCGGCACGGTAGCCCTTCTGACCGCCGCGCTTCTGCTGATGGCGCGAATCTTCAGGCTCGGGTTCCTCGCCGACTTCCTTTCCCGCACCGTGCTGCTCGGCTTTCTTGCCGGTGTGGGCGTACAGGTCGGCATCGCGATGATGGGCGACATGCTGGGCCTCGCGGTGCACTCGTCGCGCACCCTGGACCAGATCGGACTGATCGTCCGGCAACTGGACCATGTACAGCTCGCCCCACTCGCGATTTCGGTCCTGGTGGTGAGCTGCATTCTGGGCGTCAGGCATTACCTGCCGCGCCTGCCCGTGCCGCTCTTCGCCGTCGTCGGCGGGATCGCTGCGAGCTATGCCTACGATTTCGCCGGTCACGGCATTGCCGTCATCGGACCTGTAGCGGGCGGCCTACCGTCCCTGCATGTGCCGCTTCCCGGCTGGCAGGAAACGCTGGACCTTGTGCCGGTATCCGCTTCCTGCTTCGTGATGATCATCGCGCAGAGCGCAGCTGCGGGCCGCGTCTTCGCGGAGCGCTATCACGAGCGTGTCGATGAGGACGCCGACATCATGGGTCTGGCTGCAGCCAATGCGGCTGCCGCGCTAACCGGGGCTTTCGTCGTCAACGGCAGTCCGACGCAGACTGCGATGGCCGAACGCGCGGGTGCACGCAGCCAGTTCGCGCAACTTGCCTTCGCCGGGGTCGTGGTGGTGGTGCTGCTGTTGCTGAGCGGATCGCTGCAGTACCTGCCGCATTGCGTGCTTGCCGGCATCGTCTTCACGATCGCGGTGGGGCTCGTCAACGTGAAAAGCCTTTGGGCTATTCGACACGAGAGTCCCGGCGAATTCACGCTGGCGCTCGTCACGGCTGCCGCTGTCGTGTTCATCGGCGTCGAGCACGGGATCCTGCTGGCGGTCGCGCTATCGCTCATGCGACATGTGCGGCATAGCTACCGCCCTCACACCATGATGCTCGCACCTGGCTCCGACGGACGCTGGCTGCCGGTCCCTGCCATAGCCGGCACCGAGACCGCGCCGGGATTGATCGTCTACCGGTTCGGGGCGGATCTGTTCTTCGCGAATGACCATTTGTTTGTCGACGAAGTGCGACAGCTCATCGACCGTGCGCCGGCTCCCGTGCGCTGGTTCCTGGTCGATGCGGGCGCCGTTACGGATCTGGACTATTCGGCGGCCCGGTCGGTGGGCGACCTGTGCGACGCGCTGACGCAACGCGGCATCGTCGTGATTTTTGCGCGGGTCAACGTGTACCTGCGCTCCGACATGGACCGGCATGGCATCACGGGGACGATCGGCGAGAAGCACATCTTCCAGACACTGCACGAGGCGCTCGCCGCAGTGGACGCGGCCCCTGCGATGCAGCATGCGGGTGATGCGTAGGTCTGCCCGCGACGGATTTTTCCCGCTCCCGCGTTTAAGGAGAAACGGAGCCGCTTGCGTGGTCAACTATTGACCGCGAAACCGCTGGTTACCCCCACGCGTGAAACCGGTGGCTTGCACGACGCATTGGATAAGGTTGAAGCAGGCGTGAAAACGCACTCAGGGAGCGGCGCGAAGTGAAGAAAATTTGTGTCTCCCGTCAATCGTACAGGGCGTCGCGGCGTGAGTCAGTCACGCCGCGAATGCTGTGGGACCGCGCGTCTTGAGCGAACGGGATCCCGATGCGGAACTGGTGGCGCGGGTTGGTACACAGGACCCGGTCGCGGTTCGCACGCTCGTCGCGCGCAAGCTGCCGCGCCTGCTCGCGCTCGCCACGCGCATGTTGGGAGATCGTATGGAAGCGGAAGACGTCGCGCAGGAGGCCTTCGTGCGAATCTGGAAACAGGCGCCGAGCTGGCGCGAAGGCGAGGCCAGATTCGATACGTGGCTGCACCGTGTAATGCTGAATCTCTGTTATGACCGGTTGCGCGGACAACGTGAAGAGCCGGTTGCCGAATTGCCGGATCAAGCCGATCCAGCCGCATCCCCCGACGTTCAGCTCGAAAGCCACACCCGCGACGAACGGATTCGCGTTGCGCTGGCAGCATTGCCCGCCAGGCAGCGCGAGGCGCTCGTGCTGAACTACTACCAGGAACTGTCGAACATCGAAGCAGCCGCCTTGATGGGCATCACCGTCGAAGCGCTGGAAAGCCTGCTCGCGCGCGCCCGTCGCAACCTGCGCGCCCAACTGGCCGGGAGCGGCGCTCCCGAGGACAAACCATGACACCCGAAAGATTCCACACCATCGTCGAAGCCTATGGCGCCGATCCACGTCGCTGGCCGGAACAGGAGCGCGCGGCAGCGCAGGCGTGGGCGGCTGCGCACCGCGCCGAGGCTGACGCCGCGCTCGCCGAATCGTCAAGCGTCGACGCGTGGCTTGCCTGTGACGAAGTCGCGCCGCCGGATCGCGCGCTTCAGCAGCGCGTCGTTGCCAGCGCGCCGGCGCGGCGTGCGCCGTGGTTCCGCCACAGGATGTGGTGGTCGGGCGCGGCGCTCGCGGGCGTTGGGTTGACGGGCGGACTCGCAGGTGCGCTCGCAGTGTCGTTCTTCGTACTGGCTGGCGCGACGTCGCCGGCGCACGACTCGTCTTATCTAACCACGGGCTTCGGCGAATCGACCGCCGACTGGAGCGGCGAATGAACGGCGGACGATGGAAGTTCCTGCTGGTGGGCTCGCTGGTGCTCAATGTGTTTCTGCTTGGCGCGATTGCCGGCGGGGCGTACCAATGGTTCGCCGCACACCGCCCGTCGGGCGTGGCGGTGGCCCAGCAACGGGCGCTGCGCTTCGCCGCCGGGGAACTGTCGGCTGAGCGACAGGAAGCGTTCCTCGACGATCTGAAGGAAGCACGCCGGGAGGGGCGGCAATTCGCGCGCGAGGGCCGTGAGGGCCGTCGCGAGGTGCTGCGCCTGCTCGCCGCACCGCAACTCGACCGCGCTGCGCTGGATGCCGCGCTGGCCCGCACGCGGGCCGCCGATAGCGCGCTGCGGGCGCAGGTCGAAAGCAGCGTCGCGGATTTCGCGGCCTCGCTTACGCCGGAGGAGCGCGTCAAATTCGCCGACAGCCTCAAACAGCGCGGGCAATGGCGCGAGCCGCAACCGGCCGTCGCCGCGAGCCAGCCCGCCAGCCAGTAAATCTTTTTGCATGGCGCGACGGAATTTGCGGCGCGTGTCGTTTAAGGGAATATCCAACGCCTGAAGAGAACGGCATGGCAATTTCATCAAACGACACTGCCGCGGCTATCGCGCTGAACCGCTTCGGTCTCGGCGCGCGCCCGGACGACGCACCGCCTCGCGAACCCAAGGCGTGGCTGCTCGCGCAGTTCGACCAGTATCAACCACGGCCTGCCGCATGGGCCAACCAGCCGACTGCGGCGTCACTTGCAACCGAACTTGCCCAGCAACGTCAGCAGAAGCTACAAAGCTCGCAAATCCCGCAGACTCCCCCGGATCAGCAAAGCGCCAGCGCCGGCCAGGCGGCTGACGCGACGGCGAGGCAGGCCGCCAACAAGGCCATTCGCGAAGAAGTTCGCGACGTGTATCGCTCGGCAGTGAACGCACGCGTCAACAGCGCGCTGACCACGCCTGCGCCGTTCGTCGAGCGGCTCGTGCACTTCTGGGCGAATCACTTCGCGGTATCCGGCGACAAGCCCGCCGTCGCGGCGATTGCGGGTGCATTCGAGGCAGAGGCCATTCGTCCGCATGTGCTGGGACGGTTTGAAGACATGCTGGTCGCAGTGGAACGCCATCCGGCCATGCAGGTTTTTCTGGATCAGACACGCTCGGTCGGCCCCGACAGCATGGCCGCGATGCGTGCCGCAGAGCGTAACCCGGAGCGCAAGCGCGGTCTGAATGAGAACCTCGCGCGCGAAATCATGGAACTGCACACGCTCGGCGTGCGCAGCGGCTACACGCAGGACGACGTGACGGAGTTCGCTCGCGCGTTGACCGGCTGGAGTATTGCCGGCGTTCAGGGGCCGCAGCCGCCTGGCGCCACGCCAGGCGAATACGTATTCCGTGCGGCGCTGCACGAACCCGGTTCGCGGACCATCCTGGACCGGCGCTACGACCAGCCTGGTGAGAATCAGGGGCTGGCGATCCTGCACGACCTCGCTGCGTCGCCTTCGACCGCGCAGCATATCGCCAGCAAGCTCGCGCGCCACTTCGTCGCCGACAATCCGCCCGCCAGTTTGAGCGCCCGTCTCGCGGACGCGTTCAGGCGCAGCGGCGGCGATCTGCCGACGGTCTATCGTGCCCTGCTCGATGCGCCGGAAGCCTGGACCCCGGTTGCCGTGAAGTTCAAAACCCCGTGGGAGTGGGCGATTTCGTCGCTGCGCGGCCTCGGCTGGCAAGACACCGGCAACCTTCAGGCCGCGCCGCTCCTGACGCAACTTGGCCAGCCCGTCTGGCGACCGGGATCGCCCGCCGGCTACGACGACATCGCAGCAAGCTGGGCCGCGCCCGACGCCCTCGTGCGCCGCGTCGAAGTCGCCCAGCGCCTCGCCGCGCGTGTCGGCGACCAGCTCGATGCGCGCGCGCTTGGACAGACGCTGCTGGGCGGTTCGCTCAGCCCCGCGACCGAAGCCGCGGTGTCGCACGCGGAAAGCGCGTCGACAGCGATTGCGCTGTTGCTGGTCTCGCCGGACTTTCAACGGAGATGAACGTCATGCTTTCCCGTCGCACGTTCCTGAGCTTTGCCGCCGCCGGCGCGGGGGCCATCCTTGTGTCTCCGCACATCGCGTTCGCCAGCGTTCAGACCGAACGCCGCTTCGTCTTCGTGATCCAGCGCGGCGCGGCCGACGGGCTGAACATCGTCGTGCCCTACGCCGAACCGGACTACGCGAAACTGCGCGGTGCGCTTGCTATCGATGCGTCAACCGCGACGAGACTCGACGGCACGTTTGCGCTGCATCCCTCGCTCGCGCAGACCGCGAAGATGTATGCCCATGGCGAGGCCCTGTTCGTGCACGCGGTGGCGTCGCCGTATCGGGACCGCTCGCACTTCGACGGACAGAACGTGCTGGAAACGGGCGGCGCATCGCCTTATCAGGTGAAGGACGGCTGGCTGAACCGGCTTGTCGCGCTGCTGCCAGCCACCCGCGAAAGCGCCATTGCATTCGCGCCCACCGTACCGATGGCCTTGCGCGGCAAGGCGGAAGTGACATCTTATGCGCCATCGGCGTTGCCTCAGGCACCCGACGATCTGCTTATGCGGGTGTCCCAACTCTACGAACAGGATGCGCAATTGCGCCCTCTGTGGGAATCGGCGATGACCGCGCGCGGGCTGGCGGGCGACGCCGGCGCACGCCAGGATCCAGCGAGCCTCGGCAAGCTCGCAGCCAGCTTTCTTGCGCGTGACGACGGCCTGCGCATCGCGATGATCGAGACCGGTGGCTGGGACACCCATAGCGCGCAGAATCCGCGTCTCGCGAATCAGCTGAAGGCGCTCGACACGATGCTCGCGGCACTGCGTGACGGCATGGGTCCGTTATGGAACAAAACCACCGTGCTGGTTGCCACGGAGTTCGGCAGAACCGCCGCGGCCAATGGCACAGGCGGCACCGATCACGGCACGGGTTCCGTAGCGATGTTGATCGGTGGCGCGGTCGCGGGTGGACGTGTGCTTGCCGACTGGCCAGGCCTCAAACCTGGCGAACTCTACGAAGCCCGTGACCTCAAGCCCACGACATCACTCGACGCACTGATCTCCGGCGCAGCGAGCGAGAGCCTCGGGATAGATCCTCATCGAACTGCGGCGGCGCTGTTTGGACAGGCAGGGACGACGCGTCCGTTGACCGGGCTGGTGCGTTCGTGAATCCCGGTTGGCCTGTCGAGCGCACATCGTATACATAAAACGTCAATGGGAGTGGAAATGAAAATCAGAGGTGTAGTCAGCAGAGCGTTTCTTTGGAGTCTGTGTGCGGCGTCGCTGAACGCATGCGTCGTCGAGCCCGCGCGACCACCTCAACCGGAGCCCGTTGTCGAAGTCGTACCGGTCGCGCCCGCCCCCGGCTATCACTGGGTCAAAGGACACTACCGCTGGGAAGGCAACCACTGGGCATGGATTCACGGGCACTGGGCGCCAGACTGACGACGCGCCTCGGCGCATTGCCCGGCGAGACAGCAGGGCGTCGTGCGAACGGCAATCCCGGCTCAGAGCCGGGTCCGCAGAACCGCCCAGTCCAGAGGCGCCGGGTGATGAAATCAGCGCCGCCCGAGCGAGCAGGTTATTGCCGCGAGCGGCAACAACCTTGAAAAGCACACCTCTGTTCGGTCAGAGTGAACAGGTGCTCTGCGATGTGTTTGCCGAAACAGGACTTCATTTTTCAAAGCGCAGCCTGAAACCTCGTTCAATGAGCGCCGGCGAAACCAATTTCCTTTGTTTTCCGTCAGTTACGTCATCCAGCGGGCCACTGGGTCGCGCCTGGCACGCCCCGTGCATATGTACCTGCGAGCGCAAACGAATCGTGCTCTTCCCGACCGAAGCAAATCACGGAGATTTATCATGACCTCGCTGATGATCAAAGACCTGTCCCTCGACAAAGAACTTAGCCGCAAGGAAATGACCGCAGTAAGCGGCGGCAGCGTGTTCCAGAACAACGGCGTCAACGCTATCGCCAATGGCGGCGGCTTCTCGTTCGCCAGCCCGAACGTCATTACGGCGCCCGTCACCCAGGTCGATGCATCGACAAAGACGTACGTCGATCTGACCAACATTTCCAATACGATCAATAACCTCGGCGGCCAGGTTCTGGCGAAGCAGTTTTAAGCTTCGGCTATCATTTCCGAAGGAGAACGCGTTACAGGGGTATGGGTTCCGTTGCAGCGGTTCCCACAAACGTCAGTTTTCCTCACTGGCATTGTCAGGTGCTCGTCCAGGCCCGTCCCTTTCAGGGACGGGCTTTTCTTATTGCACGCTTTTCGGTGTCTATGAGGCCGAATCGCGGCTTTCCACCCGCGTGACGATGGTGGCACAACCGTGGTCTCTCATCGCAAATCCCACTCTCGCCCGCGTACATCCGCGACGTTCTGCCTTCGGTCTGACGCGCGCTCATGGTGTTTGCCTAGCCCCTCCCGCCTGTTTTCTGAAGCGCATATGCACGCTCGACATCGGTCAGGGCAAAACGCTCGCTTGCCATGTCAGAGCCTTACTCGCATCGGCCGCGCTCAAGTCTTGTGGCACGACGACTGAAGAGCTCGAGTTCTGTTCGGTCAGAGCTAACAGGTGCTCTGCAATGTGTTTGCCGAAACAGGACTTCATTTTTCAAAGCGCAGCCTGAAACCTCTTTCAAGAGCGGCGGCGAAACCAATTTCCTTTGTTTTCAGGCTGTTACGTCAGCCTCCAGAGCACTGGGGCGAGACTGGCACGCCCCGTGCATATGTACCTGCGAGCGCAAACGAATCGTGCTCTTCCCGAACCGAAGCAAATCAAGGAGATTTATCATGACCTCGCTGATGATCAAAGACCTGTCCCTCGACAAAGAACTTAGCCGCAAGGAAATGACCGCAGTAAGCGGCGGCAGCTTGTTCCAGAACAACGGCGTCAACGCTATCGCCAATGGTGCCGGCTTCTCGTTCGCCAGCCCGAACGTCATTACGGCGCCGGTCACCCAGGTGGATGCATCGACAAAGACGTACGTCGACCTGACCACGCTTAACAATTCGATCAATAACCTCGGCGGCCAGGTTCTGGCGAAGCAATTTTAAGCGTCGGCTATCCTTTCCGAAGGAGAACGCGTTACAGGGGTATGGGTTCCGTTGCAGCGGTTCCCACAAACGTCAGTTCTCCTCACGGGCATGTCAGGTGCTCGCCCAGGCCCGTCCCTCTCAGGGACGGGCTTTTCTTATTGCACGCTTTTCGGCGTACACGAGGCCGAACCGGAGCTGTGCAGCCGCGTGACGATGGTGGGATGCACGCTTGGCATCGGTCAGGACAATAGGTCTGCTAGCCACGTCACAGCCTTATTCGCATCGGCGGCGCACAGCCCTGCCGCCACGACGACCGCTTGGCACGGCCCTGTTCGATTAACGCAAACAGTTGCCCGGGAATGTGTTTGCTGAAACAAGACTTCGTTTTTTTCCGGCGCAGCCTGAAACCTCATTCAACGAGCGCCGCGAAATTAATCTCCTTTATTTTCAGTCCATTAGATCGTTTATCGGGCCACCGGGCCGAGACTGGCACACCCCGTGCATATGTAGCTGCGAGCGCAAACAAATCGTGCTCTTCCCAACCTGAACCGAAGCAAATCAAGGAGATTTATCATGACCTCGCTGATGATCAAAGACCTGTCCCTCGACAAAGAACTTAGCCGCAAGGAAATGACCGCCGTTAGCGGCGGCAGCGTATTCCAGAACAATGGCGTCAACGCTATTGCCAATGGCGGCGGCTTCTCGTTCGCCAGCCCGAACACTATTTCGGCGCCCGTCACCCAGGTCGATGCATCGACAAAGACGTACCTCGATCTGACCACCGTTTCCAATTCGATCAATAACCTCGGCGGCCAGGTTCTCGCGAAGCAGATTTAACTTTCGTCAATCATTTCCGAAGGAGAACGCGTCACGGGGGTATGGGTTCCATTTCAGCGGTTCCCACAGACGTCAGTTTTCCTCACGAGTATGTCAGGTACTCGTCAAAGCCCGTCCTTCGCAAGGACGGGCTTTTTTTCGCACGCGCTCTTTTGGCGTGTACGAGGTACGGTTGAGCAATCTTTCGAGCAAGGGACTCGGCAATGGCGATGATGACCACCCCGGCAGACCGCAAGCTCCTTTAGCGAGCGGCAGAGCCGTTTCGCACGTCGCGCATTGTTGAATGATGATCATGTAGCCGGCCTCCTCGCCGCGGTTATGCGACGAGGGTTAAAGTCAGTTTGGGAAACGCACTTGACCCTGCGGAGACCGACATGAACTATTGTGGCATAGACCTGCATTCGAACAACTGCGTCGTGATCGTCAGCGACGAGAACGACAGGATCGTGTACCAGAAACGCCTGCCCAACGAGCTCGCGCAGATCACGGCGGCGCTTGAACCGTACCGGCGCGAACTGGCAGGTGTGGTCGTGGAGAGTACGTACAACTGGTACTGGCTGGTGGATGGACTGATGGACACAGACTACCGGGTCCACCTGGCCCATCCCGCTGCCATCAGGAAATACGACGGACTTAAGCACAGCGGCGATTTCGCCGATGCGGCCTATCTGGCGCAGCTGCTGAGGCTCGGGTTGCTGCCCGAGGGCTATGTCTATCCGCGCGAAGAACGCAGCGCACGCGACCTGGCACGCAAGCGCATGCAACTGGTGCGCTATCGCACAGCGCAGATCCTTTCGATCGAGGGCATCCTGATGCGGCAGACGGGGAGCACGATAAATGGCGAGGCAGTCAAACGGCTGACGGCCGGCCAGGTCGATGAATTCGCATTTACGCCCGATGTCGCGCTGGCCGTGGAGGCCAACCGCGCGGTCAGCCAGGCGCTGGGGCAGCAGATTGAAGCGCTCGAGAAGCGACTGAGGGAACGCGTGATTCTGCGTGCCGAGTACCACCTGCTCAGGACGGTGCCGGGCATCGGCGACACACTCGCGACCACCATCATGCTCGAGACCGGATCGATCAGCCGCTTTGCCCAGGTCGGCAACTTCAGTTCCTACTGTCGCTGCGTTGACAGCCTGAGGGAGAGTAACGGCAGGAAGAAGGGTGAAGGCAATACCAGGAACGGCAACAAGTATCTCGCGTGGGCGTTTGTCGAGGCAGCGAACTTCGCCATGCGTTACTGCCCGCAAGCCAGAAGCTTTTACGATCGCAAGAAGAGCAGGACGAACCGCGTCCTGGCAATCAAGGCTCTGGCACACAAGCTTGCGCGGGCGTGCTACCACATGCTGCGAGACCAGAAGCCCTTCGATGTGCACCTGTGTTTCGGGTAACGGTTTGGCCAGGGGCGATGAGCCAGGACAAGGGACTGGTGTGAAGCCACCCGAATGATTTGGACGCCGCCCTTGCGCCATCTGAATGGATGCAGAACGCTGAATCGCCCAGACCGTGAGCCATCAAAGGACTGGCGTCGTCACGGCGATAGCCACAGGGAATGCAAGCAGCCCCCTTGGACACGGCCTGGTACCAAAGTTTCTCTGGGGCGGCAACTGCCGCCAGGGCAGTCGCGGAGCATTGCGACAGGCTTGATCCCGACGGGTGTCTGGTGCGATTCGGTTCGCAACCAACGAGTGAGAAAACGGACGCGGTTAGTGTTTGCACGATGAAGGTGGCGCGCTGTTGTCGCTGTGAATTGACGCAACTGTTTGCGACGCACTTTTTTTTGTTCTTGACTCCGGCCGGCTAATGGGTGCCCCCTGTCGGAAACCTTCGGGTAGGATGCGAAGCTAGGGGTGTGAGAGGCATGCCATCTTTCCGGCGCTTGTCCCACTCAACATCCACGACCGTTGTCTCCAACGAAACTATCGCGCCATCGGCATGCGTAAATTGTCTTTTTTGTTGGGTTGCGTGAAGTTGACCCGCTGTACCGACACTTCCCGATCTTGGACGAAGATCAGAGGTTTGCACTTGTGTGGCGCTCTCCAACAGAGGATCTGAATGTCGTCCTCGCCCTGGAACTTGCTGCGAACCGCGTTACAGAGCGGTTCGTATGAACATCGCTCACGCTCCTGCATGTTTGGCTTTTCCCTGTTATCGACTTTCGCCGTCATTACTTAATCAACATCATTCCGACGACCTTAGAGGCAGTCACATCGAACGTCGCGGTGTACTCGCACTCCGCAGCGTGCCCCGACCGCTCGATGAGGCAGTCTGCGAAATCCGCCTTGTCTGACGCCGCGAAGACGCGAAGTGCCTTTCGCACCGTGTCCGCACCTTCGACAACCAGTTCCTTCGTGCCAAGCATGGATTCGATGATGTCCTTCATCTGGTCTCGCTCGACGCCGTAGCAGCGCCCGAGCACCCACACGACCTCGACTAGCGCAACCTGCGAAACGTAGCCCGGCCGCTCGGCCGAAAAGGACTCCATGAGCGCCGTCGCCTTCTTCGACTGCGGCGCGTCATCCTGGGCGAAGTAGCGGACCAACACGTTTGTATCCAGTCCGATCATCGCGCCGATGCCCCCTGCTCGGCGATGGCACGGTTCATGTCCTCAATCGAAACCGGTTTGGCAGGCTTCTTCACGATACCCTTGAGCGACGCGAGCGAGCGAGTGGCCGGATAGACCTCGTACCGGCCCGTCTCCTCGTTGAAGCTGAATTCGATCCGGTCGCCGGATTCCAGGCCAAGCTGGTTGCGCACATCCACCGGGATCGTGACCTGGCCCTTCGATGTGATGGTTGCTGCTGTCATAGTAACCCTCCAAATATTCCTTACTTTAAGGTAAGGCAAAGGAAAATGCAAGGGCGAAATGGACACCCGCCACACGATTCGCCGCCCTCAAAGGGGTGCACTTAGGATTCGGATTTTTGCGTACGCCAGCAGCCCGGAAACCCTTGTCGGATAAGGAATCGTTCTTCCGTACTTGTCGACGACCAGCGTGGCAGCGGACGGTAACCATAGGTTGTTGATTCTACTGATTGTGCGGTGCGGCTAACGTACGATTTATTCCGTTTCCTGACGGCACCCCCGATAGGCTAGTGGTGTCCCCCTTCGCTACACTGTCCCATTGCCATTGCCATTGCCATTGCTTGCAACAGGTCAGCTCATGTTCGACTATCAGCCCAAGACGATGACCGTGCAGGAAATCGCCGGCTGCACCTGCGACCGGTGCGGACGACGCATGACACCTGACGGCCCTAATTGCTCCGAGTTTTTCGAAAAAACTGTCGGTTTCCTATCGGGGCGGCTTCGACTCGATCTTTGGCGACGGCTGCATGGTCAGCATCGATCTGTGCCAGCACTGCGTCAAGGAAGCGCTCGGGGCCTGGCTGCGAATAGCGCCGGACGGTGATGAGTTTGAGCTGATCCGGATCGTCAAGGAACGTGAGAACCAATCGACAGTCCGTGTCGAGCTCGACGACCTCGACACGGACAAACCATGACGGAGAAGGGCGGGCGATGAATAGCATGGAAATGAAATTGGTCCGCTTGGTCGCCGCCGTGGGTGCCGGCCTGTGGCTCGCCCGTCTAGTGTTTTCAACAAAGGCGCGTCGCGAGGTCGACGCCGCCATGCAGGAAATAGACGCGACCTCTTTCAAGGGCGTTGATGGCCCTGAATACCAGCAAAGGATCAGGGACGAATGGGAGCAGCACCGCTGACTGAGATCATGACGGACTACAACACCGACTTTGCGCTGTGGACCGAAGATCAGGCGGCCAAACTGCGCGCCGGCAAGGTCACCGAACTGGACCGCGACAACATCGCGGAAGAGTTGGAGAGCCTTGCGCGTGCGTTGCGACGTGAACTGGTCGAGCGCCTCGCACGACTGCTGCAAAACCTTGTCCAATGGGACTATCTGGACGGCATGCGCCTGCCGGCGTGGTACGTCGCAATTGTCGAAGAGCGCGGCATGATCCCGGCCATCCTCAAAGATGCGCCGAGCCTGCGCACGAACTGGTCTGAAACCTTGGCCGAAGCGTGGCAGGAAGCACGAGAGCGGGCAAGCGGCGCGATGGGGCTATCTGAGCGCCTTTTTCCTGAAACGTGCCCCTACAGCCCTTCTCAAGCGCTTGATCCTGCATTCTGGCCTGGTGAGTGGAACAACAAACAGGAAGGCCCTACATCGTTGGAGCGCGCTTCTCGATCCGCCAAGCTGCTTGCCAATCTCGGCGGCACTCAGCCGGGCATCGAAGGCGCACCGCGTCGTCGCTTCGGTGCACTAGCTGGCAACCTCAGCGTGTCGGACGACTTCAACGCACCGCTCGAAATAGTCGACCCCACGGTGCCCATGAACACCAAACCGAAGGACGCTCTTAAAGGCATCATCGGCAAACCGGAGCGGTCAGTAACGATAGGCGATATGAATCTCGATGCGCGGCCCGATATGCGCACCGTGACTCTAGGCGTCGATTCTCGCGACGCGGTTTCCGCGCGCTTTGTCTCCGCGATGAAAGGCTCAGCCCAGGGGGAATTCATCACGTTTGAGACACCTGAGCTTTTGTTTCAGGCGCTCACACCACGGCGCTGGGCAATCATCAAGGCCGTCATAGGAGCCGACCCGGAGTCCATTGAAGAACTCGCGCGGCGTCTCAGGCGTGACGTGGGTGCTGTACACGATGACGTGTGCGCACTGTTGGATAGGGCGCCAGAGTATGTGCGACTAGACTGGCGCCACAATTTCGCGACTGGTCTGAACCAGTTAGTGCGATTGCCCTTCCCGCACGGGTTCGAGCTATGAATGAACTTCCATTAGAGGCTTACCATAGTCGCCGTTTCTAGTTTAGGCCCACGCGACCAGCGAACGTGAAGCGCGAATGGGAAGCGGCGCCGCGAGGGGCATAGGTACATGACTGCGGGTCTTGGCTCAGGCAGTTCCGCAGTCTTACATCACCTCGCAAGCTGCTGGGTCGTGCGCCGGCGGAGCGAATCCGGCACCCGCGCAGGGAGCGGACGCGTCCAGTCATCGGCGGCCATGATACCGGCCGATATCCTTGTCGTGGCAGGCAGCATCCAGCGCATGTAATATGGCGCGCTCCTCGCTCTCCGGAAGTCTTATGTAGCGCTCCAGATACGGGTTCAGCGCGGTAAAGCGGACGATGCCGTCGCTGCCGAATAGGCGGGGCATATAGAACCAGAGATCCCGTAACGCTTCATATGGTGTGACATGCAAAAACCGTATGACGGTCTGTGCTCTCGCTGTCGTGTTGAAGGTCCGATCGACTGCATTCTGGATTGCCAGATCGCGGCCCACGTGCTGGTCGATCTCCCGATCGAAGTAGGAGAAGAAGGTCCCCATCGTACCGTCGAACCGGGCGAGCGGATTGCAGAAAATCCGCTCCACACCGACGACGGTCGGATACTGCCAGGCATTGAAATAGCAGATGGCGTCCAGCACCAGTTCATCCGCCGCCGTGCGGGCGGGAAGGTCGGAAAACGTGCAAAAGGGCGTGGGGTGTCCCAGCGACAGAGTCGATCGCTGCTTCTTCGTCTGCGCGAGGTACGTGATTAAAGGGTCCAGACAACCTGGCCGCCAGTGCGCGCTGAACATGACCTCCAGCGCTATCGCGCAGTTCGCGGCTAACTCGCCTAGCTCGCCGAGCTGCTGCCGGTCAGCGCGCTGCAAGGCGCGATGGAATCCCGCCTGGGCATTGGGGACATCTCCTCGCGCCAAGGCAAAACACGCGTGGGCAGCGGCCGCGTAAGGCATCAGTACGGCGTAGTCTGTATGGTGCTCGAACGCCGTGCTGGCCAACTCGAACGCGGCGGAGCTCACTCTCCTCTCGTTGAAGAGCGCCCACAACGATCTGAGGGGCGCGCATTCGCCCGGCACGATCTCCCCGACGGCTTTCCAATGGCAATCGACCAATAGCAGGAAGGGCGAGTCCGCTCGGTCCGGATCCACGACATCGAGCAGGTCCGATGACATCAATTCATTGAACAATTGCAGATGGCTGCTGATAAAGCGGGCCCCTTCCGGATCCTTTTCAGGATCCTGCAACATCTCATAGTAGTAGCGAACCGATCCCAAGAACTGCGCGGGATTGCCAGGCGCGAGCCTGAGCAGGCGTCCAAGGAAGCGCTTGACGGCAATGCCCGCGACATAGGCAGCGCGCGCCTTGGAGACCACGCTCGCTAACAACACAGCATCGGTCTGGGGGCGCAGCTCATCGCCAAGCGCCTTAAGCTCCCGATTCATAGTAGTCAGCTTCTTGTCCGATCGGGCATCGAGTTTGTTCAATGCGTTGCGGAAATCGGCCGTTGAGACTTCACCTTCTACATGTAGCTGCGCCCTTACCGCTTGCTTGACGCGCCTCACGGCGTCGTAGTCGCCGTCCCCGAATGGCGGTAGCAGATCCGGAATGTGGAATAGCGGCGAAGACGGTCCGTACCAGTCCTTTCCTCGCCAAAGCAGCACTGCCACCTGCGGAAATACCCATCCTGTCAGGAAATATGCGAGCCCATGTAAATGGCTGCGCCTGCTGAAGAGAGCCCTGCCCCGCAGATGCGACAGCAGCCCTTCGTACTGGCGAAAGCAGCTGTCCAATTTGGTGGCCAACTCCGGCGCTTCACCGGCTAGCAGCATCACCAGTTCATCCGCCAATCCGCGGTTTTTGGGGTGGGGAGTCTTTGTCGCGTAGCGTGCCTGCTTGACGATCCAGGAGCGCGCCGTCGACAGCTTCCGAGCGGGCGAGTCTGCCAGCCCGAATCCAACGGCCAATTCCTCGATCAGCTCTGCGTAGGTCGGGATCGTCGCGAATCTGTTATCTGCCGGCGTATTCATCGCCTCTTGTCCTTTCCGGTTCCCGAAAAAACCGCAGCCATCTAGCATCGGCCTTCCCGAGTGGGACGGCGATTCGCTGCTTCATACGGGGAGTTTTTCTTTATTTATCAATCGTAGGCGCGGCGTGGCCTTCGCCTTTTGAACAATTGGAGTGAGAAGATGCCCGATATTTTAATTCCCGACGAAGCCGACTCCAATCCAAACTCGGAGCAGACCGAGCAACTGGAGCAGGCCGTCGCCGAGATGCAGGAAGCGGTATCACACTATCGAACGTGCGCCGGCGATATCGACGACGACTTCAGGAAGGTGAATGAACACCGCCGGCTTAGTCTCGACGACCTGCCGTACGGCGAAGAGATGGTGCGCACGAAGGGGTTGCCTGCAAGCCTGTGTCATGCAGCCCGGTTGCTCGAGCCGGAGTCGGTCTCGATGGCCGCATTCAACGAGGCACGCGCCATTGTGATAGAGGCTCACGAGACCTTGGAAGATTGCACGTCGCTTCCCCCGGATACGTGCGAGCCGGACTGATCGGCCAGCGGGAGTGACGGCGCAAACCTGTCCGCAGCGGTTTGCGCCGCGGGCGTGGCGTTATGATTGTGTGGCGATTCGGGAAGGAACCAACCGGGACGGTAAGTCGCACAAGCGACAGTTCTTGGCGATGTCTTGCCTGCTGACGGGCATGGCCGGACCTCTTGTCCATCGCACAACGTGGAGTGTCGCCAACGCAGCGGGACATCGCTATTCGCCCACATCGCGCAATGTAAATCCCCGAGAAACACGCTCCCCCAAAGCGGCCTGTCGCGTAGGAGCGCAATTGGCGGCCGCTTTCTGCCGTCTCTTTGCGTCCGACATCCCACAAAAACATGAGTCGGCAAGCTATTGCTTAATATACAACTTAATTTGGGGACGCAAGGCAAAGCCTTACCAGACCAAGGTGCCCCTACCCGGAAATTTACATGGAAGTCAAAGCCGCACCTACGGGGCTGTACGGGCTGAATTGGCGTCTTTGCTTCGCTCTACGACTAGGCAGCACACTGCGCCGCCTCCGTGGTCGGCCAACTGATCGCGATCGATTGTTCTGCGCGACGCACTTCGGTGCGGATCTCTGTATTCGCTCCCAACTATCGGCTAAGGTAACGTCATAACTGCGTTAGGAGGGGATTTCATGCCATTCGTGTTTGTTCACGGCGTCAATAATCGCCAGGATACCGACTATCTGCGGGAAGAGAAGGTGCGGGCGGCTTTCCTCACGGAAATCGTCGCCCCAGTCGTCGGTATCGATCCAGCACACCCGGTATTCGCGCCGTATTGGGGCGGCGCTGGGGTCAGCTTCTGGCGCGACCTGGCGGTGATTCCCAAAGGCAGTGAGGTCGAGACATTCGGACCGGATGAGAACGAACTGCCGCCATCGCTGGGGATTGCGGTGGCCGAGGGCGCCGTGCAGACAGGAGACACACTGCACGCCCTAGCGCGCAAGCATCCAGATGTGGCGATCGATCTGCTGTTCGATGCCCTTATCCAGGATGCCAAAACCGATGCGGACATCCTGGCCGTGGCCAAGGCGTATCAACTGGCCCAGGATCGCCTGGCCGATACGGGAGAGCCCTGGCTGGCGCAGGCCACGAAGGACGATGTACTGGACCAGGTCCTCGATGTCATCAGTCCGCAGCAGCCCACAGGCAAGGACGAGACCTTTGGCGGCGCCGGCTTCTGGGCCAGGCTGGAAGAAGGTGCCAAACGGCTGAAGCTGCTGGGGCCGGATCAACTGTCCCACGCCATCGTCGGCCGTTCGCGCCGGCCCCTGACCCGCAAACTCGCCACGTTCATCGGCGACGCCTTCCGCTACCTGACCGAACGGGAGGATGGCGCGCAGCCAGGCCCGATTGCTTCGACCGTCCTTCAGACACTTCAGCAGGCTGCAGCACTCTCGCGCGAAAAGAAGGAGCCCTTGGTGGTCATCAGCCACAGCTTCGGTGGCGAAATCGTCTACGACATCCTGACCCACTATGCCAAGGACTCAGACCTGGAAATCGACGCCTGGGTAACCGTCGGCTCGCAGGTCGGCCTGTTCGAGGAGATGTCGCTGCTGTGGAGCAGTCCCGGTCGCGTGGACCGTGCAGCAACCCCTCGCGAAGCCATCGCATCTCCGACGCGGGCCAAGCGCTGGCTGAATATCGTCGACACCAATGACGTGCTGGGCTTCCTGGTCCTGCCGGTCTTCACCGCGGCCGTGCCCGACACAGTCCATGACTTCAAGTACAACACCGGCTACCCCGTCACCGGCGCGCATTCCGGCTACTTCAAGTGGCCAAGCTTCTACAAGCGGCTGGCCCAGCGCTTGGAAGGACAATGATACGATGACACAGATTCGACTGCGCTCCAGCGATGAGACACCGGGCACGCATGTGCTGATCATCGGCGTCGGCTACTACCGCCATCTGCGTGGTGGCCCGGAACCCCGCAACGGGGTGCACCTCGGACTCAATGTCCTGCAGTCGCCGCCGATCTCTGCGATGCACTTGGCGCGCTGGGTAGTCAACGGCAATAGCGCACCAGGCGGCGGCCTGCACAACCCGAACTCGCCGCTGACGACGCTGGAGATCCTTGTTTCTTCGGAACAGGGCGAGCAACTCAACGCGGCCGGTGCCGTGCATGACATCGAGCGGGCTTCGCTGCCCCTAGTCCAGGCAGGCTTCGACCGCTGGCTCGACGAGGTGCAACGCCACCCCAACAATGTGGGCGTACTGTACTTCTGCGGCCACGGTGTGATGGGCAATGGCCCAGAGCACATCCTGCTCCTGGATGATCACGGCGCCAATCGCAATCGCCCTTTCCAGACCGGTAGCTTCGATCTGTCCAACACGGTGCGCGCGCTCTGGCGGCAGGTGCCGGCGCAGCTCTACGTCTTCATCGACGCCTGCCGTACCTATGACCGGCGTGTGGGTGAACGACTCGGTTCACGGCCGGCGGCGTTGTTGGACGATGGAGCCTCCTCGGCCAACGTCAATCGTGGAACGACCTGGATCGAATCCACCACCGAAGGCGAACCGGCCTACGGCGACAGCAACGGAGTCTCACGCTTCACGGCTGCGTTGCTGCAGGCGCTGGGCGGCTACTGCGGAGCCCCGCAGCCCGGCACACCGAACTGGCTGGTCAATGGCAGCGCGCTTACACAGGCCATTCCCAAGCTGCTGGCCATGGTGAACAAGGAGCGTGGCGGCGAGCCCCAGTCCTGCACTCCACATCCCTCCGGCGCGGTGGACGTGCCGCTGCACGTGACGACCGCGGCGCCCAAGGTCAAGGTGGAGATTGAACTGACACCAGAGGTACTTCGCATCGTCAGCAGCTACGAGATCCACAACCTTGTCGATTCCACGGTGCCGCCGCTCACGGGAGGCCTAAGCGAGGGCATCTGGCGCACCGAAGCCAACAAGGGCATGTATGAAGTCCGGATTGCTTCCGTGATGCACCAACCCTATGCCAGCGGAGCACAGTACCTCGAGCCGCCGCTCTACCACCTGCCCGTGGAGGTCCAGCCATGAGCCAGCAGCGTCTGCAAATCCACCTGAACGTGCGTGGCGAGCGCGGACACTTCCCGTCCTTCCTCCCTGTGAACGTCATCGACGCACGCGGCCAGGTGCTCAGTACAGGCACGGTCAGCACAGCACGCGCTGCGCAGTTGCGCTACGAACGAGGCGAGGCACCGCTCTTCGTTCGACTGACCCTGCCCAACGGCACCAGCGAGACGCGGCCACTCCAAACGCCTGATCGCATGTGGCGCGACGAAGTGGCTTTCAGTATTGGTGACGACGCCGCAACTTCCGATTGGATGGCATGGTCAGCGGTGCGCCTGGATATGAAGCGGCACGGTGGCGCCTTGCTCAGCCAACCAGGCATGAGAGAAGCTTGG
The DNA here is from genome assembly GCF_004361815.1 of Paraburkholderia sp. BL10I2N1. Taxonomy (NCBI): domain Bacteria; kingdom Pseudomonadati; phylum Pseudomonadota; class Betaproteobacteria; order Burkholderiales; family Burkholderiaceae; genus Paraburkholderia; species Paraburkholderia sp. BL10I2N1. Next base: position 1,620,096 of record NZ_SNWA01000001.1, on the reverse strand, counting down.
TTCCAACTCTGGGAAAAGACGCCTGATTCCTTGCGCTGGCGGCAGATCCCCATGGACGAGCAGTTGACAAGCCTTCCGCACTCACAGGAAGCGATTCAACTGGAGCTTCGGCACTCACCCAACCCACGTGCATTGGTGGTGCGCCTCGACAGTGACACGCCACAGGTCGTGTCACTTCCCAGTGCGCAAACCAGCGTCCTCGTAACGTCGTTGCGGACCCTGTCGGGCGTGGTGACACCGCGGGTGGTGGTGGGCAGTTATAGCCCCAATGCCGAGGCCATCATGGAGTTCCTGCGTGCAGGCAAGCTCAGCCCGGTTGAATCGATGCTCGATCCCGGTAGTGACTTGGCGCATCGGCTGCTGCAAGACAAGATCACGGATCCCATTGCGGCGACGGCCGCAGCCTATTACCTGCTGCGCAAGCGCGATTGGGATCGCTTGCCCGCTCGATGGTTGGACAACCTGACCCGATGGTATGAAGGGATCCCCGATGCGAAGCTGATTCGCGCCACAAGCCAGATCGAACGTGGCATGCCCATGGACGAGGCAGCCAATCTTGCCGTCGAAACGCTGTCGCCCTTCCTGGATCACGGCATCCCGTTGTTCGCGGAGGCCAGCTCGCTGCTCAGCGACCTCCTCGCACTGGCCGAGAAGGCAGAGCGGCCGCTGAATACGCACACTGCAAAAACGCTGCGAATGATGCTCGCTTCCTCCCGCCCATTCGGGCTGAGCTTCGGTTTCGCGGGGAAGGCGCCCGACAAACCGATGTCGGCTCACCAGGCCTTCGAGCGGCGGCAAGAGGTGCGAGGTGGCCAGCTACTGGCTGAAGCAGTTCGGCAGATGGTCGTCCTCACGGACTTCGAGACTGTGAGACTTCCTCCAAGTTTGGACAACGAGACAACCCGCCGACAGCTTCGCATTGCCGCGGAAACACTTCGACTGGGAGTCGACGTGCTGGAGTCCGTGCCGCGGCAAACGGTGCCAGGCAGTGCGGCGAAGACACTGTTCCTGCAGAACGTGCTCGAGACAGTGCCGCAGATCTCGTCGCCCTGACAGGTCCTCCGCGCAAGCTCTCGCCCTCCACGCTCAGTACTCGGTAGCCGCCAACCTGGCCATGGCAGGCCGCCCTCAACGAGGCTGCCGTGAGGACGAGAGGCTGGCGCCATGCGCTTCCCGGTACTCCCGTGGCAAGCAACGCATGGCCCACTTAACGGGGTATCTTGCTACGTTTGGTCACTTCAGCCGTTTCGCTAGATCCTCAGCACGAGGATGGTAGTACCGCATGAGCATACGCGGGTCACGGTGTCCGGTAATCTTGGTAAGCTCGTGCATCGGGAATATCGACGCCAGCCGGGAAGTCGCCTCATGGCGAAGATCGTGGAACCGGAGATCCGCCAGATAGGATTTGCTGGGCACCTTCCCAGCGTCTTTGCATTCGGTTAGGTAGCTGGACCGCGCACGCTCAACAGCCCGCTCGAAGGCGCGCGTTACCGCATCGCCACGGATTTGGAAGACCCTGCCATCGTCTTCACGCATCTTGGCAGCTTTTCGTTGCTCCTTGAGCACTTCGACGGCGCGTGTCGATAAGGGAACGTCTCTGGAACTCCCATTCTTGGTCTCCGGGAGATGTGCGACCCGCCGACGTAGATCGACGTGCTCCCATAGGAGGTCGACGATTTCCCCGCGTCGCATAGCTGTTTCGACGGCGAGCCAGATAATGGCAGGCAGCAAGTCCGAACCACTTGCCGCGACGACGCGCTCCAGCTCCCCCGCCTCCGTTTGGCGAGCGGACGCTGTGTCTGCTTCGGCAGCAACAATCCGGCGGGTGCGCGCATTGTTGGCGTGCGGCTTGCGCACGAGCTCGACGGGATTGAGCAGGCTTTCCATACCCCATTCCTTTCGAGCGATGCTGAAGACATGGGAGAGGACTGCGAGGCGCCGAAGCACGCTGGCCGGCTTCAGCGGAGAATTGGCCTGTTTCAGCCAATCGTCCCTCAGTTTGGCAATGTCTGCGCTCCGCACCGATGCCATCGGTCTGGACGCGATGGCCGTGCTCTTCCAAGTGCGCAGCAGTGATGCTTCCTGGGCGTATCCCTTCTTGGAGGCGGCGATTTCGCGGTCGTACCGGTCGAGCGCTTCGGCTAGTGTGGTCGACTCTGCTTCGGCTCGGCTGACGAAGACGCCGCGATCAATCTCGGACTCGATCTGTCGGGCCCAAGCCTCGGCTTCAGCTCGCGTATTGAAGGTCTTGATCTGTACGGGGTAGCCCTTGCGGCGAACGCGGGCCTGCCACTGAAGATCGCCTCGACGGGTGATAGATGCCATTCACTGCTCCTCAAGTGCTGCGCCCCAGCCTTCGACTGCCCGAGTGGCGCAAAATTGGCGCAATAAATCGAATCTACCAAACAAAAAGGGCCTAGCCATCAGCTAAGCCCTTGATTCTATTGGTGGAGCGGATGAGGATCGAACTCACGACCTTCGCATTGCGAACGCGACGCTCTCCCAGCTGAGCTACCGCCCCACGACGCGTCGATTCTAGCACAACGTTTTTTTCTTTTGCGACGCCCAGCTACGCCGCCAGAAGTCACTTCGACGGCGCGCCGGCGAGCACCCAGTCCACCACCGTGCGGATATCCGCATCGCTCATTGCCGGGTGCGACGGCATCGGAATCGCGCCCCAGACGCCTGAGCCGCCGTCCTTCACCTTCTCCGACAGTTTTCCCGGCGCCTGCGGATCGCCCTTGTACTTGCCGGCGATCTGCTGGAACGATGGCCCGACGAGCTTGTGGTCGACGGCGTGGCATCCCATGCACGCGTTGCTGCGGGCGATGGTCATCCCGCGCGGAGCATCGGCAGCAAAAGCGGCCGTCGATGCCATGACGTACAGCCCCAATCCGATACACGCGGCCGGCACGCCACGCTGCAAACGAACCACTCTCTTCATTGGCTCGCCTTCGGATTGCCGGGCTGCACGGAGGTCGAATTCGTGACCGGCGCGGGCGCCTGCGTCTCGAGCGGACGCGAACTCACCGACGAATCCGGCACCGCGCCGGTCGTGGCTTCTTCAGAAGGCGGCTGCGAGGCGCCCGGCGCACTCGCCGACGAAGCTGCCGCAGCGTTCGCCGCCGCGGCTTCCTGTGGCTGAATGTACTGGAACACCTTCACCACCTGCGCGACACCCGGCACACGGCTCGCGACATCGGCGCCGCGATTGCCTTCGTCGGCGGTCACAAGCCCCATCAGATAGATATTGCTGCGTTCGCTGACCACCTTGAAGTAGTTCGCCGAGATGCCCTTCTCCGCGATCAGTGCCGATTTGACCCGGCCTTCGAGGTACGTATCGTTGGTGCGCGACGAGAACGCACTTGCCGGCGCCACGGCCAGTTCGTTGATGATCGCGTTCACGTTGTTGATATTGCGCACCACAGCCTCGGCCTTCTGCTTGTACGTGTCGCTCGGCACTTCACCGGTGATGAGGACGCGTCGGTTGAACACCGCTACGTTGACATGCGACGCGTCCGGCACGTTATCGTTGATCTGCGACAACGCCTTGACCTGGATTTCCCGATCTTCGGTCTGCGCGCCAAGCGTGCGCCGGTCGGTCGCGACCAACGCGCCGCCGCCCGCTGCGCCCGCCAGGGCCAGCACGCAGCCCTGCAATGTCGCCGCCAGTCCGGCAGCCAGGCTAACCACCAGCGTGGTCCTCGCAAGCGTGTTCTTGACGCGGTTTCCGCTCATCAACCCGTTCCCCTTCGAAATTAGTCTTCGCCCAGCAACATGGCATCGATGCCGTCGCACAGGCAGTGGATGGTTAGCAAATGCACTTCCTGAATGCGCGCCGTACGATCGGAAGGTACGCAGATTTGAATATCGGTGTCGGTCAACACTTCGTTCATCCGTCCGCCGCCCTTGCCGGTCAGCGCGACGACGATCATCTCGCGCTCATGCGCGTCTTCGACAGCAGCCAGCACGTTCGCCGAATTGCCCGACGTAGTGATCGCGAGCAACACATCGCCGGGCTGACCGAGCGCACGCACCTGCTTCGAAAAAATCTGCTCAAACGAATAGTCGTTGCCAATCGCGGTGAGAACCGACGAATCCGTGCTCAGCGCAATCGCCGGGAGACCAGGGCGCTCACGCTCGAAACGGCCGATCAGTTGGGCCGCAAAGTGTTGTGCGTCGGCTGCCGAACCGCCGTTTCCGCACGCGAGAATGCGATTGCCATTGGCAAGCGCGGCGAACATCGTGTCGACCGCTGCGGCGATCGGCATCGACAGGGTTTCAAGTGCTTCGAGTTTGACCGCCGCACTGTCGCGGAAGTGCTGTTGAATGCGTTCGACTGACATCGAGTCTCTATCTTGTGCCGCAAGGTTGGTACTGCGACGAGGCCGCAGCGCACGCGGCTTGTTCGTAACGATGCAAAGGGCTTCGGACATGCAGGCTGCCCGTCGCGTGTCCGACGTCGCACGGCCCCGTAACGGCCCGCACGCGTCCGCAAGTTTAGCGTACTCACGCGAGCGTCCGGAACGTACGTTCACACTTCATCGGCACGAAACGCGTCGCGCAACCATACGAGCCTGCCCGCCTCGAACGCGACGACGTCGAAGCGGCACGCGACTGTACCCGCTGTTCGCGTCATCAGGAAGTGCTGTGCGGCGTGCACGATCTTCCGGCGCTTCTGCCAGCCGATACTCGACGCTGCACCACCGTAGCCACGCCGACTGCGGGCACGCACCTCGACGAAGACCAGTGTGCCGTCGCGCTCGCGCATCACGAGATCGAGTTCGCCGCCACGACACAACACATTGCGAGCGACGAAGCGCAGACGTTGACGCCGTAGGAACTCCAGCGCGCGCGCCTCGAACGCTGCTCCGACGTCATTGGACCTACCGTGTCCCGAAAAGTTGTCGGCAGCGGCGCCACCGGCAGCGGCGACCGATATGCCGCGCGCCGGCTCCGGCGCGCGAACCGCTGCGTGGCACAATGTCGGCCTTGTTCTGTCTGTCTGCGTCTTCTGCCTCATGACTCCTCTCTCCGAACTCGCGCAAGCGCAGCACTATCCTGCGGCCGCGCTGTATGTGGTGGCGACGCCGATCGGCAATGTCGCCGACATCACAGTGCGCGCACTGCACGTGCTCGGGCTGGTGGACCGGATCGCCGCCGAAGACACGCGCAACACAGGACAACTGCTCTCGCGTTATGGCATCTCGAAGCCGCTCGTGGCCGTGCATCAGCACAACGAGCGGGCAGCCGCGCAGCGTGTAATCGAGCATCTGCAGGCGGGCGAACGCGTAGCGTATGTCTCTGACGCAGGCACGCCCGGCATTTCTGATCCTGGCGCGAAACTCGTCGACGCCGTGCGCGACGCCGGCCTGCCTGTCATTCCGCTGCCTGGGCCAAGCGCTCTCGCAACCGCACTGAGCGCCGCCGGCGACTGGGTCGAGACGTTTTCGTTTCTCGGCTTCCTGCCTTCGAAACCAAAGCAACGAGCGGCCGCGCTTCAGCAACTCGCCGCTCACACGCACGCGATGGTGTTCTATGAAGCGCCGCATCGCATCATGGAAACAGTGCAGGCCCTCGCCGATGCATTCGGTGGCGAACGCAGGCTGCTGATTGCACGCGAACTAACGAAGTTACACGAAGCGCTGCACCCGTGCACCCTGGCCGAAGGGCCAACGTGGCTCGAGGCCGATCCCAACCGTCAGCGCGGCGAATTTGTGCTCGTGGTGGAAGGCGCCAGACCTGAGACGGCGGGCGAAGCCGATCACGACGCGCTACTTGGCATCCTGATGGAGGAAATGTCAGTGAGCAGTGCAGCGAAAGTGGCCGCGGCCATCACCGGTGCATCACGCAACGCGCTTTACACGCGCGCTCTCGCGCTCAGAAAAAACTAAGGGCCGCACGCAGCGGCCCTTCCTCAGTCACAACCGGTTGACGGACGGATCGTTCAGATCCCGACATCGGCTCTCAATGCATCCGGTAGACAACGCGCCGCCGGTTTTCCGTCACTTATCTGCAGATGAGTTCGACGCCAACGTCTCATTGATTTCCGTCTTCGCTTCCTGCTGCGTCAGCCCTTCGATTTTCACGCGCGCCGTGCCGAGGTGCTGCATGCCAATGGCCTTGGCGGCCGCATACGACAGGTCGATCACGCGGCTGCGGACGTACGGCCCACGGTCGTTGATCCGTACGACAACCGAACGCGAGGTGTCAGGATTCGTCACACGGACGTACGAGCCGAGCGGCAGCGTCTTGTGCGCGGCCGTGAGGGCGTGCATGTCGTAGCGTTCGCCGTTTGCAGTGCGGCGGCCATGGAAGAATCGGCCGTACCAGGAAGCGCGGCCCGTCTGATGGAAATCGGAAACGTCGGTGCCCTTGTCAGAGAGCGGTTCGGCGTTGGCAAGCAACGTGCCGTTCGCGTCGCCCGACGCGCCCGTTCCCGCGCCGTACGCCTGAGGCGCACCGGTGCCCGCCAGACGCGCACCCTTTGTGGGCAGCGACGCGCCTCCGGTCTGTTCGGCCGGGCCAGGGGGCATCGCGCACCCTGTCAGCACTAAAAAGGCAAAAAGACTCCCGATACGTCGAGCTAGTCGGACATTCATAAGACGTTTTTTCGTTGTCGAGCCGCATCTCGCAGCCAGTTGCTACGGATTGCATGCGACTCCGGCGGCCAAGGCAAAGCGAAACGCTGCGCTATGCGCAGAGCTTCGAAAGCCCGGATGCGACACACTCTGCCGCTACCGCACGGTTAGTTTTCACGTCTGGCGCAACCTGTCCCCGGCAGCCTGACCAGACCCCACAAGCCGCCATCGAACGTGGCAATCACGTTCTTGCGTCCAGAACGCAGGACGCAGGAACAGCGGCGTAGGCCCCATCCAGCAGCACGGCAGCAAGGCCGTTGCAGACGCGTTGCGTCTGGCTGGACAAGACGTGCGCATCGACCGCAGTCGATGCGTGATTTGCCGTCGAACACCGACGGCACTTACTTGATGACGACCAATTCAGCCACCCCAAAAAAGGGTGACACATCGCCTGATGACAGCACGATTTCCGTGCACGATTCGGTCATTATACCCAAAACAGTTTTTCGGGATGGCGAGCGACTCAAAACCTTGATTCATTTTCACTATTGATGCAAAAATGAGCACTACCTATCCGCCATTCGGCACATGGGCGGCGGGCGACGGCGGCCGGTACAATCAGGGCTTTTGCAGCGTTGCGGCGTCGTCATGAAAGTCACTCTCATCCCCGTTACCCCCTTCCAGCAGAACAGTTCGCTGCTCGTCTGCGAGTCGAGCGGGCGCGCCGCGATCGTCGACCCCGGCGGTGACCTCGACGTGATCCAGGGTGAGGTTGCGCGCCAGAAGGTGACCGTCGAGAAGGTGTTGCTCACGCACGGTCACATCGACCACTGCGCTGGCGCGAAGACACTCGCCGCGCACTACGGCGTGCAGATTGAGGGCCCGCATGAAGAAGAGCGCTTCTGGATCGATCAGTTGCCGACGCAAAGCGCGCGCTTTGGCTTTCCGGCCGCGGAGGCTTTCGAGCCGGACCGGTGGCTCCGGGATGGCGAATCGGTCCAGTTCGGCAACGAGACGCTCGAGGTCTACCATTGCCCTGGCCACACGCCCGGCCACGTGATCTTCTTTAGCCGCGCGCATCGGCTTGCGCTAGTCGGCGATGTGCTGTTTGCCGGCTCAATCGGACGTACGGATTTCCCACGGGGCAATCATGGCGACCTGGTCCGTGCGATCCGCGAAAAGCTCTGGCCCCTCGGCGACGATGTGACCTTCGTGCCCGGCCACGGGCCAACGTCGACCTTCGGCGCCGAACGGCGCACGAACCCTTACGTCGCAGACGGAGCCGGCGCATGACCGCTGAAATCTATGTGAGCACTGACGTCGAAGCGGACGGCCCGATTCCTGGCCCGCACTCGATGCTCAGTTTCGCGTCGGCGGCCTATACCGCTGACAAAAAGCTCGTCGCCACGTTCTCCGCCAATCTCGAATTGCTGGACGGCGCCGCGCCGCATCCGGTGCAGGCCGCGTGGTGGCAAACGCAACCCGACGCGTGGGCTGCCTGCCGCAAGGACCTTCAGAAACCCGACGCGGCGCTCAATGCCTATGTCGGATGGGTCGAGGCGCTGCCCGGCAAGCCGGTGTTCGTTGCGATGCCGGCGGGCTTCGATTTCACCTTCATGTTCTGGTACATGATGCGCTTTACCGGCCGCTGCCCGTTTTCCTGGTCCGCGCTCGACATCAAGACGCTCGCGTTCGCCATGACCGGCCTGCCGTACCGAAAGTGCATCAAGCCGCGCCTTCCGAAGCACTGGTTCGACGATCATCCCCACACCCACGTCGCGCTCGACGACGCAATCGAGCAGGGCGCGCTCTTCTGCAACATGCTGGCGGAATTGCGCACCACGCAACAAGCGCGCGTGATCGACGAAGATGGGGACGGCTCAGGACAAAAAGCCGCCGACGAACCAGCAAATTAGGGAATCTCCCTCGTCAGCAGCGTTTTACATTGCGTTTCGTTTTCGCGACCTCTACCATTCAGCTTCAGGAACCTGGCGAAGCAAACGGAGGCGCAGTTGACACTCGATACGTTCTCTCAAAAAATCCTGCGCCTTTTGCAGCTCGATGCACGCCGTTCCGTGCAGGAGATCTCCGACCAGGTCGGCCTGTCCAGCACGCCCTGCTGGCGGCGCATCAAGGACATGGAGCAGTCCGGCGTGATCCAGCGCTACACGGCTTTGCTGGATCGCGAGAAACTCGGGCTGCACGTTTGCGCGCTTGCACATATCCATCTGACACGGCACACCGAGGGTGGGGTCGAGCAGTTCGAACGGGAAATCTCGACGTGTCCGGAGGTGACGGAGTGCTACAGCACCACCGGCGAATCCGACTACATCCTCAAGATCGTCGCCCCGGACATCAAGGCTTACGACACGTTCCTGCACGATCGCATCTTCAAGATTCCCGCTGTGGCGCAGGTCCGCACAAGCGTCGTGCTGCGCGAGATCAAGTTCGATACGCAACTGCCGCTCTAGCCCGGTTGGTGTGACCGCTCCGCCCGAAACAACCGACACCCGCCCGCCACGCTCAGTCCGCCTCGTGCCGTTCCTGCACAGCCGGGCTCGCGCCTGACGCGCGTGAGATACCCGACTCGCTGTCGGCGCCGGACGCTCCCGGCGCCGACAGTGCCCGAACCAAGCTCAGCCTGCGCGCACCCAGTTCGCGCTTTAGTCCGGCCACATCGAGACGCGCCAGTAGCTGCGCATCCGTTTCGCGAACATCGCCTGCTCGTGGTTGCAGCGTGACCTCTATGTCGAGACCCGTGCTCAGATAATGCAAGTTGACCGCCAGCGGCTTTGCGCCATGGGTGGCAAGCGCCGCCTCAACGTTCGCGACAATCCGCTCGCGCGGCGGCAAATTGACCGGAGGTCGCGCCACCGCGTCGTTTTCTGGATCCACGTGAATCAACGCGTCCAGTACGCGGTTGTCAGTCAGGACACGCGCCCTTGCCGACTCGGCAATGTAATGCCCTTCCGACACCGAGATCATCGGATCGACCAGGATATGCGCATCGATCAGCGCAAGGTCGCCCATCTTGCGGGTTCGCAGCTCATGCACGTCGCGCACGCCGGGCGTTGCCATCAGCAGGGCGCGCACGTCGGCGGCGGAAGCCTCGTCCAGCGCGCGGTCGGATAGATCCTGTAGCGCATCCCAGCCGAAGGTCCATCCCATGCGCGCGACCATGAAGCCTACGATCGCTGCCGCAATCGGATCGAGCAGGCGCACGCCAGCCATGCTGCCGACGATCCCTATCGCGACCACCAGCGACGAAGCCGCGTCCGAGCGCGCGTGCCACGCGTTGGCAATCAGCATGGCGGAGCGCACGCGCTGCGCTTCGCGCAGCATGTAACGAAAGAGGCCCTCTTTAGAGACAAGCACCAGCACCGCCACCACGAGCGCACTCACATGGACGGCAGGAATATCGCCAAGATTGGCGAGACGCGTACCGGCGCGCCACAACATCCCGACGCCGACCGAGATCAGCAGTCCGCCAAGGAACAGAGAGGCCACCGTTTCGTACCGGCTGTGTCCGTAATTGTGATCGGCATCGGGCTTCGCCCCGCTGTGACGGTTCGCAAATAGAACGACAAAATCGGAAACGAGATCGGCAAGCGAATGGATGCCGTCGGCGACAAGTGCCTGCGAGTGCGCAAACACGCCGATGATGACTTGCAGCGCCATCAATATCGCGTTTAACGCGATACTGACCCACGTGGTCCGGCGCGCGACTTGATGTTTTTCTGCGGAAGGTTCGGTGGCAGCGAAAGACATACGAAGGCAAACGGGTTATTCGATGCCGTCATTCTACCGGGCCGAAGGTCGAAATACCGGTCGCCCTCGAAAAATTCCCTTTTAAATCAGCCTGTTATAAAAACACGAAGCATTCGCATTCCGCTTCCCGGGAAACCGCGCTGCTCGCCGGGAAATCCTGACCCGTCCGGCGAATAATAAAAAAACCGCGCTCCTTGTGGTAGCACGGTTCTTTGCAGCGGTTGCGGCTTTCCGGTTCTCAGGCGAAACGGCAACCCTTGAATATCTTCTTTACTTCGAGATCAGAAACTTTTCCCGATCCTTGCCCGCAATCCAGCGGGGGGGTTTGCCGCGGCCGGACCATGTGCTGCCGCTGTCCGGATCGCGATATTTCGGCGCCACGCCAGCGCGCGGACGACCCGCCTTTGCAGCCTTGCCACGGCCGCCACCGAGTTCGGTAAGCGTAATGCCGTAGTCGGCCATTTTCTGCTTGATTTCGTTCAGCACTTCCGCATATTCGCGCGACTTTGCTTCTTCGATCTGCTTTTCCAGCTTCTCTCGCTGCGCGAGTAGTTCCTTGTAGGAAGACATAGGTTCCCTTGTGGTTCGGTTAAATGACTGCCAGTCTCGGTGCTGGCTTGCCCTTTGAAGATGTTCATGCCTCGGAATTTGCTGGCGAGATTAACACAAAATCGAAACCGGAGAAAAGCCACAACCAAAAATTATTATGTCCCGTTTCAAAAGAATTCGCGTAGCGCCTTCTCAGACAAGTGCTTTTCATTTCAGGGGAATTCATCGTTTTCCGAAAAACCCTTACCAAGTCTTATAAATATCTCGTTAAAATTATCGAATCATGAAAATTAATCTACCTTTTTAACAAAAACATTTCACGGCGTGAGAGTTTTCTCATTTCATCCACGCGTGGACCGCTACTATCGGGATACTCCGCGGCGCAAACCAGTGTTTTCCCGATGCAACAGAGTTAATCCGCGTGACGCTCGATGCAATCAGCTAGCGCCTCATGCAAGGATGACGAATCCATTTTCGGCGCATCAAAGATGAAGCGCGCCCGCTGACCGCCGATTTTCAGATCGGCTCCGTAACGGTCGATGCCAGCCAGGTCGACATCCCCGCCGCGCCGGGGATGTCGATCAAAAAATTCAGTGAGCACCTCTTCTTCTTCGAACGAAAGCGGTTCGAGGGGATCGAGTTCATCCGCGTCGAGCCAGCCCATCGCCCCAAAGCCACCGATATAGCGCAGACGCTCCAGCGAAAGAACCCAGAAAGTGAAATCGCCGAGCATGAGATAGCGTTCGGCATCCGGGTGATAGCGCAGATAGCGTCGCGCGATTTCCGGCGCCGGCTCGACCGGTTCGAACGAACCCAGCAGCGTGACCCGCTGACCGTTCAGCACGTCTCCATCTGGCGCGTGCACGATCAGAAAACCGGAGCGCGGATCCGCCTGCAGATTGCGCGTGTGCTCGGCAAGCCGGCTGACGAGGATGGTAGGCCGATGCCGTGCGTCCGGTGCGAACGGCAGCACCGAAGGATACGGATAACCCTCCGGCTGGCGCGAATGCGTGGCAAGCGTGCCGGCGGCGGCCTGATGCAACAGATGAAGCGGAGCGTGAGCGGGGAGTTTCAAGCGGAAAGCCTCGACGGAAGACGGTAGCGGAGAACGGGATCGCACGGCATCACGCGGCGTCGTGAGTCGGCCGCACGGCATCGTCGCGTTCATGTAGAAGTAGATATTAGTTCAGGGCCTTCCAGCATGGGATCGATCGGTTCGATAGAATCGACATTTCGCTTTCAGCGCGCTTTCTTTTTCAGCGAGATTCCTGTGTCCGATCGCCCCTCCGATTTCGCTGCGCTTCCCGCCGCCCACGCCAGTCTGCCAGTCGCCGCGCGTCGGCGCGCCCGCTACGCGACGATGGCGCTCTTTTTCGTTGCCGGCATGATGTACGCGTCGTGGGGGGTGTACGTCCCTACGGTGCGCGACCGTTTTCATCTCAATCCAGCGTTGTTGTCGTTCGCGCTGCTTGCGGTCGCGGTCGGCTCGATTGCCGCGATGGCGCTTAATGCTAAGTGGATTGCACGCGTCGGCTCGCGCCGCGCGTGCCTCGCGGGCGGCCTGACGATGGCCTTCTGCGGCGCGCTGATCCTGGTCGTGCCGGCTTACTGGCTGTTGCTCGTCGTGCTTGCCGTGTTCGGCGCCGCGATGGCGACGCTCGATGTCGCGATGAACGCCGAGGCAAGCGCCGTCGAGGAGGCACTCGGGCGGCCCATCATGTCGGCGCTGCACGGCATGTTCAGCATCGGTGGGATGGCTGGGGCGGCGGTCGGCGGCGCGCTGCTTTCGCGCGGGATGGCACCCGCTGTGCATCTGCTGCTCGCCGCGCTGCTCAGCGCGCTGGTCCTGCTGATTGCCTGCCCCTCAGTGCTGCCGCACGTGCCACACCACGAACGTCCGGATGCCGGCATGCCGCGCGCGAACCGCTGGCGCTCGCCTGCGCTGTGGGCACTTGGTGGGATCGCGCTGATTGCGCTCATCGCCGAAGGTGCGATGTACGACTGGGCCACCGTCTACATGCGCGATGTCGTCGTCTCGACGCCCGCTCTCGCGAGCACCGCGTACGCGGCGTTTTCGGGCGGCATGGCCGCGGCCCGTTTCGCCGGTGACGCTGTACGCGCCCGCTTCGGCGCGCCGCAACTGATCATGGCGAGCGCATCGCTCGCCTGCGCGGGGATGATCGGCGCACTGCTGCTGCCGTATCCGGTCGCGGCGCTAACCGGATTCACGCTGATGGGTCTCGGTCTGGCGAACATGATGCCGGTGCTGTTCGCAGCCGCCGCGCGCGTCGACGGCATCCATGCGGCTGAAGGGCTCGCGCACGTCGCGGGGCTCGCCTACTTCGGGCTGATGCTGGGGCCAGTGATTATCGGCGGCGTCGCGCAGGTGACGAACCTGTCCATCGGACTGTCAGTTGTCGCGGCGTGCTCCGCGCTGATCGCGGTCACGGGGCCGAGGGTGCTGCGGTGGCTGAAGCTTTGATGTGATTGTCGCGCCGAACGCTTTGCCGGCACATCACGAATTGGGCACCGATATTCATTGACCCGTTTGGCGGGCTGCTTCCAGCGACACGAGGTTGCAGATGAACTCGCGATGATCGTCGTCTTCATACGCGTGAGCATCGCGAGCCAGTTCCGGAAGTAGTGCTGCTCAACAAACCGCCATGTTGTGCGCGTGTCCACCCTGCAACGCCAGATCAAACCAGCGCAAACGATTGCGCCTGCACTTCCCGTGCAAAAACGTCGACACGCTCGCATGTAGCGTCAGCGTCCCGCCCGAACAACAAAAGAAAAGGCACGCGAAGCTTGCGCCTCGCGTGCCGTTCATGACTTTGCGAAGACCAGGCGAACCCGGTCTCCCCGCTAGCCGGTATTACATCTTCACTACGTCGAGCAGCGTCTTCTTACCTGACTTGTAGTTGTACAGCGAGATCACGCCGTGCTGAAGGTCACCCTTCGAGTCGAACGTGGTTTCACCGATCACACCCTTGTAGTCCGTGGCCGGCATTGCCGCCAGGATCTTCGCCGGATCGGTCGAGCCTGCACGCTTCATGGCGTCGACGACGATGTACACAGCGTCATACGTGAACGGAGCGTAAATCTGGATCGGCTGACCGAAACGCTTCTGATACTTCGCGAGGAACGCTGCGCCACCCGACATCTTCTCGAGCGCCATACCGGCTTCCGAGCAGACGATGTTGTCGGTTGCGTCGCCAGCGAGATCCGACAGCTTGTCGGTACACACGCCGTCGCCTGCCAGCACCTTCGCGCGCAGGCCGAGCTGCTTCGCTTGCTTGGCGAACGGGCCGCCGGTGGCGTCCATGCCGCCGTACATGATCGCGTCCGGGTTTTCGCCCTTGATCTTCGTCAGAATTGCGCGGAAGTCGACTGCCTTGTCGTTCGTCGCGTCATGCGACACCACGTTCAGGCCGAGCGACTTGGCGGTCTTCTCGAATTCGTTTGCCAGACCCTGGCCGTAAGCGGTCGAGTCGTCGACGATCGCGACGCTCTTCACCTTCATGGTCTTGGACGCGTAGTTAGCGAGTGCCGGACCTTGTTGCGCATCGGTCGCCACGACGCGGTACGTCGTCTTGAAGCCCTGTTGCGTGTAAGCCGGGTTCGTTGCCGACGGCGAGATCTGCACGATGCCTGCGTCGCTGTAGATCTTCGAAGCCGGGATCGACGTGCCCGAGTTCAGGTGGCCAACCACTGCCACGACCTTGTCGTCAACCAGCTTCTGCGCAACCTGCGTAGCCGTACGCGGGTCAGCCGCGTCGTCCTGCGCGTCCAGTTCCAGCGTGACCTTCTGGCCGCCGATCGTCAGGCCCTTCGCGTTGATTTCTTCAACGGCGAGACGTGCGCCGTTTTCGTTGTCTTTACCCAGGTGGGCGATACCGCCAGTCAGCGGCGCAACGTGACCGATCTTGACGACCGTGTCGGCGGCAGCCGATGTTGCCAACGTCGCGAACAGCATCACCGCAGCGCTAATCGGCAACAGCTTTTGAATCTTGATGTTCATGTAAGTCTCCAGTTTCGGTCCCAAAAACAACGTAATCGCCCTGTGTCCCCGCTTCCTGCACGTGTCGTTACATCCCGTGGACGATCACGCCGGTTGCATCGTTCATGCACTTGGCAAGTACGTCAGCCAGTCTGTTTTTGGCAGGCGGCCAGCCGTACTTGCGCGCAAGTGTAGGCCATCAAATTAATTTGTGGGATTTTTTTGAGAAAGTGGGATCACTACTAATAGTGTTTATCCCAAAACCGCGTCGGGGGTCCGGTCTGTCACGCGGAAACCGCCAGCCCATGCGGGTTTCCGCTACGTGAAGGTTTCTTCTAAAAGGGCCGCAGGAAGATCGCTAAGGGTCTGTATTTGCAACACCTTTATTAATTCAAACGAGCACGAAGTGGCCTCTGGCAGTCCGCGGCAACAGCGATTTTCGCTGCTGCCGCACGCCTTGGGTCGTGCAGTTGATCGACCAGCCCGGCAGCGGTCAGACCGTCGCTGCGCTGCGGTTCGCGCCTTGCCCGCCCACAACGGCACATAGTCGCTGTCGGCAGGCGTTGACCCACCCTACCAAAGCCGCCCGCGGCGGAAAAGTGAACAATCCGGATCGTTTCAATCCGCTTGCGGGAAGCGCCACGCCACGACGGCCTCGTACGCAAGGTCGAGCGCCACTGCAACGCCGGACTTTTGGTGGCACACTGACCGGCCGCATTTCGCATCAACCGCTTCATCATTCGTTCAAGGAGATCGACGTGAGCATAACTTCCCGATGGATCGACATCGCTGCCGGCAATGACAGCTTCGAGGGCTACCTGGCGCTGCCGAAGAGCGGCAAAGGGCCGGCCGTCATCATCGTTCAGGAGATCTTCGGTGTGAACAGCCATATCCGCTCCGTCGCCGACCAGTACGCGCAGGATGGCTATATCGCCCTTGCACCGGATATCTTCTGGCGCACGCAGCCGCGTGTCGAACTGGCCTACGCGGGCGCCGACCGCGACAAGGGTATCGAGATCCTGCAGAAGACCAACGTTGACCTCGCCGTTGCGGACATCGGCGCGAGCGCGCAGGCGCTGCGAGCCATGCCCGAGGTAACCGGCAAGGTGGCGGCGATCGGCTACTGCTTCGGTGGCCGCCTTGCGTATCTGGCGGCGGCACAGCGCACGGTCGACGGCGCAGTGGCCTACTACGGCGGCGGCATCCAGAACCACCTGGATCTGGCCGCGCAAATCAAGGTACCGATGCAGTTCCATTACGCCGAACTCGATCAAGGCATCCCGCTCGACGCAGTGGGTCAGGTGAAAGAACGTTTCGCCGGTCGCGACGACGCCGAATTCCATCTGTATCCGAACGCCGATCATGGCTTCAATTGTCCGGACCGTGCTTCATACAATCAGCACGCCGCTGCGCTCGCGCACGGCCGCACGCTGACGTTCCTCGGCGAACGCCTGTAAGCTGCAATCCATCAGCACGCGGCCAGCACACACGGCGCCGCGTGTATCCTGCGATGCGTCGGGTCTTACGCGTCGCCGGAACGATGACACAAATAATGCAGCCAACGCTCATCTGGCTGTCACGGCGACGTCACATGCATTGCATGTAACGTGCAGCCAAGAACACTCAACCGCGGGGGCGCATCCGTCGTGCAATCAGACTATCTGTCCCATGACGCCATCGGCCTTGCCGAACTCCTGCGAAAAGGCGAAGTCAGCGCGCGCGAATTGCTGGACACTGCAATCTCGCGTGCCGAAGCGGTCAACCCCGCGATCAATGCACTGATATTGAAGGACTACGATGCGGCCCGTCAGCGCGCATCGAACCATGGCGCGAACGGTGCAAATGGTGCGAACGGTGCGAAACATGGGCCATTCGCCGGCGTGCCGTATCTGATGAAGGATCTCGGCGCACCGATTGCTGGCTTGCGAATGACGATGGGCAGCCGTCATTACCGCTACTATGTTCCCACAGAAGACGCGCCTATCGTCACGCTGACGAAGGCGGCCGGCTTCAACATCTTCGGCAAGACGAGCACGCCGGAACTCGGGCAGATGCCCTACACCGAGCCCGAACTGTTCGGTCCGTGCCGCAATCCATGGAGCCTCGATCACACGCCGGGCGGCTCGAGCGGCGGAGCAGCGGCAGCCGTCGCGGCAGGCATCGTGCCGATCGCGCACGCGTCCGACGGCGGCGGCTCGATCCGCATTCCCGCCTCGTGCTGCGGCCTGTTCGGACTCAAGCCGTCGCGCAGCCGGCAACCGCCTGCAGCCTTGAAAACGCCAGGCGAACTCGGCGTCGACCACGCGGTGTCGCGCAGCGTGCGCGATAGCGCGTTGCTGCTCGATCTCACCGGCGGCAACGCAGCACTCCCGCATGGCGCACCCGGCACGTTTCTCAGCGCAACCGGCGAGCCGTGCAAACCGTTGCACATCGCTTACGTAACCGATCCCATGCTCGCACCAACCCTGTCTGCCGATGTGCGTGCCGCGCTCGCAGATGCCGCGCAGCTCGCGACATCGCTCGGGCATCGCGTCGAGCCCGTTTCGCTCGGCATCGACTTCGAAGCCGTCCGGCAGCCGTTCCTCACAATCTGGTCGGTTGTGGCGGAAGACATCGTGCTGAATGCCGAACGTGTGACGGGCCGCAAGCCGCTGCGAACCGAGTTCGAGATATCGACGTGGGCGATGGCGCATATCGGCCGCAAGCTCGGCGAGCGCGCCCTGCCCGCCGCACTTGAAGAGCAGCGTCGCGTCACGGCGAAGGTGACCAATCTGCTGACGCGCTATGACGTGATCCTGTGTGCAACGCTCGCCGGCGCGCCGATCAAGATCGGCGAAATGCTGCCCACCCAGTTCGAACGGATGCAGATGCGCGCGGTCACCGCCATGCCGATCGAAGCGCTGATGAAGAAGATGCTGGAAGAAGCGTCGAACAAGGCGTTCGCATGGGCGGGCTGCACCGAACTGTTCAATCTGACCGGGCAGCCGGCGATGTCGGTGCCGCTCTACTGGAACTCGCGCGGCCTGCCGGTCGGCGTGCAGTTCGCGACCCGCGACGGTGGCGAGGCCACGCTATTTCGGCTCGCCGCACAACTCGAGGCGGCGCGTCCGTGGTTCGACCGGCGGCCGCCGCTCATGCAGGCTCGCGCGTGATCAGGCTGGCTTGCGCCGCGCGTCGAGATCGACGTGGCGCATCGCCGGAATGCAGGCCACCGCGATGATCGACAGCGTGAGGCCCGCCAGCGTCACCAACAGGATCGCCTGCACGAGAATCAGCTTCGACGCGCTTGGCGCGCCAGCGAGCCATGGAAAGAGCGGATAGATCAGCACCAGCGTAGTGATCGGCGACCACAGCGTAAGCCCCTTGCGCCCCCGGCGATCCGATCATGCGCCCGCGATCGGCGAAAGTACCATCAACAGCAGATTGCCGAAGATCACCGCGTAGAACGACTGCGCGTAGGGCAGCTTCAGTTTCTTGACGGCGAAGGCGGGCAGATAGCTGATCAGCACGTAGATTTCAAGGCACAAAAAAGCGCCGGACGCATTCCGCGACAGGCGCTTCCGTAACGAGCGGAAGAGGGCACAATGTCATGCTGCGCCGCCTTTTCAGACGAGACGCAGCATGAATGCGCTTCTTCAGACTATCAGGCCTTCTTGTTATATGCGCTGCACCATCCCGTGTTCGCGACCTGCTTGCCGGCGAACATCGGGCATCCGGCATAGGCGTCAGTAGGCTTGCCCTGAAAGAAGCTGCAGTTGCCACAGTTCTGGCCGGCGACGAATTTCGTGAACTTCGCCTTGTCGACCTTGCTTGCGTCGCTCTTGTAGCCGAGCGCCACAGCGGTCGGATCGGTTTCGGCTACCTTGGGTGCATCGGCGAACGCCTGGCGGGACAGAGCGAGCGTCGACGCAACGCCGATGCTCGTAATCAAAAACGTACGACGGGATGACTTCATGGGGACACACTCCATGTTATTAAACTGAACGCCGTTCTGACGACAGCGCTTCCCCAAGAATAACAATGAAGCGGCCGCCTGGGTTCCCTTAAATGCCTGGAATAAGCGAATCCGCACGGGAGCGCCTGGGCGCGGAACTTGCGCCCGGCGCAACTGGGGGACGTCCCTTCAGCCGCGTCCCGCCAGTTCGCAGACGCGCTGCGCAATCGCGAGACACGCCGTCAATCCCGGCGATTCGATGCCGAAAAGGTTGACGAGGCCACGCACACCGTGCGCAGCCGCCCCCTGGATCAGAAAGTCTGCAGGCGGCTCACCCGGCCCGGAGAGCTTTGGACGAATGCCGGCATAGGCGGGCTGCAGTGCATCGTCCGGGAGTTGCGGCCAGTAGGCCCGGATTGCGGCGTAAAAGGCTTCGGCACGATGCGGATCGACATCGTAGTTGAGGCTGTCGACCCATTCGACGTCCGGACCAAAGCGCGCCTGGCCGCCGAGATCGATGGTCAGATGAACACCAAGCCCCGCGTCGTTCGGCATCGGATAGATCAGACGGCTAAACGGTGCGCGGCCGGACACGCTGAAGTAGTTGCCGCGCGCGAGATAGAGCGGCGGAACGTGACGGGCGTCGAGCCCACGGATCCGGCACGCCAGCGCATTCGCCTGCAGACCGGCACTGTTGATGACGCAGGCGGCAATGATCGTCGTGGGCGCCGTGCCGCCGACTTTCACGACGAAGCGTCCGTTGTTCGCCTCGATCGCTTCCACGGGCGCGTGGAACGCGCACACCGCGCCATCGCGCTCGGCGTCGCCCTGAATGGCGAGCATCAATTGATGACTGTCGACGATACCCGTCTGCGGCGAGAACACTGCCTCGACGCATTGCAGGGCAGGCTCGAGCGCCTGCGCTGCTTCGCCGCTGATCCGCATCAGGTCGAGCACGCCGTTTTCCTTGCCGCGCGCCAGAATGCCCTCGAGTTGCGGAATCTGGTTGCGCGCCGTCGCGACAAGAAGTTTGCCGCAGCGCTGGTGGGGCACGCTGTGCGCCGCGCAGTATTCGTAGAGCATTTCGCGGCCGCGCACGCAAAGCGTTGCCTTCAGCGAGCCACGTGGGTAGTAGAGACCCGCGTGTATCACTTCACTGTTGCGAGAACTGGTGCCGACGCCAATCGCTTCGGCCGACTCCAGCACGATGACCTCATGGCCGCGCGCCGCCAGCGCGCGTGCCACGGCGAGGCCGACGACGCCTGCGCCGATCACTACACATTCGATCTGATCCATGTCCCTTGACGCGGTCTAGAGCCCGCGCACTGCCTCGTCGACCCGCTGAGTTTTAAAAACAGGATGCCGCCGCTTTGCGCTGCATACCGCTCGTTGTCGAACGTATCTGCTCTACTTAAGCAAATTGTACGACGCCGCTCCGGAGCAGAATGCCCGCAGTCTCCCGACTGCGGGCATTCTTTTTACGAGGCCCTTTCGACCGGACTACGATCCGGCCTCAGTTCCGGGCCGTGCCTTCGTTCATCGGGCGGTCGCGTTGCGTGCTGGCGATGTCCGACGTGGCATCGGCGCGCGCAGCCGTGCCGGGCTGCTGCGGCGCGGCCGCTGCGGGGCGATGCGACGGCTCTGCGCCATCACCGCTTGCGAAAGCAGGTGCAGCAACGGCAGCAGAAAACAGCAGGGCAAAAGAAGTGGTTCTCATGAGGGAGTCCTGAAGTCGTTGAATGAGCGCCTGGTGCGCGAACGCATCTGCAGTGCATGAAGACTTAGTGTATTCCCTGACTATCAAAAATCCATTCTGATTGAGGCAACTTACTATTGTTATTCAAACAACAATGGCGAGGCGATTCACAGACGAAAGAAAACCGCCCGCAGGCGGTTTCATGGGAAAGACGGCCTTAAACGGAGGCAAAATCCATGGAATTGCTCAAAAACCGATGGGTTTGCGTCGTGCGGCATGATCGAGCCGGATATCATCCGCCGCGATATGGTCACGTCCGCTGATGCGTGCGGCGCCAAAACCATTCAGGATCGCGCGCCGCATTTCGCGGGGTGACGCGCGCGTGAGCGCATCGAGCGTCAAATCGCCAAGCTCGGCCGGGAAGCGCTGCCCCCAGGCGTGCGCCGAACGAATTTCATCGTAAATCGACTGTGCGATGCGTCGCGCACCTTCACGGTCAGGCGCCGGGATCTCGTAGACGTTCATCCGGTTCAGAATCGGCTCCGGAATGCTGCGCTCGTCGTTGGCTGTCGCGATCCAGATCACGTGGCCCGCATTGATCGGCACTTCAGCGAATTCGTCGATGAAGGTCTGCGCGGTGTCGTGTTCCAGCAGCGCGTAGAGCGCCCCGAGCGGATCGTATTGCGAATCGCCGCTGGCCTTGTCGATTTCATCGACCGCGATCACCGGGTTGGCGTAACTGCCATGCACCAGCGCGTCGAACACCTTGCCTGGCCTCGCGTTCTTCCATTGCGACGACGCGCCCGACAGGATCCATCCTGCCGTCAGCGAACTCATCGCGACGTAGTGATATGACGTGCCGAGGAGCCGCGACAACTGCTTCGCAAAGTGTGTCTTGCCGATGCCAGGATCGCCGAGCAGCAGGATCGGCATCAGCTCGAGCCGGTCTTCCGTTTCGAGGCACAGCGCGACCTGGCGGCGCACATCGTCGAGCGGCTCGGAGAAGTTGGGGAGCGCGTCGATCAGGTCGTCAATCGACGGCATCCGGTTCGGCTTCACGCAAAAACGCAGGTTGCCGACCTTCAGCATCTTTTCGTAGGTGGCGCGCAGAGCATCACTTGCTCCTTCGCCCAGATCGTTCAGCGCCGTCTCGACCCGATCGAGGTCGTACACCTGGCTGAACGACGCCACCGCGATTTCCTGTCTGACCATGGCTGTCGTCATAGTTCACCCCGTTCTTTTGATGTGCCGGATTTACCCGCGAGTCCTGCGTGTGCCTGCATCTTCCTGCCCGTTCCCGCCGAAGCGACATTGGCAAAACATCGCTTCAGAATTCAGTGTATCGATGCAATATTCACTTGCAAGCGAGCAGCCATGCGGGTCTGCTGCTAACACCGTGGCGCCTCGCAAAACGACCCACGGCGGTCCGTTTTCACCCGCGGACCGGCCGCCGCTGAACGTCAGAATGCTTGAACCGGCGCGACTCTATCGCCATCAGCGATGGGGCATGGCTGAACCCGCCCCCCACTCCGGTGTCAGAAATCTTTTGCCCGTTCCAGCGTAAGATGGGCTTCAGCCCGACCGGGCGGATGAAGCCGCCTCCGGAGACACGATATGTGGAAAACCAGCGTCGTTGCCGTGATATTCGGCACTTCGGCACTGTTGGCTCACTCACAGCAGCGCCCCGCGCAGCAGGCGGTGCACTGGGAGTTGCAGGTGATGAACGACGGCCAGCAGGTCGATGCCTTCGACGGTACGACAACCGTAGGCCAGGCGCGCACGGACACGCACCATCATGTCGTCACGCACAACGTCGGCTGCAAGGATGCGCCCGGCGGCAGCATTGACCTGTCGCGCACGCTGACCGTTTCGCCAACACAGGCCAGCGCCACCGACATCACACTCGCCATCGATGCTCAGGAAACGCTCGAGGACCCCAGAGCGACGCAGACCGCCACGGGCTGCAAGTTGCCGCCTCAGCCGCGCCTGGTGTCGGCAAGTCATCCGGGCCTGACGTTGCCGGCCGGCCAGTGGGTCACCTGGACGATCGTCGATAAAGATCCGACGCTGGTCTACCAGGTGCGCGCGAGTCTCGCCACCAATCCATGACATCGATGAAGAAAGACCTGGACAACCCGGCATGCGAAACCCCGAAGAACTGATCCGCGATAGCGCACACCTCAAAGATTTCATCGCAGTGAGCTGGAACCTGCACAAAGGCCGCTCGCCACTCGGCTTTCAGGCGTGGCAGGCGATGCAGCGCTGGGTCCAGTCGACACACGCCGACGCCTACTTCCTTCAGGAAGCGATGGCGCGCCGCATGCCTTCACCGGTGTTGTCATCCACCTTTGGCGCGCCGCTCGGCGACCCCACCGACGACATCTGGCATTGTCAGGCGACCGAAATCGCGCGGGCGCTGGAGTTGGAAATCGCGCTCGGGCCGAACGTGTTCAAGCCGTCGTGGCGGCACGGCAATGCCATTCTGTCGCCGCACCCGCTGGACCTGGGCGGCCGCTGGGACATTTCCGCACACCGCTTCGAGCGGCGCGGGCTGCTCGTCGCTCGCGCGACGTTTGGCGGGCACTCCGTCACCTTGCTGTGCGCCCATCTCGCACTGACGCGCGCCGCGCGGTTGCGTCAGATGAACTGGATCGCGCACTGGATTGCGAAGGAAGCGCCGCAGGGTCCACTGGTACTCGCGGGCGACTTCAACGACTGGCGCAACGACTCGGTGCCGCTCTTCGGCGAACATGGCTTGCACGAAGTGGCCACGTTGCTCGGCGAACCCGCCCGTACATTTCCCGCGTTTTCGCCGGCACTCGCGCTCGACAAGATGTTCGTGCGCGACATGAAGCCGATCGAGTGGATTCAGCCCACCCAGGAAACGGCGTGGCTGTCGGATCATTTGCCGTATATGGCGCGGCTGCAGGTGGGATAGGGCAGGGATGTCCGATGTACGTCACGGTTCTCACGGGGTATCGACGTCGACGTGAGCCGTAAAGGCCTGCAATCAAAATCTTGCTGGTACCCACTTCAGGACACCCGAGATTTCCTCGCCGGGCATCAGCACGCAACCGCCTACGTGCTCCCGCGTTTCGCTCGACAGGTTGAAGCAGTCGGTCGTGTTGGACACCGGCTCGACGCACAGCAACGCCTCGCTCGCAGGCGCGAACACCACCATCTGCCCAAACTTCGCGTCTGCGATCAGCGTCACCTCGCGCCTTTCCTCCGGCCATGCGATAACCGCCTCGCGCCCCCAGCCAGTGAAGTTGTTATCCAGATCGAAGGCATCCGCCGACATCCCTTCGCGTAGCGCTTCGACCGCAGGATGGGCGCCGAGATGCGTCGGCAGCACGTCCGGATCGGCATGCCACATTGCATCGACGGAAGCCGTCACGCGCGTGTCCCGTGTTCGCGGATAGTAGGGGTGATGGCCCATGCCGAATGGCATCGGCCGGTCGTCGAGATTGCGCGCCGATAGTGTCATATGCAGTGCGTCTCCGATCAGTTCGATCTGCTGCCGCGCGCTATAGCGGAACGGCCAGTCGCCCGTGACCCTGGAATCCGGCGTGTGGTCCAGATCCAGTTGAACCGATGACGCGGTGCGTGCACCGACCTGCCAGGCGCGCCGCCACGCATGACCGTGCAGCGCGTGAGCGAACGTGTTTCCGTCGCCGGCCAGATCGATCGGACGGCCGTCGAACTCGAAGCGCGCGTCGCGGATGCGGTTGCAATAGGGAAAGAGGGGAAAGCTCGCCATCTGCAAGGGATCGCGGGCGGCGAGCGCCCCGCGCGTGGCCGGGCGCAGCCAGTGAAGAAACCCCTCGCCGGTTCGCTCGTAGTACGCCGCAATCGAGCCGCCTACCTGCGGCGCCACCCGCAATTCCGTGCGGCCGCTGCGAAGCGCGATCAGCGAAGGATCGTCGAGCCACGCATCGTTCGATGCCTCCGGCCGAACCGGATTGAAGGAAACATTGCGCATGGTCATATCGAAGGTTGCTAAGGCGCCCTGGTCGTCTCTGGTGACTTGCTGCGCGTCGCGCGCAGCCGGCGCACTCTGAAAGTCCGCGCCCGAGAATCGCACGGTGAAGCGCATCCCGTCAATATTATTAGTAATAATCTGAAACAATAGCGGTCGATAGGGCACGGCTTCGAAGCACAAAACAGCCGGGTTAGCGCGCGTTGCCCGGGGCATATTATTAGTGGTACCGTCAGAGCGCCGGCGCCCTCCGCGCCCTCTGCTTTCGCCGCGCGATCGGCGCGGCCTGCTCAATGAAAAAAATCGACTCAACGCCGTCCCACCATGACCGACATCGCCAAGCTCACCGGCGTGTCGCAATCGACTGTCTCGCTCGTCCTGAACAACGCTACCGGCGCCAAATTCTCCGAAGCCACCCGCGACAAGGTGCTGAAGGCCGCGCACGACCTCGGCTACCGGCTGTCGACCCGCGAAACACTGCCCGCCTCGAAGGACGAACGCCGCCTGATCGTCTATCTGGCCGACGAAATCTCGACCAGCCCGCACCCGGTGGTCAACATCGACGGCGCGCGCGACGCCGCCTTTGCGAACGGCAAGATGCTCGCTGTCTACTCGACGCACGGCAACGCCGAGATCGAGCAGCAGGTGCTCGAAGCGGCGCTCGCCAGCCCCAACGTGTTCGGTGTGATCTACGCGACGGTCTACACCCGCAAGGTCACGCTGCCGGCCGCGCTGTCGAAGGTCCCCACCGTGCTGCTCAACTGCTACACGAGCGATGGCGGGCTGTCATCGGTCGTGCCGGCCGAAGTTGCAGGCGGTCACGTCGCAACCGAATATCTGCTGCGCGCAGGTCACCGCCGCATCGGGTACATCAACGGCGAACCGTGGCAGGACGCCGCGAAGGATCGCCTGAAGGGCTACCGCACCGCGCTCGCCACCGCCGACCTGCCGTTCGCACCGGAACTCGTGCGCGACGGCGACTGGAGTTCCGGCACCGGCTTCGAGCAGACGCTGTCGCTGATGCGCGAAGCCAATCCGCCGACCGCCATCTTCTGCGCGAACGACCTGATGGCGCTAGGCGCCATCGAGGCGCTTAAACAACTCGGCCACCGGGTGCCGGAGGACGTCTCAGTGCTCGGCTACGACGACCAGGAAATCGCCCGCCACACCCATCCACCGCTTTCCACGGTCGTGCTCCCGAACTACGAACTGGGCCGCTGGGCGGTGGAAACGTTATTGCAGGAAGAACACAACCGCGCGGCGGGCGCTCCGGTGCGCCACCGCATGGTGAAACTCGACGGTCCGCTCGTCGAACGCGCGTCGGTTAGGGTATTTACCGAAGCAAAACAGCCAACAACTAATATTATTAGTGATTGACTAATAATAATTTGCGATGAAATAATCGCCACACCCGGTCGACGTGGCGCCGACCTCGACGGCCGGCGCAGGCAACACAAAAGCAACTAAACCTGGTACTGGAGGAAGACATGACGTCGCTTAAACTGCAGGCGCGTTTGCAGCGGGTTCGTCCGCTCACCGGAACGCTTTTTGCGCTGGCACTCGGCTTTGGCACCGCGACGGCGCACGCCGACGATGCACTGCCCAAACTCCCCACCAAAACCCCACTAAAGGTCGGCTTCGCGCAGACCGAAAGCAATAACCCCTGGCGTCTCGCGGAAACGAAAAGCTTCAAGGAAATCGCCGCCAAGTGCGGCTGGCAAGTCGTGATGACGGATGCCAACGGCTCGAATTCGAAGCAGGTATCGGACATCCAGAACATGATTGCGCAGCACGTCGATCTGCTCGTGTTCCCGCCGCGTGAAGAAAAGCCGCTCGCACCGGTGGTCCTGCAGGCGAAAAAGGCCGGCATTCCGGTGATTCTGGTCGACCGCAACGTCGATCAGTCGGTCGCGAAGGCCGGTCGCGACTACATTACGTTCATCGGCTCGGACTTCATCGATCAGGGCCATCGCGCGGCTGACTGGCTCGTCAAGGCAACCGGCGGCAAGGCGAAGATCATCGAGCTGGAAGGCACCACCGGCGCGTCTGCTGCGAACGACCGCAAGAAGGGCTTCGACGAGATCATCGCGAAGAACCCGGGCATGGAGATCATCGCCTCGCAAAGCGGCGATTTCGCGCGCGACAAGGGTCGTCAGGTGATGGAAACGCTGTTGCAGGCGCACCCGGACGTCACGGCCGTGTACGCCCACAACGACGAAATGGCGCTCGGAGCGATCGCAGCGATCAAGGCTGCGGGCAAGCAACCGGGCAAGGACATCCAGATCGTGACGATCGACGGCACGAAGGGCGGCATGGACGCAATCGCCGCCGGCGAACTGGGTGCAAGCGTGCAGTCGAGCCCGTTCTTCGGGCCGCTCGCGTGCGATGTGGCGCAGCGCTATGCGAAGGGCGAAACGATCCCGGTCTGGGTGAAGGTGTCGGACCGCTTCTACGACAAGAGCAACATCAAGGAAAACATGCAGTACGGGTATTGAGCAGGTGCCGGGTCGCCGCATGCGGTTCGGGCAGGTGCTGAATCCGGGCGCTGTCGCACCCGGTTGACGTGAAGGGTTCGAAGCGGCGTGCCCGTCTGGCGCGGGCCGTCGCTTCGCTTTGTTATGTCGCAAGCGCACACTGGACGACCCTCTGCGCCTGGCGGAATCCAGGCTTACCCTCTCGCAGACGTCACGCCGCGCTGCCCAGGCCGTGCATCAGGAGGACATACGTGACCCACACCGGTAGCCAGATACCAGCGTCCAGCCTCATCCGCCCGCCGCTGCTGGAGATGCAGGACATCCAGATCAGCTTCGGCGGCGTCCCCGCATTGCGCAACGCCCAGCTGAGAGTCGCGGCGGGCGAAGTGCATGCGCTGATCGGCCAGAACGGCGCCGGCAAGTCGACGATGATCAAGATCCTGACGGGGGCCTACCGCCGCTCGGGTGGGATCATTCGTTTCGAAGGGCGCGAGATCGAGTTCCGCACGCCCAAGGAAGCGCGCGAAGCGGGCATCAGCACGATCTATCAGGAGATCAATCTGGTCCCGTTCCGCTCGGTCGCGGAAAACATCTTTCTCGGACGCGAGCCGCGCCGCTTCGGACTGATCGACTGGCGCGCCGTGCGGCAACGCGCCGCCGCGCTGCTCGAATCGTTCGGCTTGCAGATCGATGTAACGAAACGCGTCAGCAGCTATTCGACTGCGATCCAGCAGATGGTGGCGCTCGCGCGCGCAGTGTCGTCGGACGCGAAGATGGTGATCATGGACGAATCCACTTCGTCGCTCGACGAGCGCGAAGTGGAGTTGCTCTTTAACGTCGTGCGCAAGCTGCGCGACGACGGTCGCGCGGTGATTTTCGTCTCGCACCGGCTCGACGAACTGTATGCGCTGTGTGATCGCGTCACCGTGATGCGTGACGGTCAGACGGTCGCGCAAAGTGCGATGGCCGACATGGGCAAGCTGCAACTCGTGACGACGATGCTCGGCCGCACGCTCGCCGCCGTCGTGCAGGACGATAGCGCCGCCCGCGAGGCCAATCTCGCACGCCGCGGCTCGCAGACCCTCTCGGCGCAGCATCTCGCCCTTCATCCCAAGGTGAGCGACGTATCGCTCGACGTGCACGCGGGCGAAGCAGTCGGCCTCGCCGGCCTGCTCGGCTCCGGTCGCACGGAGACGATGCGGCTGCTGTTCGGCGCCGATCCGGTGGCGCGAGGCACACTGGAAATCGACGGCAAGCCTGTGGCGCTGAAGTCGCCGCAGGACGCGATCGCACGCGGCCTCGCGTATCTGACCGAAGACCGCAAGGCCGAAGGCATCGTTCCGGAACTGTCGGTGCGCGACAACCTCACGCTCGTCTGCCTGCGCACGCTGTCGAAGCACGGCATCGTCGACGTGAAGCGTCAGCAGGCGATCGTCGAGCGCTTCATCGGGTCGCTTGGCATCAAGCTGCGCTCGCCGGATCAACCGGTCCGCGAACTGTCCGGCGGCAATCAGCAGAAGGTGCTGCTCGCGCGCTGGCTCGCCACGCAACCGAAGCTGCTGTTGCTCGACGAACCCACGCGCGGCATCGACGTCGGCGCGAAAGCCGACGTGGCGAAAATCGTGCGCGAGCTGCGCGATTCGGGATTGGCGGTCTTGCTGTCCGCCTCGGAACTGGAAGAACTGACCGCCGTGGCCGATCGCGCCGTCGTGATCCGCGACGGTCGCACGGTCGCCCAACTGAACGGTACCGAAATGAGCGAGGCTTCGATCATGGATGCCATTGCGTACGGTAGCGAAGGCCCGTCGCAACTGGCCGAAGCAGTGAACGCGGCACACATCGATGACGCGCTGGAGGGCGGTCGCCATGGCTCATGAGTCGCTGCGCAATGACGCCGCACCGCTGCCCGCACCCGCCACGGCCGCGTTGTCCGCATCCGACGGCAAGACGCGCGCGCGTCGACGCATCCCGATCCAGCGCGAGATCATCGTGCTGCTCGCGATGCTCGTCTTCAATCTGATTTTCACGCCGCACTTCTGGTCGCTGCAGACCTTCAACGTCAACCTGACTCAGGTGGTGACGATCGTGATCGTCGGCATCGGCATGACACTGGTGGTCGCGACGGGCGGGATCGATCTGTCGGTGGGCGCGTCGATGGCGATTTCGGGCGCACTCGCGCCGATGCTGTTCATGAACATCGCGGGGCCGACGGGCGTGGCGCTAGCCTTTGTGCTGCCGGTACTGGCCGCAGCGGTTTGCGGTGTGTTCAACGGCCTGCTGGTCACGCGATTATCGGTGCAGCCGATTGTCGCGACGCTGGTGCTGTTCATCGCGGGACGCGGAATCGCGCAGGTGGTCACCGACGGCAGCCTGCAGGCGTTCGACAACCCGGCCTTCCAGTGGATTGCGCTCGGCAAGGTCGGCGGCGTGCCGTTTCAGGTGCTGCTGATGTTCGCGCTGGTGAGTCTTTTCGTCTGGATCGTGCGCAAGACGCTGTTCGGCCAATATCTGCTCGTCACCGGCGGCAACGAGAAGGCCGCGTACCTGTGCGGCGTGCCGACCGCGCGCGTGAAGCTGATCGCCTACACGGTGTGCGCGGCGCTGGCGGGCCTCGCCGGCCTGATCTCGATTTCGGTGAATTCGTCGTCGGACGCGAACGTAGTCGGGCTCGGCATCGAACTCGATGCGATTGCCGCGGTGGCCGTCGGCGGCACGGCGCTGACGGGCGGCAAGGCATACATCGGTGGCACGCTGATCGGTGCCCTGATCATCCAGTTGCTGCGTTATACCCTGCTCGCGCACGGCATTCCCGATGCGGCCGCGCTCGTCGTGAAGGCGGGCATCATCATTGCCGCCGTGTATGTGCAGCGGCGCTCGCGCTGACCTCCCACGAAATTCGATTGCGATGAAAAAGAACCTTCCGATCCTGCTCGCACTCGTTGCCCTCCTTGTGCTTGGGCTCGTGCGCTACGAGCATTTCGCGTCCTCGTACAACATCACTTCGTTCTGGCGCTACAACTCGATGTTCGCGCTGATTTCCGTCGGCATGGCGTTCGTCATCATCACGGGCGGTATCGATCTGTCGGTAGGCACGGTGGCCGCGCTTTCCAGCGTCGTCGCGGCGCTGGCGAGCCCATATGGCGGCTGGATCGCGGTGCTCGCCGGCGCAGCAGCCGGGCTTGCCGTGGGCGTGCTGAACGGACTCGTGATCACGAGGCTCAAGATCCTGCCGTTCATCACGACGCTCGCGACGAGTCTGGGTGCACACGGAGTCGCGCTCCTGCTCGGGCGCAATGACGCGGTGTCGATTTCGGCGGAGTCGAATTTCGGCAACTTCGGCCAGGGCGATCTGTTCGGGTTGCCCATTCCGGGGCTCGTCGCGCTCGCCGCTGCGGTGATCGGCTGGCTCGCGCTGCGTAGCACGCGCTTCGGACGGCATTCGCTCGCGATCGGCGGCAGCGAGGAGGCCGCACGCCTGATGGGTTTGAACGTCGACCGCACGCTTGTCGCGGCGTACGCGGCGAGCGGGCTGCTGGCCGGACTCGCCGGGGTGATACTGGCCGCCCAGTTCGGCGCGGGACAGCCTAACGAGGGCGTCGGCTGGGAGCTGTTCGCGATCTCGGCCGTGGTGCTCGGCGGTACGCTGCTCACGGGCGGCGAAGGGTCGATCGCGATGACCATCGCAGGCGTGCTGCTGCTCGGACTGGTGTTCAACCTGCTCAACTTCGAGAACGGGCTGGGGTTTATCAGCCTGTCGGCGTATTGGCAGTCGGTGATTCGCGGCGTGTTTCTGCTGCTCGTGATCGTGCTGCAGGCGCGCGTGCTGAAGCAGCGCGGCGGCAAGCGGAGTGCGGCGGCGAGTTGAACGAGCGTGGCCTCGCTCCTGTCGAGGCGATGCCTGCAGGGAAAATCCGCAGCAAGCACAGTAAAATTGCGCTTTCCTTCCCGCGCGCCCGATGACCCTCGGGCTTCATCCTGCGAAACGACATGTCCTATCACTATCTCCCGATCCTGCTGCAGATCGCCGTCGTCTACCTGGTCGCGGCGATGAGTCCGGGGCCGAACTTCTTCATGATCACCCAGCTGTCGCTCGCTGGCCGGCGGCGGCTGGGCGCGGCGTCGGCGCTCGGCGTCGGCACCGCATCGACGATCTGGGCGGCCCTCGCGATGCTCGGTCTTGCCACCGTTCTGCAAAAGATTGACTGGCTGTATAACGGCATCCGCATCGGAGGCGCCGTGTACCTGATCTATTTTGGCTTCAAGCTGCTGCGAGCCAGCGCGAAGCGCGGCGAAACACCGGTCATCGCGGACACGCCGCCGCCTGCGGCCGATTCGGCCGCCCACTTCCGCGCGTGGCGCACAGGCCTCGTCACCTGCCTCACGAATCCGAAATCGTGCGTGTTCTGGACCAGCGTCTTCGCGACAACGTTTCCGCAGCACGCGCCGCTATGGTTCTACGGCGTGGTGCTGGCGATGATCTCGACGCTCTCGGCGGGCTGGTACGGCAGCGTCGCGCTGATGTTCGCCACCGAGCGCACGCAGCGCGGCTATCGCCGCCTGCGTCGGCCGATCGACGGGCTGTGCGGCGCGGTGCTCGTCGGCCTGGGGGCGAAGCTGGCGGCGGAAAGCTGAGCGGGCCGCGGCGGTGGACCTGATTGGCGGGCACGCCCTGTAGCGTCGCCCCTGCCATGTCCTCAAGCGGTTGATTCGTGAGCCGGCCTGGTGCGACAACGATGTGCCCAGCGGCGGCTTGCCGCCACACTTCGGCGGCCCTGAAGAAACCTGCTTTCAGGCCAAGTTGACCTGCCGTCAGCAGGGTCAATGCTGCGGCGCATCGCGGGATTCGGTATCATCGACACGTCGTTGTACGAGCGAGCGCCCCGTCAGCGCTGGCTCCAGACGCCGGATAGCCGCCTCCGCTGCGCGGTTTGAGCGCCTCCCTCGCACTTTTGCTGCACTCCTGGCCGCACCTTGCTGCGCTTGCGTTCCAGACCTCCGCTCCTGCCGTACCCGGTGCCGGAAAAGCCTGCGAAATCTGTTTCACCGCGCGCAAAACGCCGCGCCGCCACCGTTCGGAAGCAGGCGCGGTAAAATAGCAGATTGCGCATCGTTCGCAGCAGGCGGGCTTGCGCTCTTTCGCCCTTGCTGTGCTGGCCGGCGCGTTTGTCCAGCAGCCCCTGTTTTCGCACTATCCCAGAAGCCATGAGCAACCTGAATCCACAAACCGTCCTGAGCGTCCATCACTGGACCGATACGCTTTTCAGCTTCACCTGCACGCGCGATGCGTCCTTCCGCTTCGAAAACGGCCAGTTCACGATGGTGGGCCTCGAAGTCGAAGGCAAGCCGCTGATCCGTGCGTACAGCATGGCAAGCGCGAACTACGAAGAAAACCTCGAATTTCTGAGCATCAAGGTGCAGGACGGCCCGCTGACGTCGCGGCTGCAGCATCTGAAGGTCGGCGACCAGGTCCTGATCGGCAAGAAGCCGACCGGCACGCTGATGGCCGACAACCTGCTGCCCGGCAAGACGCTGTGGCTGCTGTCGACCGGCACGGGCCTCGCGCCGTTCATGTCGATCATCAAGGACCCGGACGTCTACGACCGCTACGAGAAAGTGGTGCTCACGCACACCTGCCGTTTCGTCGACGAACTCGCGTACAAGGAATACATCACCGACCACCTGCCGGCGCACGAGCATCTGGGCGAACTGATCCAGGAAAAGCTGGTGTACTACCCGACGGTGACGCGTGAGGTATTCCAGAACCGCGGCCGTATCACCGAACTGATCGAAACGAAGAAATTGTTCGAAGACCTCGATCTGCCGCATTTCTCGCTCGAAAACGACCGCGTGATGCTCTGCGGCAGCCCGCACATGCTGCGCGACACGCGCGAACTGCTGGACGGGCTGGGTTTCCAGGAAGGCAGCAACAACAAGCCTGGCCACTACGTCATCGAGAAGGCGTTCGTGGGCTAGCGCAGCCTCACGCTGGCGTCCTATTGGTTGCCAGCCAGCAACACTCTAAACCGGAGCGCGATGCTCCGGTTTTTGTTTTCCGGACGTGAATATCTTCCGGAAACAACAACTGACGCCATTTTCCGCCTGGCGCTCCGGCCTCTATTTGCGCCTGTTTTTCGCGCTCCACCCCCAAAACCTGCAGGCATTGTGCATATGTTCGGGTCAGCCGGATTTACGTTACAAATTCGCGACTGACACTTACCTTAAGCTGTCAGCATTCTTCCTACACGCCTCACCCGCACGCTTGTCAACCATTGCATGAAAAAGCAGCGCTAACCCTTGGTGGGTCTGCATTTTTTCTTTTTTTGAGATATCATCGCCGCGCAGCATCGAAAGCAGAACAAACGTGCCAGAACACCGGCTTTCTTGTTACTGAATGTAAATTTCGTTACGTCTGAGCGTAGCGATTATCCGTCGCGCGGAGGTCGCGCCGGATCCATCGAGAGGTCGGAGGCTCGCACCGGTGCCTCTGTTTTCGGGTGGTCGACGCGCGCACGGTTAGCTGTCGAAGCCGCTTCCTGAGAGGGAGAGTCATGGATACGTCGATTGTCATACCGATTAACGCGAATACGCCCCTTCCCGTCGCGCGGGACGCCCTCGGCATGGCCGCGCCCGACCTTCATTCTGACGTTTCCTCCCCCGCTGTTTCCCTCGCCGCTCCCCTGCATCGGCCAAACGACGACGCGCCGCCAGCGGCCGGGCGCGAACTTGCGCGCCTGCGCGCCCGTGTGCGCGAACTCGCCGGCGAGCTGGCCCACGCGCAGGAGGCGGCGCGCCGCCATCTGGCGCGCGAACTGCATGACGGCGTCGGCGCGGAGCTGACCGCCACGCGCTTTGCGCTGGCGAGCGTCGACACCTGGCTGCCCGCCGATGCCCCCGCCCAATGCGCAGCCGCGCTCGACGTGGCAAACCGTTCGCTCGATGCGGTGTGCGACGCGATCCGGCGCGCCGTCGCGGAACTGCACGGTCCGCAGCTGGATGCGGGCATCGTCGGTGCGTTGTCGCAATGGGTCGAGGACTTCGCCGGGCGCACCGGGCTACGAACCAGTCTCATCTGCGCCGCTGATGTGCGGCTGACCTGTTTATCGGCCGATGCCGCACTGGCCGTCTTCCGCGTCGCACAGGAGGCGCTGAACAACGTTGCGAAACATGCGCAGGCTTCGGGCGCGAATGTGCGCCTCGAAACCAGCCGCCGGTATCTGACACTCGTGATCAGCGACGACGGCTCCGGCCTGCCGTCCCGTAGACGGCAACGCCCTGGTCACCGTGGCTGCTTCGGGATTACCGGCATGCGCGCCCGCTGCGAAACATTCGACGGCAAGCTATGCGTCTCGGGCGGTGGAACCGGACGCAGCGGCAGGAAACACGCTCGGGGCACCACAGTGAGCGCCCGCTTTGCGTGGGACGCGATGCTGACGGCGGTGCCGTCGGCCGCGCGCCGCGTCCAGTCATCGTGAGCCGCCAACCATGAGCCTGCGCATCCTGATCGCTGAAGACCATGTCGTGGTCCGCCAGGGCGTCCGCCAGTTGCTGATCGATCGCAAAGTTGCGCATGAAGTCGCCGAGGCAGAAAGCGGCGGCGAGGCGCTCACGAGCGTCGCGAAACATGCGTACGACGTGGTCCTGCTCGACATCTCGCTGCCGGACATGAACGGCGTCGAGGTGCTCAAGCGTATCAAACGCAAGGTGCCGCGCCTGCCGGTGCTGATGTTCTCGATGTACCGCGAGGATCAGTACGCGGTCCGGGCGTTGAAGGCGGGCGCATCGGGTTATCTGTCGAAGACGGTCGATGCCGCGCAGATGATCGCCGCGATCCAGCAGGTCGCGGCGGGCCGCAAGTACGTGAGCCCGGCGATGGCCGAGGCGCTTGCCGATTACGTCTCGTTCGACGGCGAACAGCTGCCGCATGAGAAACTCTCCGACCGCGAGTACCAGACGCTGTGCATGCTCGCATCGGGCAAGCGCCTGACTGACATCGCGAATACGCTGTCGCTGTCGGTGAAGACGGTCAGCGTGTACCGGACGCGCCTGCTCGAAAAGATGAAGCTAAGCAATAATGCCGAGCTGACGTTCTATGTGATGAGCAATCGGCTCGTCGACCTTAATCCGACGATGGCCGGTTAACGGTCCGGTTCAGAGCGTCCAGCTCGCGTCATCGATTGCGCAATCGATGACGCAATCAACCGCGCGCGGATCGCGACCTGTCAGTCAGATTGCTTCCCACCCATCTGCCAAGCGCCTTGAGCGGAATCTGTTTTCGCCGCAGCTTGTCTCGACAACACATGCCCCAGAATTGGGCGATCCGGCAGTCTTCCGTTCCGCGCCTGGCCGCTTCTGCTGCGCAGCTCCAGAGGAATCCGTGTACGCATCCGCTAGAATCCAGGGTTTTCCCGGCATTCGGCGCGCAAATACGCGTGCTTCACAGAGACCTCGCCAATGTCCCTCTTTCGTAAGAAAAACGTCGAACACATGCTCGCCGGCGCGCAAAGCGCTGGACTCAAGAAGGCGCTAGGCGCGCTCGATCTGACTTTCCTCGGTGTCGGCGCCATCATCGGCACCGGCATATTCGTGCTGACCGGCACCGGCGCAGTAGAAGCCGGCCCGGCGCTGATGGTTTCCTTCCTGATTGCGGCTGTTGCCTGCGGCTTTGCCGCGCTGGCTTATGCCGAGTTCGCCTCGACGATCCCGGTCGCCGGCTCGATCTACACCTATTCGTATGCGACGCTCGGCGAACTGGCCGCGTGGATCATCGGCTGGGACCTGATGCTGGAGTACGGGCTCGCGACGTCGGCGGTGTCGGTGGGCTGGTCGGGCTACCTGCAATCGTTGCTGGACGGGTTCGGGCTGTCGCTGCCAGTCGCGCTGACGGCGGCCCCGGGCGCGCTGCCGGGACACGAAACGCTCTTCAACCTGCCTGCGTTTCTCGTGATGATGGCCGTTACGACACTGCTGTCGATTGGCGTGCGCGAATCGACGCGTGTGAACAACATCATGGTTGCCATCAAGGTGGTGGTCGTGTCGCTGGTGATCGCGGTCGGGGTATTCCACGTCACGCCGGCGAACTGGCATCCGTTTATGCCGAACGGCTGGCATGGCGTATTCGGCGCGGCGGCGGTGATGTTCTTTGCGTTTATCGGT
This sequence comes from Paraburkholderia sp. BL10I2N1, assembly GCF_004361815.1. Classification (NCBI taxonomy): domain Bacteria; kingdom Pseudomonadati; phylum Pseudomonadota; class Betaproteobacteria; order Burkholderiales; family Burkholderiaceae; genus Paraburkholderia; species Paraburkholderia sp. BL10I2N1. Next base: position 1,583,965 of record NZ_SNWA01000001.1, on the reverse strand, counting down.
TTCGACTCGGTGTCATCGGCGGCAGAGGAAGTGAAGAATCCGAAACGCGATCTGCCGATCGGCATCATCGCTTCGCTGGGTGTCTGCGCCGTGCTGTATGTGGCGGTCGCCGCGGTGGTGACGGGCATCGTGCCGTCGGCGCAGTTCGCCAATATTTCGCACCCCGTGTCGTATGCGCTGCAGGTTGCAGGACAGAAGTGGGTTGCCGGATTCATCGATCTCGGCGCCGTGCTGGGCATGCTGACCGTGATTCTCGTGATGGGCTATGGGCAGACGCGGGTCATTTTCGCGATGTCGCGGGATGGGTTGCTGCCTGCGGCGCTGTCGCGCGTGCATCCGCGGTTTGCTACGCCGTTCCTGACGACCTGGATCGTCGGGATCTTTTTCGGGTTGATCGGCGCCCTAGTGCCACTGAATGTGCTCGCTGAAGTGATCAATATCGGTACGCTAGCGGCTTTCTCGATGGTTTCCATTGCTGTGCTGATCTTGCGGCGGACGCATCCGGATTTGCCACGGGCGTTTCGCTGTCCCGGTGTGCCGGTTGTGCCTGTGCTTGCTGTCGCTTCCTGTCTTTTTCTTATGGCTAACCTCCAGCTCATTACCTGGGTCGCGTTCCTGATCTGGTTGCTGATCGGGATGGTTGTCTATTTTGGTTATTCAAGGCGGCATTCCAGGCTCGCACATGAAGGACGGTGATTCTTTTGTCCTTCGGACGGGGTTTGCTCGGTTCACCGGTTTGGTGTTGTGGTTGTTTGGTCTCGGTTTTTTTGCCTTTCCGTGTTTTGCTTCTGGTTTATTGGCGTTGCCCCTGTGCGGGGCGGCACCTACTTTTCTTTGTCCCCCAAGGGGACTTCCTTCGGGCGTCTTCCAAAGAAAAGTAGGCAAAAGAAAGGCGCTTCGAAATGTTTGCTCTTCGGGGTGCATCGCTAACGGGGAATGGCAATCCATAAAGTGTCGCCCTCGCAGGGGACCCGACATTGGTCCGACGCCAGACCTTCCCTCGCGCAGTTCAGCCCGTGACAAAGGGCTCATTCATCCCGCTCCGCACTACGTGCGTCACGGATGGGTTCGTCCGGCAGGGTGCCGTTTGCACCCCGGCGGTTTGCCCCGCTCACCGTCGCGTTGGCGGGCAAGCCTGTCGAAGTGACGAGGCGGCAACGCGGGTGTTATGCCGATCGGCGACGCGCGTAGCGCGGAGTCGGATGGATGAGTGCTTTGTCACAAGCGGCACTGCGCGAGGGATGGTCTGGCGTCGGACCAATGTCGGGTCCCCTGCGAGGGCGACACTTTATGGATTGCCATTCCCCGTTAGCGATGCACCCCGAAGAGCAAACATTTCGAAGCGCCTTTCTTTTGCCTACTTTTCTTTGGAAGACGCCCCGAAGGAAGTCCCCTTGGGGGACAAAGAAAAGTAGGTGCCGCCCCGCGCAGCAATGCTCTCAACTTAAGCCCCATTCGATCAAGCGAGCTTGTACGCGAGATGGAAATGGGGCTTGGCTTTTCTGGGCGGTCGAGGATAGGAGCGTGCGTGCTGGATGCGGCATCGGTTCTGGTGGATGAGCGCAAGTACCGTGGCGAGGCCATCCAGACAGTGGCGGACGCGCAGAAGGCACGCGCCGAGGATGGGCTTGAGTGCGCCCAGTGCGTACACCCGGTTAGGACGGCTGGCACATTCATCGTCGTGCGAGGCATCAAGGTCGCTGAGCAGTGTGCACAGGTTGTCAGCGAGGATTTTTGCGCCGAGGTCCTGCTGCAATGCCAGGTAATCGAGCCCTGTCACGGCCTCCAGTCGCAGCCGGTGCTTGAGGCGTTTGAACGCTTCCTCGACGCGCCAGCGCTGATGATAGAGCGCCCCGAAACACGCAGCCGGATATCGCTGGCCGTCGAGCAGCGAGGTCATCAGCACACGCACGCGACCGCTGGGCGTGACGTCCCGTATCAGGCGCACGGTGCTCGGCGTACGCGCCAGTTCATAGTCGCGGGCATCCTGCTCGCCGGGCGCATCCAGCGTCACGATGCGCTCGGCTTTATCGCTGCGGGTAAAGTCGGCAACGCACTTCCAGTTGCGTGCATCGACGCGCATGCAGAACGGGATCTCGCGCTGCGCCAGCGTGGCCACCATCGTGTTGCCGATATAGCCGCGATCGAGCAGCAGCAGATCGGTATGCGGCTGCAGCACGTCCAGCGCTTCGAACAGCATCTGCCGCTCGGCGCCGTCGGCGGGATGGAGCGCGGCGTACAGCGTCAGCTCGGGGCCGGGCAGGAACAGCGCAAACGCGAAGTGATCGGCGCGCAGTTCATGGCCGCGACGCGTGCCTACACGCAGGCGGCTACCGTCGGCGGCGACCAGCCTCAGGCCGTTCCAGCGCATCGAATCGATATGGGGTTGGGCCAGCGAAATCAGGTGAGCGCGGGCCAGTTCGAACAGCTCGGCCGACAGTCCCCGACGCGCCTTGCTGAAAGCCTGTGCGCTGACCGCGCGGGTACGGCCGCCGCGCTCGTCCAGTGCGCCAAACAGCGCGTCGAGTTCGGCCTGCACGCTGGCACACATGCCCGACATCATCAGCGCGGCCATGCGCGGCAAGGTCAGTATGCGATTGCGGGTAAAGGCGCGGGGAGAACGACGCACGCGATCGGCGAGCGCCGGGTCGAACAGGAAATCGGAGAACTCAGACAGAAGCCGCGAGGACGCTGGTATTTGAGTTCATATCGTTGATTTATCAGGGAGTTATTGAATGAAGTTTACAGGGCCAATGCCTCGTTTACAAGCTCTTTGAGGCTTAAGTTGAGAGCATTGCCCCGCGCAGGGGCAACGCCAATAAACCAAAAGCAAAACAAGGAAAGGCAACCAACCCAGGGCAAAACCAAACAAAACCAGAACCCAAAAAAAGAAAGCAGCTACCCCCAATAGCCCCTGCCCCCGATTTGTGCTTTACTTTTCGCTGCAAGCATAAAAAACAACCAGAACCGTACGAACCTCACAGCAGGGCAGTCGGAACAGGTAGTGGAAAAATGTGAGCTTCGTGCTGGTCTCGATCCCCCCCAAGGAGACAGTCCATGGCGATCAGCATCAGTCTGACGGTGAACGGCGCGCCCGTGACCACCGAAGTCGAGCCTCACATCCTGCTTGTCCAGTTTCTCCGCGATCAGCTACGCCTCACCGGCACCCACATCGGCTGCGACACCGCCCAATGCGGTGCCTGCACCGTCCACCTGAACGGCCGCGCGATCAAGTCGTGCAACATGCTCGCCGTGCAGGCCGACGGCGCCGATGTCACCACGATCGAAGGCCTCGCCGTCAACGGCGAACTCCATCCGATGCAGGCCGCGTTCCGTAACTGCCACGGTCTTCAGTGCGGCTTCTGCACGCCAGGTATGGTGATGAGCGCAACCGCGCTGGTCCAGACTCACCCCGATGCCACCGAGGCCGACGTGCGTCAGCATCTCGACGGCAACCTCTGCCGCTGCACGGGCTATCACAACATAGTGAAGGCTGTGCTCGAAGGCGCCGCCGGCATGAAGTCAGGCGCAAACGCGACCGCCAAAGCCATCGCCTGAGGAGCCCACGATGAACGCACCCGATTCGCATAGCCTCATCGGCGCCTCCGTCAAGCGTAAGGAAGACTATCGCTTCCTCACCGGCAACGGCCAGTACACCGATGACATCGTTCTGCCGCAGCAGGCTTACGCTGTGTTTCTGCGTTCGCCGCACGCCCACGCGCGCATCAACAGTATCGACACCGCCGCCGCGAAGAAATCGCCCGGCGTCGCCGCCATCTTTACCGGCGCGGACCTCGCAACGGATAACGTCGGCGGCCTGCCGTGCGGCTGGTTGATCCACAGCATCGACGGCAAGCCGATGAACGAGCCGCCGCATCCTGTGATCGCGCATACGAAGGTCCGCCATGTCGGCGACCAGGTTGCGCTCGTGATCGCGGATTCGGTAAAAGCGGCCAAAGATGCCCTCGAACTGATCGACGTCGACTACGACGTGCTGCCCGCGGCCGTCGATACGGCGCACGCCGCCGACCCCGGCCAGCCGGCTGTCCACGACGAGGTGCCCGACAACGTCTGCTACAACTGGGGCCACGGCGACAAGGCCGCCACCGACGCCGCCTTCGCCAAAGCCGCCCACGTCACCACCCTCGACATCATCAATAACCGTCTGATCCCGAACGCGATCGAGCCGCGCGCCGTCAATGCGAGCTGGTCGCCGCAGGACGACAGCTACACGGTCTACGTCGCGAACCAGAACCCGCACGTCGAGCGGCTCCTGATGGCGGCGTTCGTGCTCGCGCTGCCGGAATCGAAGGTGCGGGTCATCGCACCCGATGTCGGCGGCGGCTTCGGCTCCAAGATATTTCTCTATGCCGAGGATGTCGCACTGACGTGGGCCTCGAAAAAGATCCGTCGTCCCATCAAGTGGACTGCGGAACGTTCGGAAGCCTTCGTTTCCGACGCGCACGGCCGGGATCATGTGACGAAGGCCGAACTCGCGATGGACGCCGACGGCAAATTCCTCGCGATGCGCATCCACACGATCGCGAATATGGGCGCTTACCTGTCGACGTTCGCCTCCAGCGTTCCGACGATCCTGTACGCGACGCTGCTCGCCGGCCAGTACGCGACGCCCGCGATCTACGCCGAGGTCAAGGCGGTGTTCACGAACACGGTGCCCGTCGATGCGTATCGAGGCGCGGGCCGTCCGGAAGCGACGTACGTGGTCGAGCGCCTCGTCGAAACCGCCGCGCGCGAGATGAAGCTCGATCCGGCCGAAATCCGCCGACGCAACTTCATCCGCACTTTCCCATACGCGACGCCCGTGGGTCTCACCTACGACACCGGAGACTACGAAACCTGCCTCGCCCGCGCGCTCGAACTTGCGGACGTCAAAGGCTTCGAGGCGCGCAAACAGGAATCGCAGAAGAATGGCAAGCTGCGCGGATTGGGCTACTCGTGCTACATCGAGGCCTGCGGCCTCGCGCCATCGAACATCGCAGGTGCGCTGGGTGCGCGGGCAGGGCTCTTCGAAGTCGGCGAGATCCGCGTGCATCCGACCGGCTCGGTCACCGTTTTCACCGGCTCGCACAGTCACGGCCAGGGACATGAAACGACCTTTGCACAGGTCGTCGCGGACCGGCTCGGCATTCCGCTCGAAAGCGTCGAGGTCGTGCACGGCGACACCGGACGCATTCCGTTCGGCATGGGCACGTATGGCTCACGCTCGATTGCAGTGGGCGGTTCGGCGATCATGAAGGCGCTCGACAAGATCGAGTCGAAAGCCAAAAAGATCGCCGCGCATCTGCTCGAAGCCGCGGCCGAGGATATTGAATTCAAGGACGGCGTATTCCGCGTCGCAGGCACGGACCGCACCAAGGCGTTCGCCGACATCTCGCTTGCCGCCTACGTGCCGCATAACTATCCGCTCGACAAGCTCGAACCGGGCCTCGACGAAAGCGCGTTCTACGATCCGACCAACTTCACCTACCCGGCTGGCGCGTACATCTGCGAAGTCGAAGTCGATCCGGATACCGGTGAGAGTCAGATCCAGAAATTCACCGCCGTCGACGACTTCGGCAACGTGATCAATCCGATGATCGTCGAAGGCCAGGTGCATGGCGGCCTTGGGCAGGGCATCGGCCAGGCGATGCTCGAGCGCTGCGTGTACGACAACGAGAGCGGCCAGCTGCTCTCCGGCTCCTACATGGATTACGCGATGCCACGCGCATCCGATCTGCCGGACTTCACCGTCGAAACCGCCAAAGGCACGCCGTGCACGCACAACCCGCTCGGCGTGAAAGGCTGCGGCGAGGCGGGCGCGATCGGCTCGCCACCGGCGGTGATCAACTCGATCATCGACGCGCTCGCGCCGCTTGGCGTGACCGACCTGCAAATGCCGGCGACGCCGCATCGCGTGTGGTCCGCGATCCGCGCCGCGCAAAACCCGAAGACGTAAGCGGAGGAAGCCGACATGTATGCATTCGACTATCAACGCGCGGCCGATGCGAAGGCCGCCGTCGCGGCACGGAACGCGGACAGCGAGGCGAGGTACCTCGCGGGCGGCCAGAGCCTGCTGCCCACCATGCGCCTGCGTCTCGCCCAGCCCTCGCAACTGATCGACGTCACGCGGATCGCCGCGCTGAAAGAGATCAAGGTGGACGCGAAGACGGTGACCGTGGGTGCAGCTGTTTGCCATGCCGATGTCGGGAGCCATGCCGACATCCGGAGCGTGCTACCGGGGCTCGCGGACCTTGCCGGAGGTATCGGCGACCGGCAGGTGCGCGCGCTCGGCACGATCGGCGGATCGCTCGCGAACAACGATCCGGCGGCATGCTATCCCGCGGCCGCGCTCGGACTCGGCGCAACGATCGTGACCGACCGGCGACGCATCACCGCCGACGATTTCTTCGTCGGCATGTACGAGACGGCGCTGGAGCCTGACGAACTGATCACCGCCGTCGAGTTTCCGATACCCGAGCGTAGCGCGTACGAGAAATTCAACAATCCAGCGTCGCACTTCGCACTGGTCGGTGTTTTCGTCGCTAAAAGCGCGGACGGCGTGCGGGTGGCGGTGACGGGCGCGGCGGCGTCGGTGTTCCGCGCGACGGAGCTGGAGGCGGCGCTCGCCGCGAACTTCGCGCCGGCGGCAGCGCGCGCCGTAAGCGTTTCCGCCGATGACCTCAACACCGACATGCACGCGAGCGCCGAATATCGCGCGCATCTGATTCCGGTGCTTGCGGCGCGTGCCGTAGCGAAGGCGAACGGCGCCTGACGACGCGAATTGCCGCGCGACGATCGACATTCACTTCACGTCACACATCGATCGCCGCGCGTCATTCGCCATGCGCCGCCCGCGCAATGACTGTGGCCCGGTGCGTCCGGGCCATTCGCCTTACCGCTGTGCAGGAACACCATGCAGCCTGATTCAATTGACGCCACCCTCCACCAGCTCACCGCACAGGGCTACTTTGCGAGCCGGGAACTCGCGACCGCGCTCTATCTCGCGTTGCGCATGGAGCGGCCGCTCTTCGTCGAAGGCGAACCGGGCGTCGGCAAGACCGAACTCGCGAAGGCCGCAGCCGGCATGCTCGGCACGACGATGCTTCGGCTGCAATGCTATGAAGGGCTCGATACCGCAAGCGCGCTGTATGAATGGGACTATCCGCGCCAGATCATGGCGCTGCGCCTCGCCGAAGCCGCCGGCCAGCGCCCCGATAATGACACGCTCTACCGCGGTGAATTCCTCCTGAAGCGGCCGCTATTGCAGGCGCTAATGCCCGACGAGCACAACCCCGGTGCGCGCCGCGTGCTGCTGATCGACGAGATCGACCGCGCCGACGAGCCCTTCGAAGCGTTCCTGCTCGAACTGCTATCGGATTTTCAGGTGTCGATTCCAGAGTACGGCACGGTGCGCGCGGAACGGCCGCCGCTTGTCGTGATGACGTCGAACCGCACGCGCGAAGTCCACGACGCGCTAAAACGCCGCTGCCTGTATCAGTGGATCGGCTATCCGGACCGTGACCGCGAACTGGCGATCGTCGCGGCGCGCGCCCCGGAAACATCCGCCGACCTGCAGCGGCGCGCGGTCGACTTCGTGCATCGTCTGCGCGGCATGGACCTGTTCAAGGCGCCGGGAATCGCTGAAACGATCGACTGGTGTCGCGCGCTCGCGGCGTTGTCGGTCACCGAGCTTGATCCGCAATCGGTGCAGAATACGCTCGGCGTGCTGCTCAAGTACCAGGACGACCTGGCGCGCATCGACGCTGAGCAGATCGCGCAATGCCTCGCCGTGCCGGAATGACGATGATGTCCCGCAAGCCAGAACCTGGCATGCCCACGGCAGCCGCCCCGCGCGATCTGGCTGCCGCGGTGGCCGCGATTGCCACACCCGACGCCGCGCCCGCCTCGCCCGCCGATAGGCCGACGCTCGCACGCAACGTGGTGCACTTCGTACGCGTACTGCGTGGCGCCGGTTTGCCGATGTCCCCCGCCCAGGCGGTGGACGCGCTCGCGGCGCTGCGCTGGATCGACCTCGGCCGCCGCGACGATGTGCGCGCCGCGCTCGCCGCGCTGCTCGTCTGTGCGCCGGACGAGCGCGAACTGTTCGACGCCGCGTTCGACCTCTTCTGGCGCGACCCAGACTGGGAAGGCAAGCTGCGCGCATTGCTGCTGCCGAAGGTACTCAACGGCATGCCGCCTCCGCGCCGCAACAACCGGCTCGCCGACGCACTCGCCGTACGTTCGCCGGCGTCGAAGCAAGGCCACAAGAACCAGGAGACCGAACAGCAGGAACTGCACGCGCACGTTACCTTCAGCGCGGAAGAGCGTCTGCGCCATCGCGACTTCGACACGCTCACCGCCGACGAATGGCGCACCCTTCGCCATGTGATCCGCGGCCAGCGCCTGCCGCTCGCGACCGAGCCGACGCGTCGCCTGAAGGCGTCGTCACGCGGCACTCACGCGGACCTGCGCGCAAGCGCGCGCCACGCCGTGAGGGCTGGCGGCGACTGGACCGTCTGGAAATACCGCAAAGCTGTCGAGCGCAAACCGCCGCTCGTGTTGCTGCTCGATATCTCCGGCTCGATGAGCAGCTACTCGCGCGCCGTGCTGTATTTCTGCCACGCGTTGCTGCAGTCACGCGAACGTCTGCAGGTGTTTCTGTTTGGCACACGTCTTACCAACGTGACCCGCACGCTGCGCGAACGCGATCCCGACGTCGCGATTGCGGCAATTGCCGGGCAGGTTGTCGACTGGTCTGGCGGCACGCGCATCGGCGCGGCGCTTGCCGAATTCAACCGGCGCTGGGCACGGCGTGTGCTGACCGGCAGGGCAACCGCCTTGCTCGTGACCGACGGCCTCGATCACGAAGCCATCGATGTGCTCGACACCGAAATGGCCCGGTTGCATCGCTTTGCACACCGCGTGGTCTGGCTCAATCCGCTCCTGCGCTACAGCGGTTTCACGCCGAAGGCGCGTGGCGTACAGGCGATGCTGCCGCATGTCGACGCGCATCTCCCGGTCCATAATCTGGAAAGCCTCGCCGCATTCGGCCGCGATCTCGCGCTGCTGACGAGCGCACCCCGCGCCACCAGAATGGCCACAATACAAGGAGAAGGCTGCCGATGGAACTGACCGAAAGCTATACGCTGCCCGTTTCGCAATTGCGAGCGTGGGAGGCGCTGAACGACACGGCGATCCTGCGGGCGTCGATTCCGGGCTGCGACAGCATCGACCCCGATGGCGAAAACCGCTACGAAGTGGTCCTGAGCGCATCGGTCGGGCCGGTGAAGGCGCGCTTCAAGGGCCGCATGGAGCTGAAGGACATCGACGCGCCGCACACCTACACGATCGTCTTCGAAGGGCACGGCGGCGTGGCCGGCTTCGGCAAGGGCACGACACACGTCACGCTCGAACCTGACGGCGAGGACGCGACGAAGCTGTCGTACACCGCGACGGCTCAGGTGGGTGGCAAGCTCGCGCAGATCGGCTCGCGCCTCGTCGATGGTGCGGCCCGCAAGCTCGCCGGAGAGTTTTTCAAACGCTTCACCGCGCAGGTAACGGGCGAAGGTGCCGCGGACAGCACCACCGCCGATACCCCTACCGCAGTTGCGGCCACAGCGGAACCGCTAGAATCGTCGGTTGCGCCGGATACTGCATCCGGTGAAGATCAGACGAAAAGGAAGAAATCATGGACAGCGTGGATCTCGAAGTCCTGAAATCCAGTGCACGCTGGCTCGAGCAGGGACATCGCGCACTGCTGGTGACGGTGGTGAAAACATGGGGCTCGTCGCCGCGTCCCGAGGGCGCGATGCTCGCCGTCCGCGACGACGGTCTCGTGGTCGGCTCGGTTTCGGGCGGTTGCATCGAAGACGACCTGATCGACCGCGTACGCCAGCGCGGCATCGAGCAGACCCTGCCCGAAGCGGTCAAATACGGCATCACGGCGGAAGAGGCGCATCGCTTCGGCCTGCCCTGCGGCGGCACGATCCAGCTCGTGCTCGAACCGCTCTCGAAGGACAGCGGCATCGCCGAACTGTGCGAGGCGGTGGAAAACGGGCAACTGGTTGCGCGCACCGTGGACATGACGACGGGTACTGCACGCCTCGGCCCGGCGCTCGCCACCGATGGCGTCGATTTCGACGAAAAGCGCCTCCTGACGATTCACGGTCCACGCTACCGGATGCTCGTGATCGGCGCAGGACAGTTGTCGCGCTATCTGTGCCAGATCGCGGTCGGGCTCGATTATCAGGTGACAGTCTGCGATCCGCGCGAGGAATACACCGACGAGTGGGATATCCCAGGTACGAAGATCGTCCGCACGATGCCCGACGACACCGTACTCGATATGAAGCTCGACGAGCGCTGCGCCGTGATTGCGCTGACGCACGATCCGAAGCTCGATGACCTCGCGCTGATGGAAGCTTTGAAAACACCGGCGTTCTACGTGGGCGCATTGGGCTCGCGGCGTAATAACGCGGCGCGGCGCGAGCGGCTCAAGGAGTTCGATCTGAACGACGCCGAACTGGCGCGGCTACACGGGCCGGTGGGCATCTACATCGGCAGCCGCACGCCGCCGGAAATCGCTGTGTCGATTCTCGCCGAGGTTACCGCGGCAAAGAACGGGGTCTCGCTACCGACGCTGTTGCAGGTAGAAGGTGCGAAGGCCGCACGGGAAGTCGCCGCAAGCGGCGGTGCCGCCTGCAGCGTCTGACAGAAGCGATAGTAGACAGGAAAACGGCGCGAACACGCGTCGCGCCGTTCAGCGAGCGTTCATGCATGTGGCCCGATATATCAGCTCAGGATTGCCCACATCTTTTCGCTGAATCGCGCTTGTAAACTGAGTCAGGCGATGTTAACTTGCGTGTATTGCCTGTAAAACGACACGCCGTTGCCTTCCATAGACGATAACGCTGACTGGGCCGATACCGAATTCGGTGCGGCCAATCTGGGCGATGCCCGTTTGACGAGCCGACTGGTCGCGCTGGCGCGACGGTTGGCAAGTAGTCCTGATTGCCCATTCCCGCGCTCGCTCAATGCCGCCGAGCTCAAGGCAGCCTATCGTTTTTTCGACAACGAACAGGTCGATACGGATGGCGTACTTGCTCCGCACATTGAACAGACCCTGCGGCGCATGACCCGCATACCGGTCGTGCTTGCGGTGCAGGACACGACCGAATTCAACCTGAGCCACCTCAAAGCGACCGAAGGACTGGGCTACGGCACGGGCAACGCTTCGCGCGGCTTCATGCTGCACAGCCTGCTGGCCGTCACGCCAGAAGGTTTGCCGCTGGGTGTGCTGGGTATGAAGACCTGGGTGCGACCCGACGCGCAATTAGGCAAGAAGCAGGAGAGAAAGCACCTTCCGGTTGCAGACAAGGAGAGCGTCAAGTGGCTCGAAGGCATCGCGCATCTGGGCGCCCTCAAGGCACGCTGTCCCGAGACCCTGGTGATTGGAATCGGTGACCGGGAAAGCGACCTCTACGAAGTGTTCACGGCCGAGCGTCCGCGAGGCGTTGAGTGGCTGATCCGAGCCAAGTCGGATCGCAAGACCGTCAACCCCGAGCACTCCCTCTGGGAGGCCGTTGCCGCGACCGCCCCGCTGGGCGAAACGGAGTTACAGGTCCCGCCAGTGGGTAATCAACCCAGGCGCGTCGCCCGTCTGACACTGCGGTGTACGCCAGTGCGACTGAGGCCTCCGCAACGGCCTTCATCCCGGCTCGCCGAGGTCACAGTCTATGCGATCCACGCCCTTGAAACCACGCCGCCGGCGGACATCGAGCCGCTCGAATGGATGCTGCTCAGTTCCGTGCCGACGATCACGTTTGAGGACACCCTTGAACGACTCGGCTGGTATGCCCGCCGATGGACGATTGAGTCGTGGCACCGCGTACTGAAGAGTGGCTGCAGCATTGAAAAGCGTCAGTTCGGCAACCTTGAGCGGTTCGTACGGTCGACCGCGCTATTTGCGGTGATCAGCTGGCGCATCATGTACGCGACGTTGCTGGGTCGTGCCGATCCGGACCTGTCGTGCGAAGTCCTTCTGCAACCAGACGAATGGCGCGCGCTTCATAGCCGCACCCATCGCACGTCAAAACCACCGACTGCAATACCTTCACTCGGTGAGGTCGTGCTGTGGATTGCAAAACTCGGTGGGTACCTGAACCGCAAGCATGACCACCCACCCGGTCCCACCGTCATGTGGCGTGGATTTCTCGTCCTGCACGAGATCACCGAGATGTATCGCATCTTCAGGCAAGACGAATAAGTTGGCTCACGAAAAATGTGGGTGATCCTGAGATATATCAGAGGGGCCTACATCAGCCCGGCCATTACCGCCGCAGCGACCGACCCGAGTACCAGTACAACGCCAACAGTGCGTCGCCTGTTCAGTTCGGTCCACAGCAGCACACCCGTCAGCGACAGCAGGACCAGGCTGCCCGCGATCGTATCGACGAGCAGCACCCAACCGATACTCAGCCCAACCCCACGGTGGAGGTTGGTCAACACGCCGAGAAACGAGTTTTCCGAACGCTTGACCGCCACGTAGCCGTTGCCGACCCAGTATTCGGCCTGCACACTCTGTTTCGGGCCCAGGATACCCACTTGCCAGAATTCAGGTTGCACGACGCTGTGGTCGCCCCACGCGACCGGATGCGATGGTTCGCGGCGCGGCCTGCCCGGTTTGCCATCGATCTTCAGCTCACCTTTGAGCCAGTGGGCCAGGTCCATTGGCGACTTGAAGCTGCCGCGCGCCGGCAGCGCGATCTGCAGCTGCTCGACCTGCGGCTCACCCGTCGACACTTTCAGCGGCCCCGCACGATGGTTCAGCAAAAAGCCGGTGGACCCGAACATCAGTCCGAGCACCGCGCCCCACAGCCCGACCCAGCCGTGCACCTTGCGCAGCCATTTGATGAACGTCGAGCGCCGCGACCGCTGCTTGCGGCTCGCCTGTTGTGCATCGTCCATCAGTGGGTGAGGTGGCTCTGCGGCAGATCCGCTGTAGCCCGTCGCGCGCGCATCCGCGGCTGATTGTCGGTCGAAAGTTTCAGGCGCGTTCACATCGGGCTCCAGACGCAGCGGGTTAATGGCACACAGCTAGCACGCGCACGTCATCGCATGACGCGTCGCCGGCATTGAATGGGATGGATTGTGGGTTGACGGGCGGGCGGAAACGGTACGGCGGCCACATCCGGCAAAGGCGGGCGGGCTGGCAGTCACAGAGGAGAAATGCGACAGTGGCTGGCGATGCCTTTCAAATGAGAACGACTATCATTACATAGGCAGGCGATTTTCTCAATCGACCGCTTCTGCACAACGGTGCACGCGAATTACGATTGATGACAGGCAGCGACAGGGACACCGGCCGCGGGTTGAATGCCGCCTCTATCGCAATGCGCGATGGCCGCTTGACAATGGGTTGGGCGCACCTTTAATTATTACGAACCCCTATGCAGTTCGTCTGGATGCCAGAACACGCCATGCGCTCCTTCCTGCCCGTCTGCATCATGACACTCGCTTGTTGTTTCAGCGCCCGCGTCGTGGCCTCCAGCCAGCCGGCCCCACCGCTCGAGCCGTACGTCAACGAAGGCGAAACGCAGACTTTCACTGTCAACGACGACGGCTCTTTCACCAAACTCGATTCGATGACGCTTATGGTGAACAACGAGGCGGGTGTGGCACGGGTCGCGCAGCAGTACATCTGGTTTGACCGCAACATGGCCAACGTCGAGATCCTCGAGGCGTACACGACTGGCGCGGATGGCGCGCGCCACGACGTGCGCCCGGACCAGATCCGTGACGTGCAGGAAGCCCGGTCATTCGATGCACCAATGTTTCAGGACATCCAGGAAAAGGTGATCGTATTCCCGGCTGTCGAACCCGGCACCCGTGTTCATCTGACGTACAGGAAGACGCAGAAGGTACCGATCGTACCGGGCCATTTCAGCGACTTCACGCCGCCCGATCTCGCGCCGACGCACAACTTCAAACTGATCTACAACCTGCCCGCCGGCAAACCGCTTTACGCCGACGCGCGCGGCTTCACAACGATTGCGCCGGTGACGGAAGGTGGCCGCACGCGCTACGAATTCCGTTATGAAAAGGCCCATTTCAGCCGGCTCGAATACGGCTCGGTTGCGTACGTGACGTACGGCGACCGGCTGATGGTGTCGACGTTTCCCGACTATTCGTCCTTCGCTGCGACCTACCGCGCGTCGGCAGTCGACCCGAGCGCAGCCGACCCATCCGTCGTCCGGCTCGCCCGCACGCTCACCGCGAACGACGCCACGCCGCAAGCCAAAGCGAAGACGCTCTACGACTGGGTGCGCAAGAACGTGCGCTATGTGGCAGTGAACGTCGGTCGCGGCGCAGTCGTGCCGCATCGGGCGAGCGACGTCCTGGCGTATCGCTATGGCGACTGCAAGGATCACGTCTCACTGTATGGCGCGCTACTGGATGCGGTCGGCATCCCCAACGAACCGGCGCTGATCAGCAGCGGCACGATCTATTCGCTGCCGTCCGTGCCCGGCTACGGCGTCATCAATCACGTCATTAACTGGTTGCCCGACCAGCAGTTGTACGCCGACTCGACAGCGCCGAATGTCGAATTCGGCTTCCTGCCGTCGACCGACATGAACCGGCCCGCGTTGCTCGTCAACGAAGGCGTGCTCGCGCGCACGCCGCCGACGGCGCCCATGACGCGCAGCACGGATCTCGCGATCACCGTGCAGCCGGACGGCTCCGCGACCTTCGTCTACACACTGGAAACCGCCGGCTGGGCCGCCGAGCAGGGCCGCACGATGCTGCGCCTGCAGACGCCCGCGCAGCGTGAGGAATCGCTGCAGGCGGAATTACGCAACGCCAACTTGCGCGGCGCGGCGACACTCTCCACCAGCAACCTCGCAGCAACCGACGGCCCGCTGTCGATCACGATGCGCGGCACGCTGGAGAGTCTTGTCGTTCCGGGCGCGGCGGCGTCGATTCCTGCATTGACGAGCTTTGCCGGCGGCTTCGAATCCGATACGCGCTACTGGCTCGGCGAGCGGCAGCGGACACAGCCGTTCGTCTGCCGCAACATCGAACTGCACGAACGCGCGCAGATCACCTTGCCGCCGAATTTCCGCGTGCTCGACGTGCCTGAACCCGCACAGACGCAGGACCGCTTCCTCGACTTCCGCTCCCAGTACACGTTCGATGCGCAGACCAACATCATCAAGGTGTCGCGCGACGGCAGCACGCATTTCGACAGCGACGTCTGTTCGCCCGAAGAATTTGCGCAGATGCGTCCTGCAATGGAAGCGGTTGGACGCGACGTGCGGGCGGAGGTGATCGTGCGGTCCAGTCTCGATGGGGCGAGCGTCGCATCCCGCTTGCCGTAAGCTGGATGCGGTGAGCGTGACGGCGACGGTCGCCGAAGCCAGCAAAGCCAGCGCGGCCACTAATGCCGCCGGATGTTCCGGAACCGGCAGATCGCCTACACCAGCCAGAGCGGTCCTTCCTGCATCGCACCGAGTTGCTCGCGCAGTTCGAGGATCCGGTCTTCCCAGTAGCGCTGCGTGTTGAACCACGGAAACGCAGCCGGAAATGCCGGATCGTCCCAACGGCGCGCGAGCCATGCCGAGTAGTGAATGAGCCGCAACGTACGCAGCGCCTCGATCAGATGCAGCTCGCGCGGCTCGAATTCGCAGAAGTCTTCGTAGCCCGCGAGCAGATCGGTCAGCGCCCGCGAGGCCTCCACACGCTCTCCGGGCAGCAGCAGCCAGAGATCCTGTACGGCCGGTCCCATGCGGCTGTCGTCGAAGTCGACGAAATGCGGGCCCGCGTCGGTCCACAGTATGTTGCTCGGATGACAGTCGCCGTGCATGCGCAGCGCGCGCACGTCCCCGGCGCGCTCGAACGCACGCTCGACACCTTCCAGCGCCAGATTCACCACCGTTTCCCATGCCGTGCGAACGTCGTCCGGAACAAAGCGCTGCGAGAGCAGATAGTCGCGCGGTTCGTAGCCGAAGGTATGGATGTCGAGCGTGGGTCGCGCGATGTAGTTTTGCGTCTGGCCCACCGCGTGAATACGTCCGACAAAGCGCCCGAGCCACTCGAGCGTGTCACGCCGGTCCAGATCGGGTGCGCGCCCGCCGCGTCGCTCGAAAATCGCGAAGCGAAAGCCATCGAACGTATGCAGCGTCCTGCCTTCGAATGCGCGAGCCGGCACGGCAGGAATCTCGCGCGCGGCGAGGTCCGCCACGAACGCGTGCTCTTCGAGTATTGCCTCGTCGGTCCAGCGCTCGGGCCGGTAGAACTTCGCGACAACCGGCGGGCCGTCTTCGACGCCCACCTGAAAGACGCGATTTTCGTAGCTGTTGAGGGCCAGCATGCGGCCGTCGGTGCGCTGGCCAGCGGTGCTCAGTACGCCGTCGATGGCGTCGAGCACGCATTCCGGTGTGAGCCGGGCGAAAGGCGCGGTGCTTGAAGCAGCGCCCTCTTGATCAGGAGTGTCGTCGTTCATGCCCGCATTGTGCGCCGCCCCGTCCACAATGACGAGAGCGGCCGCACCCCGCCCGGTCCGAAGGTGGGCAGCGGTGCGGGCACAACCCGCGTTCAGTGCATCTGCGCGCTCGCCGGGCGTACCTGCTCGCCCGTATCGATCAGATCTTCAAGAAAGAAGGGTTCAGTATTCAACTGGAGCGACGCACCGGGTTCGCCGGCGTACCACGCCACCATTGCCATGTCGCCGAGGATGCGCATGACGATGCCGCGCGCGCCTTGTGGCACGGCGATGTGCACGGATCGGACAATAGAACCGATTTGCATGATATTTCCCCGTTCTCTCTTTGCCGGCTTGGATAGGGCGCCGGTCATGTGGCGATAAAACGCGCCGCCTCGCCGCAAACGTTGCGCGCGCACCTAAACCTGAATCGCGTGATACGCGTAGAGGATGTGGCCATTGTTCCCGTTTTGGACAGCGCGGGGAAGCGAAAAAAAAGGGCAAAACGCCCTTCGCTTCGGTCAATCCACTTACGAAACGTCAACTTGTAACACCTCGTAACAGCCCCATCATAAACCTTGCGGCCGACGATCCCAAAATTGCGCATCGGGACTACGATACGCGCTATATTCCTGTCGCGCATGCCGGGCCGAGCCAATGTCCGCGCGAAGTCCGTCGCGCAGGCGGCAGAGCCAGCCCGGCCCCCACCGACCCGACCAAAAGCAGCGCCGCTCCATGTGGATCGTTCGACTTGCGCTCCGGCGCCCGTACACGTTCGTCGTGCTTGCCCTGCTGTTGATGATCGTCGGTCCGCTGACGATCCTGCGCACGCCTACCGACATCTTCCCGAATATCGACATTCCGGTTCTGTCTGTCATCTGGACGTACACCGGCCTCCCCGCCGACGAGATGGAAAAGCGCATCGTGCTGAACTACGAGCGCGGGCTGTCGGTGGCGGTGAACGATATCGAGCATGTCGAATCAACATCGCTGAATGGTATCGCGGTCGTCAAGATCTTCTTTCAGCCGCACGCGAATATCGACGAAGCGCTCGCTGAAGTCACCGCGCTGTCGCAAACGCAGTTGCGCTCACTGCCCCCCGGCATCACGCCGCCGTTCATCCTGCGCTACAACGCATCGACGGTGCCGATCCTGAGATTGTCGCTGTCGTCGCCGTCGCTGACCGAGCAGGAGCTGTTCGACTTCGGCAACAACTTCCTGAAGACGCAGCTCGCCACGGTGCCGGGCGCGTCGGCGCCGC
The DNA here is from genome assembly GCF_004361815.1 of Paraburkholderia sp. BL10I2N1. Taxonomy (NCBI): domain Bacteria; kingdom Pseudomonadati; phylum Pseudomonadota; class Betaproteobacteria; order Burkholderiales; family Burkholderiaceae; genus Paraburkholderia; species Paraburkholderia sp. BL10I2N1. The sequence goes on along the minus strand of NZ_SNWA01000001.1, from coordinate 1,566,224 downwards.
TTCCGTACGGTGGCAAGCAGCGCCAGATCATGGTCGACATCGACTCGCGCAAGCTGCAGGAGCGCAACCTCTCGCCGATGGACGTGGTCAACGCGATCACCGCGCAGAACCTGATCCTGCCGTCGGGCACGGCAAAGATTGGCTCCACGGAATATTCGATTCAGATGAACGCGAGCCCCGATTCGCTCGCCGGCCTGAACAACATCCCGATCAAGTCCACTGCCAACGGCACCGTGTATGTTCGCGACGTCGCGCACGTACGCGACGGCTACCAGCCCCAGACCAACATCGTCCGCGTCAACGGCCAGCGCGCGTCGCTGCTGACGATCAACAAAAGCGGCAATACGTCGACGCTGGAGATCGTCGACCGCATCAAGACCATGATGCCGACGCTGCGCAATCTCGTGCCCGAATCGCTGAACATCGATCCGGTGGCGGACCAGTCGCTGTTCGTGCGCGCCTCGGTGCAGGGCGTACTGCGCGAGGCGCTGATCGCGGCAGGGCTGACCGGGCTCATGATCCTGCTGTTCCTCGGCAACTGGCGCGCCACGCTGATCATTGCGGTATCGATTCCGCTGTCGATGATCACGTCGATCATTGCGCTCTCTGCGCTCGGCGAAACGATCAACATCATGACGCTCGGCGGCCTCGCGCTCGCGGTCGGGATCCTGGTGGACGACGCGACTGTTGCGATCGAAAACATCAGCCACCAGCTCGAGCAGGGCAAGAACCTGGAGCAGGCGATTCTCGACGGCGCGCATCAGATCGCGATTCCGACCCTTGTCTCGACGCTGTCGATCTGTATCGTGTTCGTGCCGATGTTCCTGCTGACGGGCGTGGCACACTACCTGTTCATTCCGCTTGCCGAAGCCGTCGTGTTTGCGATGCTGGCTTCGTACTTCTTTTCGCGCACGCTGGTGCCGACGCTCGCGAAGTACCTGCTGCGCAATCACCACCGTCCGGAGGACATGCACGCGAGCGCGGCCACCCGCAATCCGTTCATGCACGTGCATCTCGCGTTCGAACGCGCATTCGGGCGGCTGCGCGAGCGCTATCGTCTGTTTCTGGAAGCCCGGGTCGCAAAGCCTGGCGTGTTCGTCATCGCGTTTCTGGTGTGTTGCGGGGCGTCCATGCTACTGATGCCGTTCCTTGGTCGCGACTTCTTCCCGCAGGTAGACGCAGGCGTGATCGCCCTGCATCTGCGCGCAAAAACCGGCATGCGGGTGGAGGAAACGGCGGTCGTCACCGATCGCGTCGATTTGCGTATCCGTCAGCTGATTCCACCCGGTGAGCTGCATTCGATCATCGACAACATTGGCCTGCCGGTATCAGGGATCAACCTGTCGTACAGCAACACGGGCGTGATCGGCTCATCGGACGCCGACGTGCTGATCACGCTGAACGAAGATCATCACCCGACCGCCGACTACGTCCGCAAGCTGCGCCGCACGCTTTCGGACGAGTTCCCGGGCGTGCAGTTCGCCTTCCTGCCGGCCGATATCGTCAGCCAGACGCTCAACTTCGGTATGCCTTCACCGATCGATATCCAGATCGTCGGGCGCGACGTCGAAGGCAACCGCGCGCTCGCCGCGCGCCTCCTGAGCCGTCTGCGTGGCGTGCCAGGTCTCGCCGATGCACGTATCCAGCAGCCGTCCGACCTGCCTCGCATCTTCATCGACGTCGACCGCACGCGCGCGCAGCAGGCAGGCTTCACGCAGAAGGACGTCGCGAGCGACCTGCTGATCACGCTGTCTGGCAGCCAGCAGACCACACCGACGTTCTGGCTGAATCCAAAGAACGGCGTCAGCTACAGCGTGATTACCGAAGCGCCTCAATACACGATCGACTCGCTGCAGGCGCTCGCCAATATTCCGCTGAACGCGAACGGCAAGACCAACATCCTCGGCTCGCTCGCGACGATGCGCCGCGAATCCGGCAACGCGGTCATCAACCACTACAACGCGCAAACCACGATCGATATCTTCGGCACCGCCGACGGTCGCGATCTCGGCGCCATCTCCGACGACATCAACAGGATCGTCGGCGAAACAAAGGCGGACCTGCCGAGAGGCTCTACGATCCAGGTGCGCGGCCAGGTGCAGACGATGAACGACTCGCTCTCCGGCCTCTTCACGGGCCTCGTCTTCGCGATCGTGCTGGTGTATCTGCTGATTGTGGTGAATTTCCAGTCATGGCTCGATCCGTTCATCATCATCACCGCGCTGCCTGGCGCGCTGGCGGGAATCGTCTGGATGCTGTTTCTCACCCACACCACACTGTCGATTCCAGCGCTCACCGGCGCGATCATGTCTATCGGCATCGCGACGGCCAACTCGATTCTGGTGATCAGCTTCGCACGCGAGCGGTTGCTCGAACACGGCGATGCGGCGCGCGCGGCCATCGAGGCGGGCTTCACGCGTTTCCGTCCGGTGCTGATGACGGCACTCGCGATGGTGATCGGCATGGTGCCGATGGCGATCGGTCTCGGTGAAGGCGGCGAACAGAACGCGCCGCTCGGCCGCGCCGTGATCGGCGGTCTGGCGATCGGCACGCTCGCGACGCTGATTTTCGTGCCGGTGGTGTTTTTGCTGATCTATCGCAGGCTCGCGGCGCGCCGCCTGCACGCTGCTGAACACGTGGTACAAAAACATCCTGATGTGGGGCACTGATGGAAGGGAAGCGGGAAGGAAAGCAGGAAGTGAAACATCCTGAGCGTCCTGACGATTCGGCGCCGGTCGCGACAACGCAGCAACGCGCGCGCTGGGGAATCGTGGTGGCGGTCATCGTCGTGCTGGGGCTGGCGGTGCAGGGCATCTGGTCGCGCCACAGCGCGCAGGCCGCGCTCGAACGCGATGCCGAGCATGCAGGCCAGACGAGCGTCGAAATCGTGCGTCCGCAGAAGTCGAACGCTGCGCTCGATCTGGTTTTGCCCGGCAATGTCCAGGCCTTTCTCGACACGCCGATCTACGCGCGTACCAACGGCTATCTGAAGAAGTGGTACGCCGATATCGGCGCGCATGTGAAAGCGGGCCAGTTGCTTGCTGAAATCGATACGCCCGAAGTCGACGACCAGTTGCGCGCCGCGCGCGCCGACCTCGAGAATGCGCAGGCGAACTACGCACTGTCGAAAACGACCGCAGACCGCTGGACCGACATGCTGAAAAGCAATTCGGTGTCCAAACAGGAGACCGACGAAAAAGTCGGCGACATGCTCGCGAAGAAGGCGACGCTCGATGCTGCGCGCTTCAACGTCGCGCGCCTTGAAAAGACCCAGTCGTTCCAGAAAGTCTTTGCGCCGTTCGACGGCATCGTGACGGCGCGTAATGTCGACGTCGGTGCGTTGATCGATGCGGGCAGCGCGGGCGGGCCGGCGAAAGAACTGTTCCATGTGGCGCAGGCGGACCGGCTGCGGGTCTACGTCAGTGTGCCGCAGGCCTACGCCCAGCAGGTTCAGGCACAGCAGGGCGCTTTTCTGACCCTGCCGGAAACGCCTGCAAGGCATTACCCAGGCAAGGTGGCGCGCACCGCGGGCTCGGTCGATCCGCAGCAGCGGACAATGCTCGTCGAGGTCGACGTCGACAATCGCAACGGCGATCTGTTGCCAGGCGCTTATGCGCAGGTGCATTTCGCGCTCGGTGCGGGTTCCGCGCCGTTCACGCTGCCGGGCAACACGTTCCTGTTCCGTCCGGATGGCGTGAAGGTCGCGACCGTCAACGCGGAGAATCGTGTGAAACTCGTGCCCGTTTCGCTCGGGACCGATTTCGGCACGCGGGTCGCCGTCACGTCCGGTCTGCATGGCGACGAACAGGTCATCCTGAATCCCCAGGATTCGATCGTCGATGGTGCGCCGGTGCGTATCGTTGCGTCGAAAGCGGGGGCTGCGAACGTCACGAGCGGCGCGAGTGACGCGAGCGCCTCAGCCATGGCGAACGCGCCAGGTGCATCCGCTGCGCAGGAATCGGCAACCGGCGACACATCGTCAGGGAAGGCTGCGCAGTGAGTACGCGATTTCACCGTCCACGGGCTCTGCCACGCTTTTCGTTATCAGCGATGGCGGTTGCATGCCTGCTCGCGGGCTGCACCGTCGGTCCGGACTACGTGCGTCCGAAGGACACCATCGCTGCGACGTTCAAGGAACTCGACGGCACCGGCTGGAAGCCCGCGCAACCGGCCGACGTCGGCTCACGCGGAGCGTGGTGGGAGATCTACGGCGACAGCGAACTGAACGCGCTCGAAGCGCGCGTCGCCAGCGAGAACCAGAACGTACAGGCCGCGCAGGCACGATTTCGTGCCGCTCGCGCCAGCGTCGCGCAGTTCCGCTCGAGCTTCTTCCCGGTCGTTTCCGCAGGCGCCAATTACTCGCGGACGCGCACGTCCCAGAATATCCGCTTCAAGTCGACTGCGGGCTTCACACTCGACGACTACCTCGTGCAGATCGACGCGTCATGGGAACCTGATCTGTGGGGACGGGTATCGCGCAGCGTCGAAGGTGCGAAAGCCGGCACGCAGGCCAGTGCCGCCGATGCGCAGGCCGTGTTGCTATCGATGGAGGCGGAACTCGCAACCGACTACTTCGAACTGCGCGGCATCGATCAGGAACATCAACTGCTCGACAACACGATCGCGGCCTACCGCGATGCGCTCGATCTGACGCAGCATCGGCGCGCAGGCGGCATCGCCACCGATGCCGACGTCGCCCAGGCGGAGACCCAGCTACGCACAACCGAAGCTCAGGCGATCGATCTGGACGCGCAGCGTGCGCAGCTGGAGCATGCCATCGCGATCCTCACCGGTCAGAGTCCGTCCACATTCGCTCTGCCGGTCGCGCCGCTCGTGGCGGTGCCGGTCGTCGCACCCGCGGGCGTACCCTCGGCGCTGCTCGAACGCCGTCCGGACATTGCTTCCGCCGAACGCACGATGGCCCAGACGAACGCGCAGATAGGCGTCGCAACAGCGGCGTTCTTTCCGAGCCTGATTCTTTCGGTGACAGGCGGCCTCGAAGCCACCGACTACAGCCAGTGGCTGCTCGCACCGGCGCGGTTCTGGTCGCTGGGGCCGTCGATCGCGGCCACGCTCCTCGACTTCGGCGGACGTGCGGCGGTCAAGGACGAAGCGAAGGCGCATTACGACGAAAGCGTCGCGAACTATCGTCAGACCGTGCTGACGGCATTCGGCGACGTCGAGGACAATCTCGCCGCGCTGCGCGTGCTGGAACAGGAAGCACACGCGCAGGACGAAGCGGTGAAAGCGGCCGAGCGCGCGCTCGCCGTCATATCCAACCGCTACAGGAACGGCGCCATCACGTACCTCGACGTGGTCGTCGCACAGACGACCGCGCTCTCCAACGAACGTCAGGCGGTCACGCTCGCGCGCCGGCGGATGGCCGCGAGCGTCGCGCTGATCAAGGCACTGGGAGGCGGCTGGGACGCGTCGCAACTGCCCACCGACGAGCAGCTCGTGCACCCCGATGCGCCCGCCAGCACGCCGGCCACGCACGGCTAGCGAGGCACTGCTGGAGCGTCGAGGGACTCGATCTGTGCCCGGTTGAGCGACGCTTTGGCCCCAAACGGCGTATCGTAAGGGTTTTTACTGATCGGGAGCCCTTTTCGTGAGCGCATCGCCGGAACCCGGCCGGAAGGATTCTCCGGATGTTCCTTCGCCCGACACTTCGTCCGTCTCATCTACGTCCCGCGCGGCGCCTGGCGCCAGTATTCCCTACCTCGAACGCGACACTCGCGCTTTCTGGCGCGCCAGCCTCGCGCTGCTGTTCGCCGGCTACGCAACGTTCTCACTGCTTTACTGCGTACAGCCGCTCCTGCCCGCATTCTCGGCGACGTTCGGCGTCAGCCCCGCGCAAAGCAGCTTCTCGCTCTCGCTAACCACGGCCGCGCTTGCTCTCGCGATCTTCGTGGCCGGTTTCGTGTCGGAAGGCTGGAGCCGCCATCGGCTGATGACGGCCTCGCTCACCGCATCGTCGGTGCTGACGCTGGCCGTCGCGTTCGCACCGCACTGGCATCAACTGCTGGTATTGCGCGCGCTCGAAGGGCTCGCGCTCGGCGGTGTCCCGGCCGTCGCGATGGCCTATCTCGCGGAAGAGGTCCATCCCGATGGGCTGGGGCTCGCGATGGGTCTGTACGTCGGCGGCACGGCGATCGGCGGGATGGCCGGACGCGTGATCACCGGCATCGTCGCTGATCTGTTCGGCTGGCGCGTGTCGATTGCGACGATCGGCGTGCTCGGCATTCTTTCGATGCTCGCGTTTCGCGCGCTGCTGCCGCCGTCGCGCCATTTCGTGCCGCGCCGCGGGCTTGGGTTCGCGCATCATAGCTCCGCGCTGGCGAAGCATCTGGCTACTCCCGGCCTGCCCGTCCTGTTCCTGATGGCGTTCGTGCTGATGGGCAGCTTTGTCACGCTGTACAACTACATTGGCTACCGGCTCCTCGCGCCACCCTACCAGCTCAGCCAGACGGCGATCGGCGCGATTTTCGTCGTGTACCTGATGGGCGTGGTCGCATCACCGCTGTCGGGACGCATGGCCGATATGTTCGGTCGCGGACGCGTGCTGATCGCGAGCCTCGTTCTCATGCTGACTGGACTCGCGCTGACGATGCTGCATCCGATCGCGGCCATCGCCGGTGGTATTGCGTGCGTGACCTTCGGCTTTTTTGCGGGGCATGCGGTGGCAAGCGGCTGGGTCGGCCGGATGGCCACGGCGGCCAAGGGCCAGGCCGCGGCGCTATATCTGCTTGCGTACTACCTCGGGTCGAGCATCGTCGGGTCGTATGGCGGGCGTGTCTGGGCAGCGCACGGCTGGGACGGCGTCGCCTCGCTGGTCGCACTGCTCCTCCTGTGCGGAATCGTGGCGGCCTGGCGGCTGCGTGTCCGGGAACGCGCCGCGGCGGAGTGAAACTGATCCAGA